>NZ_DASTBH010000060.1:0-8820 GCF_035712165.1 Actinophytocola sp. | reverse complement strand
TGGGCCTGTCCAACGCCCAGATCGCCAAACGACTGTCGCTGTCCGAGGCCACGGTCAAGAGCTACGTCTCCCGGATGCTGGACAAGCTCTGCTGTGACAACCGAACCCAGGCCGGCCTACTGGCCTATGACGCCGGACTGGTCACGCGCTGAATGGAGGTGATGCCGCGCGCGCCCGACTTGTGAGGGCTGTCCAGCCCTCGTCAACTGGGCTAGGTTTCGCGTACATGAAGCGCGCCCTGATCATCGCCGCTCTCGCGCCGCTCGCCCTCGGGCTGCTCCCGGCCACCGCCGCGAGCGCGACACCGGCGACCGCCCCAGCGGCTCATGACCTGAGCTGGCGGATCACCCCTACCGGAGTGACGGCCCAATTCCGCGGACTGTCGGCGATCAGCCGGCAGGTCGCCTGGGCCAGCGGAAGCGCCGGCACCGTCCTGCGCACCACCGATGGCGGCCGGACCTGGCAGAACGTGTCGCCACCCGGGGTGACGGACCTGCAGTTCCGCGACATCGAGGCGTTCGACGCGAACACCGCCGTCATCCTCAGCATCGGTGAGGGTGAGGCATCCCGGGTCTACCGCACGAGCGACGGCGGCGCGCACTGGACCGAGTCGTTCCGAAACACCGAGCCGACCGCGTTCTACGACTGCCTGGCCTTCTTCGACCGCAGGCACGGGCTGGCGCTGTCCGACCCGGTCGGCGGCAAGTTCCGCGTTCTGTCCACATCGGACGGTGGCCGGTCCTGGGCCGTGTTGCCCGACGCCGGCATGCCGGCCGCGCTGGCCGGCGAGTTCGCCTTCGCGGCGAGCGGCCAGTGCATCGCCACCTCGGGCGACCGGGACGCCTGGATCGCCACCGGGGGTGGAGCGCAAGCCAGGGTGCTGCACTCCCGGGACCGCGGGCTGACCTGGACGGCGAGCGTCACGCCGCTGGCCAGCAGCCCGAGCGCGGGCGTGTTCGCTGTCGCCTTCCGGGACCGGCACAACGGGGTGGCGGTCGGCGGCGACTTCGCCAACCCGGCGAACGGGGTCGACGCCCTCGGGTTGACCCGCGACGGGGGCCGCACCTGGGCCGAGCCGGTCACCGCGCCGCAGGGCTACCGGTCCGGCGTGACCTGGCATCCGTGGTTCCCCACCGTGCTGATCGCGGTCGGCCCGACCGGCAGCGACCTCAGCGTCGACGGCGGCCGGCACTGGCTCCAGTTCGACACCGGCACCTTCGACACCGTCGACTGCACCCGCGACGGAGCCTGCTGGGCCTCCGGCGCGCAGGGCCGGGTGGGCGTCCTTCAGCTCACCTGACCCCGGGTTCAGGGCGTGGCGCGGATGAAGTCGACGATGTGCTCGGCCAGGTCCGGGCCGGCGTCCTCCTGCAGGAAATGGCCGGCGCCGGCGATCGTGGGGTGCGCGCGGTCCTGCGCACCGCGCATGACGCGCCGCAGGATCGGGGCGAGCGGGCCGGTGATCGGGTCGCCGTCGCTGAACGCGACCAGCATCGGGGTCGGGGACGCGGCGAGCGCCGCCCAGGCGGCGCGGTTGGCGGCGGCGGCCGGGTCGTTCGGCGTGATCGGCACGAGGCCGGGCATCGCGCGCGGACCCGCGGTGAACGTGTCGTCCGGGAACGGCGCGTCGTACCCGGCGCGCACCTCCGGCGAAAGCTCGCGCCGGCAACCGGACTGGACGAACCGGCCGATGTCCAGCGCGGGCGCGTTCTGAATCGCCTCGCGGAACTGATGCCAGACCGGCGGCATCGGGAAGTCGCCGGTGGGCAGGCCGGTGTTGGCCGGGACCAGCCGGGCGAACCGGTCCGGATGCTCGGCGGCCAGCCGCAGCCCGATCAGCCCGCCCCAGTCCTGCCCCACCATGGTCACCGAACGCAGGTCGAGGACGTCGAAGACCAGGTTCCGGACCCACTCCACGTGCCGCGCGTAGGTGTGGTCGGCGCGCCGCTCCGGCTTGTCCGACCGGCCGAACCCGACGAGGTCCGGGCACACCACCCGCAGCCCGGCCGCGACCAGCACCGGAATCATCGTGCGGTACAGGAACGACCAGCTCGGTTCGCCGTGCAGGCACAGCACGACCGGTCCGTCGGCCGGACCGTCCTCGACCCAGGCCATCCGCAGCTCACCGCCGTCCCCGTCGGGGACCTGCGCGAACCGGGGCGGATAGGGAAACTCCGGCAGCCGGGCGAACCGGTCTGCCGGAGTTCGCAAGGTCCGCATCACCTCAGGAGGTGGTGTCCACGACGTCGGCGCTCGAGGCGTTCTTCTTGACCGACTCGATCCCGTTGAGCGCACCCGACTTGGTCTCGTACGCCTCGCCGACCGCGATGATCTCGCCGTTGCCGGCCTTCAACCGGAACCGGTACTTGCCCTGGGCGTCGTTGTACAGCTCGAACTTGCCGGACATGAGCGCACTTCCTCACAGATGATCAACCGGTACTGGGGACGGGCGCCATCCTGCCATCAACCGCGGCCCGGGTGCACCAGATCAGCCAGTTGCCTTCCGGGGCAGCCACAGGGCGAGCAGCGCCCCGACCGCCACCACGACCGAGCCCACCACGACCGCCGGGACCAGACCGTCCACAAAGGAGGAACGGTCGCCGTAGTCGCCGTAGGAGGCGAACACCGAGGCCAGCACCGCGACGCCCATGGCGACGCCCACCTCGCGCACCGTGTTGTTGGTGCCGGAGGCCACGCCGTGCGCCTCGGGCCGCACGCTGGCCAGCACGGTCGCGGTCATCGGCGCGAAGGTCAGGCCCATCCCGATGCCGGCCAGCCCGAACGGCACGACCAGCGCCGCGTAGGTCACGTCGACCGACGTCGTCAGGGCGATCCAGAGCAGCGCGGCGGCCAGCAACGCCTGCCCGGTCGCGATCAGCACCCGCGGCCCGACCCGGCCGAGCAGCAACCCGGCCACCGGTGCCACCACCATCGGCGCGAGCGTCCACGGCATCGTGCGCATCCCGGCCTCCAGCGCGGAAAGCCCTTGCACCACCTGGAAGAACTGGGCGAGCAGGAACACCGAGCCGAACACGCCGAGCGAGAAGGTGAACGCGACCGCGTTCACCAGGCTGAACGAGCGCGAACGGAACAGCCGCAGCGGCAGCATCGGGGCGCTCGCCCGCCGTTCCCAGGCGAGGAACGCCAGCAGCAGGACGACCCCGCCGATCATCGACCCGAGCACACCGGCCGAGGTCCAGCCGTCGTCGGCGCCGTTCACCACGCCCCACACCACGGCCAGCACTCCGGCCGCCGACAGCACCAGGCCCACCGGGTCGAGCCGGCCGGATCCGCCGCGCGACTCGCGCAGCACGAGCGCCACCAGCGGCACGGCGACCAGGCCCACCGGCACGTTCAGCCAGAAGATCCAGTTCCAGGTGAGCCCGTCGGCGACCGCACCGCCGACGACCGGTCCGAGCGCGACGCCCAGACCGCTGATCCCACCCCAGATCCCGACCGCGGCGTTGCGCAGGCGTTCCGGTACACCCGCGGCGAGCAGGGTCAGCGACAGCGGCATCACCGCCGCCCCGGCCGCGCCCTGCACCGCCCGGGCCGCGGTGAGCATCCATGGTTCGGTGGCCAGCGCGCATGCCGCTGAGGCCAGGGTGAACAGCGTGATGCCCGCGAGGAAGATCCGCCTGCGGCCCAACCGGTCGCCGAGCGCCGCGGCGGTGAGCAGCAGCGCGGCGAAGGACAGCGTGTAGGCGTTGACGAACCACTGCAGGTCGGTCAGCGAGGCACCCAGTTCCTGCTTGATCACCGGCAGGGCCGTGGTCACCACCAGGTTGTCCAGCGTGACCATGAACATCGGCAGGCCGACGGCCGCGAGCACGGCGGCGAGCGGCCGGCGCCGGCCGGACGGCGAAGCGACCGAGGGGCGGTGCTCCAGGACCGCGCTACTCATGACGACTCCCTTGTTGTTATTCACTGATAACTACCTGTCGGCGTCAAGGTAGTAATCGACTGATAACATGTCAAGCACCGATGTCGAGGAGCAGCCATGACGAGCAAGCCCCGGCTGACCGCGGCGCAGCGCAGCGAGCAGCTGGTCGAGGCAGCGGTGCGGGCGTTCGCCGCCAACGGTTTCGCCGGCACCACCACCGACGAGGTGGCCAGGCTGGCCGAGGTGTCCCAGCCGTACGTGATCCGGCTGTTCGGCTCCAAGCAGCGGCTGTTCCTGGCCGCCGTGGAACACGCCTGCGTTCGGATCGAGCAGGCGTTCCGGGACGCGGCGGGGTCCGGCGCGGCCGAGTTGGCCCAGCTCGGCGAGGCCTACGACGGCCTGCTGGCCAACCGGGATCTGCTCGCGGTCATGCTGCACGGCTACGCGGCCAGCGCCGACCCGGCGATCGGGCCGGTCGTGCGGGACGGCTTCGGCCGGATCTACCGGTTGGTCCGTGAGCTGACCGGGGCGCAGCCGGAGGAGGCCCGGGAGTTCCTGGCGACGGGCATGTTGCTCACCGTGCTGGCCGCCATTCAGGTGGTCGGGCCGGACGCGGTCCCGCCGGAGCCGTGGATGGCGGAACTGGTCGAGTCGTTTCCGGAGAAGTCGGCCACCGACCCCGACTGAACGGGTTTCTGTCGGTGGTCCGTGCCAGGCTCAGCGCATGACGTCGTGGAACGACCTCGCCGCCGCGGAGCCGGATTTCGCCGCCCGGGTACGGGATCGGTTCGCCGTGGGGAAGCACTGCACGATGGCGACCCTGCGCCAGGACGGCTCACCCCGGATCAGCGGCACCGAGGTCGAGTTCGGCGAGGACGGGCTCTACATCGGCAGCATGGCGGGCGCGGTCAAGGCGCTCGACTTACGCCGGGATCCACGGGTCGCGGTGCACTCCCCGACCGTGGATCCGACCGACGACGGGACTTCCTGGGCCGGTGAGGCCAAAATCGCCGGCCTGGCACACGAGGTGGGCGATCCCCACCGCGCCGACGAATCGCACCGGTTCCGGATCGAGCTGAGCGAGGTAGTGCTCACCCGGCTGGGCGAACCCGCCGATCACCTGGTGATCGAGAGCTGGCATCCCAAGCGGGGACTGGAAAGGAGGACACGTAAGTAGGCCGTTGACCCGCCTGCTGGCCGGCTCAAGAGTGGGGTGGACCGTAGTCACACCCTCGAGGAGGTCGGTCACATGTTTTCTCCGCCACAACGGGGAATCCTGGTCGGCCTGGCAGCCGTGACGATCACCGTCGCCTTCGGTTTGTCGGGCTCAGCCGCTGGTGCCGCACCCGGCGCCACCACCAACCAGAGGTCGACGGCAACCGTCGGGCTCTCCACCGATCCCGCGGCCCTGGACCCCGCCGGACGGCCTGCCGCGACCCGGCAGGGCCGGCGACCGATCCGGCAACGGACCCGGCGGGCCCGGACCGGGACGGCTCGGCGGTGCGCAACGTGGTGCTGGCCGTGCACGGCGGCGCGGGCAGCCTGCCGCGCGGCAGCATCAGCGCCGAACAGGAGCGGGCCTACCGCGATGGGCTGACGCGGGCGCTGCGCACCGGGTACGCCCTGATCAACGAGGGCCGGCCGAGCCTGGACGCGGTCGAGGCGGCGGTTCGGGTACTCGAGGACGACCCGAACTTCAATGCCGGCAAGGGCGCGGTGTTCAACACCGACGGCGAGCAGGAACTGGACGCCTCCATCATGAACGGCCGGGACCTGCGCAGCGGCGCCGTGGCCGGGGTGCACAACACGAAGAACCCGATCTCGTTGGCGCGCATGGTAATGGAGCGCTCGCGGCACGTCCTGATGGCCGGCCGGGGCGCGGACATCTTCGCCCTGCAGAACGGAGTGCCCTATACGACCCAGGACTACTTCTTCACGCAACGCCGCTGGGACGCGCTGATCGCGGCGAAGAACCCGCCGGCCGGCGGGGCAGAACAGACGACCGGCGAGACCGTCGGCGCCGTTGCCGTCGACCGCAACCGGGACATCGCCGCGGCCACCTCGACCGGCGGGTTGACCAACAAGCTGGTCGGCCGGGTCGGAGACTCGCCGATCATCGGTGCCGGCACCTACGCGGACAACCGCACCGTGGCGATCTCCTGCACCGGCACCGGTGAGGTGTTCATCCGCGGGGTCGCCGCGCACGACATCTCCGCGCTGATGGACTACACCGGCGCCAGCGTCACGCGGGCGGCCGCGCGGGTGATCACCGAGAAGATTCCCGCCCTCGGCGCGACCGGCGGCGCCATCGCGCTCGATCCGCGGGGCGTGCTCGCCACCCCGCACAGCACCGCCGGTCTGATCAACGCCTACATCCTGCGCGACGGGACGGTGGTGACCCGGATCTTCGACGACGAGACCCCCGCGCGATGATGACTTCGTGCGGGCGCTGAGAGTTCTTGCGGTTCTGGCCGTTCTCGCCGGCCTGGCCGGGTGCCGGTCCTCGACGGTCGCGGGCACCGGAGACCGCGCCGAGCCCGCACAACTCGAGTTTCGCAAGGTGCTGACGACGGAGCCGGCCGAGGCGAGTCCCCGGCCGGCGCCGTCCGGCTCGCCGGGCGCCACCGCGGGCCCGACGACTCGGCAGGACCCGGCCTTCGCCGACCCGGCGGCTGCCCGGGCCGCCCTCGACGCACTGGACTGCGCGGCGGCGGATTCGTTGCGCGCCAAGGTCGATCCGGCGCTGCCGCTGGTGACCTGTGACCCGGCGCTGCCGGAGAAGTACGTGCTCGCTCCGGCTTTTCTCAGCGGAGCCGACGTGGTCCGGGCCGGGGCCGAACTAGGCCCGAACTCGAGCGGATGGACCATCGCCGTCACGTTCTCCGACGCGGCGAGCCGCACCTGGGCCGACTTCACGACGCAGAACGTCGGCGCCAAGGTCGCCATCGTGCTGGACGGCCGGGTGGTGTCCGCGCCCACGATCGAGGAGCCGATCCTCGCCGGAACGGTCATCATCTCGGGCAGGTTCACCAAGGAGGAGGCCGAGCGGCTCGCCGGCCAGCTCAACTCCCGGTAGCCACCTGGCCAAGGGAACGCGCTTTCCGGAATCATTGCGAAACATGACGCTCGTGCTCGGAATCGACTCCTCGACCCAGTCGACCAAGGCCCTGCTGACCGACGCCGAGACCGGCACGGTCGTCGCCGAGGGCCGGGCCGCGCATCCGGACGGCACCGAGGTCGATCCGCACGCGTGGTGGCAGGCCTGCCAGGAGGCGATCAGCCAGGCCACCGCCGGCAGCACCGAACGGGTGGCGGCGGTCGCGGTCGCCGGCCAGCAGCACGGCATGGTCACCCTGGACGCGGCCGGCGAGGTGGTCCGGCCCGCGTTGCTGTGGAACGACACCCGGTCCGCCGGCCAGGCCCGCCGGCTGGTCGAGGACGGCGCCGGTCCGGCGTGGTGGGCCGAGCAGACCGGGTCCGTCCCGGTCGCGAGCTTCACCGTCACCAAGCTCGCCTGGCTGGCCGAGAACGAGCCGGCCAACGCCGACCGGGTGGCGGCCGTCGCGCTCCCGCACGACTGGCTCACCTGGCGGCTGGCCGGCCGGGGCGACCGGCTGGTGACCGACCGCGGCGACGCGTCCGGCACCGGGTACTTCTCCCCCCGCACCGGCGCCTGGCTGCCCGAGGTGCTCGACACCGCGTTCGGCGGGCGCCGCCCGCGCCTGCCCGACGTGCTCGGTCCGAACGAACCGGCCGGGACCACGACCGAAGGGGCGGTGCTCGCCCCGGGCACCGGCGACAACATGGCCGCCGCCCTGGGCCTGGACCTGCGTCCGGGGGACGTGGTCGTCTCGCTCGGCACGTCCGGCACGGTGTTCGCGAGCGTGCCGACCCCGGCCGCGGACCCGTCCGGCCTGGTGGCCGGGTTCTGCGACGCGACCGGCCGGTACCTGCCGCTGGTCTGCACGCTCAACGCGGCCCGGGTGCTCACCTCGACCGCCGCGATGCTGGGCACCGACCTGGCCGGGCTCGACGCGCTCGCCCTGCGGGCCGCGCCGGGTTCGGGCGGGCTGGTGATGCTGCCCTACCTGGAGGGCGAGCGAACCCCGGACCTGCCGAACGCCACCGGAACCCTGGTCGGACTGCGCGGCACCAACATGTCGCCGGAGAACCTGGCCCGGGCGGCGGTCGAGGGAATGCTGTGCGGCCTGGCCGACGGGCTGGCGGCGTTGCGGGACACCGATGTCGAGGTGCGCCGGGTGCTGCTGATCGGCGGCGCCAGCCGGTCCGGGGCGGTGCGGGCGGTCGCCGCCGGACTCTTCGGTGTGCCGGTCGACCTGCCGGACCCGGACGAGTACGTGGCGCTCGGCGCCGCCCGCCAGGCCGCCTGGGTGGTCTCCGGCGACCCGGCGCCGCCGGACTGGCGCCGCCCGACGCAGACCCTCGACCCCACCGGCGACGGCGCCGAGGTGCACAACGCCTATTCCGCGGCGCGGAAGGCGTTGTACGGCAGTTAGATCCCGGTGGTGGAGCGCGGATAGGCGACGGCCGGATCGGTCAACACGTTGATCAGGTAGGGCACACCGGAAGCCAGACCCCGCTTGATGGCCGGCCCGATGTCCGCCGGCGCGCTCACCAGCTCCCCCGCCCCACCCAGGGCCCGCACCACCTCGTCGTAGCGGGTGCGCGGGGCCAGTTCGGCGGCCACGTCGTAGCCGTACAGGAACTGCATCGGGTGCTTCTCCAGACCCCAGATCCCGTTGTTGCCGACGATCATCAGCACCGGCAGTCCGTGCCGCACCAGCGTGTCGGCGTCCATCAGTGAGAACCCGGCGGCGCCGTCGCCGAGCAGCAGCACCACCGGCGCGGACGGCCGGGCGATCCGGGCGGCGATCGCGTACCCGAGCCCGGTGCCCAGGCAGCCGTACGGGCCGGGG
>NZ_DASTBH010000059.1:0-2927 GCF_035712165.1 Actinophytocola sp. | reverse complement strand
AGGAACAGCAGCCCGAACCCGCCCACCAGGGCGACCAGTGAGATCGGCGTGGCGATCCGGGGGTCGAGGCCGAGCAGGCCGGGTGAGACCAGCAGCAGGACCCCGGCGGCCACCAGCACCAGCGCCAGGATCGTCAGCGGGCGCAGTCTGGGCAGCGGCGGCGGCTCCGGCGGGACGTAGTGCTCCTCGTCGGTGCTCCAGGACCAGTCCCATTCGGTGTCGTGCCCGCGCCAGGCCGCCGCGATCGGGGCGGTCGGCTCGCCGGTGGTGACCTCCGGCTTGGGTGGCTGCGGTTCGCCGGGCGCCGGGATCGAGTCGGTGGGTTCGGTGTCGGCCTGCAGGCCGGAGCCCAGCCCCTCACGTTCGAGATCGGCGACGATCGCGGCGAAGGCGGCGTCGACATCCTCGGGTCGATCGGACACCCCGGCCCTCCTCTGGCGACTAGGCCGTGCTGCTCGTGGTGCGCCCCATCGTCGCACGAACCGCCACCCGGATGGATGGTCCGCTCGGGGTGAGTTGTCCGGTGCGCGATCCCACACTCGCGGGACGCCCCTTGTGTTTCACCGTTATGTACCGTGTGACATCGAAGTCTCCGTATCCCATGCCGGTGTTACGGGTTTCCGGCGGTGGGCGTGCCGGGATTGTGCCCGCGCGCTGGGGCTCCGTAGAGTCGGCGGACGACGGCGGGGCGTGAAGGGGAACGGGAGGTGCGGTTCGCGGTGCTGTACTGGCTCATGAAGCGGGTGTTCATCGGCCCGCTGCTGCACCTGTTCTTCCGGCCGACGGTCGAGGGGGCCGAGAACATCCCGGCCGACGGCGGGGCGGTGCTGGCCAGCAACCACCTCGCGGTGGCCGACTCGTTCTTCCTGCCGCTCAAGGTGCGCCGCCGGGTGACCTTCCCGGCCAAGCTGGAGTACTTCACCCAGCCCGGTATCAAGGGCAGGTTCAAGAAGTGGTTCTTCACCGGGGTCGGCCAGATCCCGATCGACCGCTCCGGCGGCGCGGCCGCGCAGGCCGCCCTGGACACCGGCATCCGGCTGCTGCGCGAGGGACACCTGCTGGGCATCTACCCGGAGGGCACCCGCTCGCCGGACGGCCGGCTGTACAAGGGCAAGACCGGCATGGCGCGGATGGTGCTGGAGTCCCGGGTTCCGGTGGTGCCGGTGGCGATGTTCGGCACCGACAAGGCCAACCCGATCGGGTCGAAGATGTGGAAGCCGCACAAGATCCACATCAAGATCGGCGAGCCGCTGGACTTCTCCCGCTACTACGGCCTGGCCGGTGACCGCTTCGTGGAACGGTCGATCACCGACGAGGTCATGTACACGCTGATGGAGCTGTCCGGCCAGGAGTACGTGGACGTCTACGCCGCCAAGGCCAAGGAGATGATGGGCGTGGCCGCCACCGGCGCGATGGTGCCGACGCAGTCCTCGTCCTCCGACGCCGACCGGGTTCCGCAGATCAAGGCGGGATGAGTCCCTCCGGCCGCACTAGAGTGCCGTGATGCGGTTCTTCTACGACACCGAGTTCATCGAGGACGGGTCGACCATCGACCTGGTGTCGATCGGTGTCGTCGACGAGAACGGCCGTGAGTTCTACGCCGTGTCCACCGAGTTCAACCCGACCAGGGCCGGCCAGTGGGTACGCGAGCACGTGCTGGACAAGCTGCCGCCACCGAGCGACCCGGCCTGGTGCGACCGCGCCGCGATCCGCGAGCGGCTGATGCGGTTCCTGAGCCCGCACGGCGAGAAGGTCGAGCTGTGGGCGTGGTTCGCCGCCTACGACCACGTCGCGCTGGCCCAGCTGTGGGGGGACATGCCGGCGCTGCCGCGGGTGCTGCCGCGGTTCACCAGGGAGTTGCGCCAGCGCTGGGAGGACGTGGGCAAGCCGACCCTGCCGGTGCCGCCCGAGGACGCGCACGACGCGCTCGCCGACGCCCGGCACAACCTGGCCCGGTGGCGGGTGATCGAGGCCGAACGCGTTCGCCGCGGTTTCCCCGTGAGTTAACCGGGGGCCGATTGCTGCACCGATCCAGTTGGTGGCACGCTTGGGCCGGCTCAGTGGTTCAGACTGAGACCAGCCCCACTTGAGTCCTGGGATGGAGGATCGGCTAATGCGTGTTGGTGTGCTCACCGGTGGTGGTGACTGTCCCGGACTGAACGCCGTGATCAGGGCGGTCGTCCGCAAGGGCATCGAGGCGAACGGCTGGGAGATCGTCGGGTTCCGCAACGGCTGGCAGGGGCCCATGCAGGGCAACTCCCGCCCGCTCGGGCTCGCCGACGTCGAGGACATCCTGGCCCGGGGTGGCACCATCCTGGGCTCCTCCCGGACCAACCCGTACAAGGACGAGGGCGGGGTCGACCAGATCAAGCGGGTGCTCTCCGACCAGGGGGTCGACGCGCTGATCGCGATCGGTGGCGAGGACACCCTCGGGGTGGCCAAACGGCTCACCGACGACGGCGTCGGCGTGGTCGGGGTGCCCAAGACCATCGACAACGACCTGGCCGCCACCGACTACACGTTCGGCTTCGACACCGCGGTGCACATCGCGACCGAGGCCATCGACCGGCTGCGCACCACGGCCGAGTCGCACCACCGCGCCCTGGTGGTCGAGGTGATGGGCCGGCACGCCGGCTGGATCGCGCTGCACACCGGGATCGCCGGCGGCGCCAGCGCCGTCCTCATCCCGGAGCACCCGTTCGACATCGAGGCCCTGTGCGCCTACGTCGAGGACCGCTTCCAGACCCGCTACGCACCGATCATCGTGGTCGCCGAGGGCGCCCAGCCGCACGTGCCCGAACGAGTCCAGCTCCTGGTTGTGCAGCACCATCTGGCCGTCGAGGGGCTGCGCGCCCTCGGCGACCACGACGATCGGCGCGTACTGGGTCTGGAAGCGCTTCTCCACGTACGCGGAGACCTGGTCCACG
>NZ_DASTBH010000058.1:0-2976 GCF_035712165.1 Actinophytocola sp. | reverse complement strand
AGTTGACCGAGTCGGTGAGGTCGCGCCAGGTGCCGGCCACCCCGGGGACCTTGGCCTGACCGCCCAACCGGCCGTCGCTGCCGAACTCGCGGGCCACCCGGGTGACCTCGTCGGCGAACGCGGAGAGCTGGTCCACCATGGTGTTCAGAGTGTTCTTCAGCTCGAGGATCTCGCCCTTGACGTCGACGGTGATCTTGCGGGTCAGGTCGCCGTTGGCCACCGCCGTTGCCACCTCGGCGATGTTGCGCACCTGGGTGGTCAGGTTGTTGGCCATGAAGTTGACCGAGTCGGTGAGGTCGCGCCAGGTGCCGGCCACCCCGGGGACCTTGGCCTGACCGCCCAGCCGGCCGTCGCTGCCGACCTCGCGGGCCACGCGGGTGACCTCGTCGGCGAACGCGGAGAGCTGGTCCACCATGGTGTTGATGGTGTTCTTCAGCGCCAGCATCTCGCCGGAGACCTCGACGGTGATCTTGCGGGTCAGATCGCCGAGGGCCACCGCGGTGGTCACCTCGGCGATGTTGCGCACCTGGCCGGTGAGGTTCTTCGCCATGAAGTTGACCGAGTCGGTGAGGTCGCGCCAGGTGCCGGCCACCCCGGGCACCTCGGCCTGGCCACCCAGCCGGCCCTCGGTGCCGATCTCCCGGGCCACCCGGGTCACCTCGGTGGCGAACAGCGACAGCTGCTCGAGCAGGCCGTTGACCGTCCGGCCCAGCTCGTCGAAGCGACCCTGTAACGGCCGGTCGTCCAGCAGCAGCGCCATCCGCTGGGACAGGTCGCCCCTGGCCACGGCGGCGAGCACCCGGTTGAGCTCCACGGTCGGCCGGGTCAGGTCCTCGATCAACCCGTTGACGGCGTCGGTGGCCTCGGCGTAGCCGCCGCGGTGCTGGGGGGTGAGCCGGTCGCCGAGCTGGCCGTCCCGGCCGACCGTGCCGCGGATCCGGGTGAGCTCGGTGACCAGCCGCTCGTTGCGCTCGGCGATCTCGTTGAACACCCGCGCCAGCTCGGGCGACACCGCCGCGTCCTCCGGCGCGATCCGGTAGCCGAAGTTTCCGTCGCGCAGACTCCGGAGGGCGGTCAGCAACGCATCGGGTCCCACGGTGCCCTCCCGGTTCAACCGATCTCGGGCTTCAAGCCTCCCACGCTTGGTGGCGGTCGGCACAAACTCGGTTAGGCTACGTTGACCGGGCCCTGCGACGGTCAGGAGGATTGCAGATGAGGTGGCGTGCATAGGGCGAAGCCGGCCTCACCGGCTGCCGACGATCTGGGCGTCGGTATCGCTCCGCCGTCCTTCTCGCCGGGCGATTCGATCTTTCTCGCCGATGTCGGTGGCAGGCTGGTGGGCGCCACCGATCTGGACGCCGCGGCCACGCTGATCGTGGAGTTGGCGGTTCCGGTGCTGGCCGACTGCGCCGTGCTGGTGCTGCCGGACGCGCGCGGACGGCTGGACTGGTGGCGCTGGTCGTTGCGGGGGCGGTGCACCCGGGGCCGGATCCGCCGGCCGGCGGTCGAGTCGGCGCCGGCGCTGACCGCTGCGCTGGACGGGCTCAAGCAGGCGGGTCTGCTGTCCCACAACGAGATCGCCGGGCTGCCGCGGGCCTTCGCCGAGCCGCTGACGCGGTACTCCGAGGTGGCGGCCCTGTCTCTGCCGCCGGCGCCCGGGTCGGCGCCTCCCGGCATTCTGCTGCTCGGCAGGCGGCAGGAGACCTATGCCGACGTCGAGAGCGGGCTGATGGCCGAGTTCGCCGACCGGGTGAGCCGGACGGTGCAGGCCACCGGCCAGTTCGAGCGCAACCGGGCGGCCACGGTTGCGCTGCAGAGCACCCTGCACCCGCCCACGCTGCCGGTGCTGCCGGGAATCCGCCTGTCCGCCGTCTACCGCCCGTCCGCCGGACCGGTCGACGTCGGCGGCGACTTCTACGACCTGTTCGTGCAACCCGATGGGAGCACCCTGTTCACGCTGGGCGACGTCTGCGGCAACGGCCCCGAAGCGGCCGCCCTGTCCGGCCGCGTCCGCCACGCCCTGGCCGCACTGCGCCTGGTCGAGTCCGACCCGGCGCGGCTGCTCCACCTGCTCAACCAGGCCCTCCTCGGCGTCAGCGGCAGCAAGTTCGCGACCGCCGTCCTGGGTTGCATCACCCGCCGCAGCGGCGGCGCCCTGCACGTGCGGCTGAGCTCCGGCGGCCACCCGTCGCCGCTGGTGCTGCGCCACGACGGCACCGTGGAGGTCGTCGCCATCCCCGGAATGCTCGTCGGCATCATGCCCCAGGCCCAGTTCGGCGAGAACGTGCTGGAGTTGGCCCCCCACGACACCCTCGTCCTCTACACCGACGGCATCACCGAAGCCCGCGCCGGTGCGGCCGGAGATGAGCTCTTCGGCTCCGAACGCCTCCGCGAAACCCTGGCAAACTGCCAGGGCCTTCCCGCCGACCAGGTAACGACCCACCTGGACCAAACTGTGCAAGCATGGTCAGGCGGCTCCGCCCGCGACGACATCGCCGTACTCGCCATCCAGAGTGCCCCCACCCAGTAACCCCCCACCCATACGCTAAGCTTCCCCCCGCACAGGGCCCCCGTAGCTCAGGG
The DNA here is from genome assembly GCF_035712165.1 of Actinophytocola sp. Lineage (GTDB taxonomy): Bacteria > Actinomycetota > Actinomycetes > Mycobacteriales > Pseudonocardiaceae > DASYTH01. The sequence continues at coordinate 393 of NZ_DASTBH010000058.1, read as the reverse complement.
GATAGAGCACCGCCCTCCGGAGGCGGGAGCGCAGGTTCGAATCCTGCCGGGGGCACTCACAGCATCCGCATAAGCAGCGCCTGCCTGAGCAGGCGTTCCTTGTGCGTCGATCATGGTGTTGGTGATCCTTTCTGCCGCGTGGGCGATGGTGGGTATCTGGTCGGCGGGCAGCCGGATACTGATCGTGACGTCGTCGCTGTCCGGGTGGAGCCGGACTTCCAGTTTGGTGGTCTCGAAGAGCCCCCGGAGCAGCGGTTCCGGGGCGTCGGCGAGGTTGAGCGTGAGGTAGGGCAGGGCGTCGAGCAGCCCGGCGTCGGCGGCGGTCGGTCGGACCGGCTGCGCCAGCTCGGCGGCGTCCAGTTCGGCGATGGCGGCGAGGGTGGCGCGTCGTTC
>NZ_DASTBH010000057.1:0-19827 GCF_035712165.1 Actinophytocola sp. | reverse complement strand
CCCGCGCCAGCCGTGCGGTCGAACAAGCCCAGGCCAGCACCCGCACCACCGCCCAGGACTACCGCAACACCGACACCACCAACGCCGCCGCCCTCGGCGCCCTCGACACCACCCCCCACCCACCAACCCCCTCCCCGACCGGCGCAACCACCCCGTCCAGCACCACCGGCGCCACCACCCCTGCGGCTCCACCCAGCCCCGCCGGTGGCGGCGGCCCGGCCATCCCGCCGGGCGGCCCTGGCGGTCGGCCGCCGCGCCGTCCACCCGCACCTGATGGTGGGCCGGGCCGACCAGTGTCGTGGCGGGAAGACCTGAAGAACCACTTCACGCCGGGCGAGCTACGTGAGCTGGACACGGCGTATCGCAAGATGGCTGCCCAACCCCGGCGCGGCGAGGTGGCCGGCTCTGGCCAGCTCACCCAGCGCGAGCGCGAGTTGGTGGTTCGCGCGCAGAAGCTCATCGAGATCACCCCGGACACCATGATGCAGAAGGTGATTCCACAGAAGACATTCGACGCCTACCTGGCCGGCACGGTGAGCAAAGACCCTCCGTTCGATGCCAACAAGGTCGGTGGATACGTTGCGCGGCAGCAGGATGCGACGCATCTGCATACCCCGGCCGAGATCATTCAGGGCAACCGGCTCGACTACGAAGGCACGCCGTATCGCGACACCAGGCAGCCGATCCACGTCATGGAGTTCCCGGCGGGCGACGCCAGTTATCAGGCGCCATTCGGGGCACCCTATGCGGGAGGCAGCGGGATGCACGAGAACTGGGGCGCGGTACAGCAAGCCGCCGACGACATGATCGCCGTGGCCAGGAACGAGGGCTATCCGGCGGACGGCTACCAGCGTGTGGTGAACCGGTGGCCGTACTCCGGAATCGGCGTCACCGTCGACGGTGAGATCGGCGTGCCCGAAAGAACGACGCCCTACCACCAGATTCCGAGCGGCTCCCGCATCTATGAGTACAGTCCGGACGGCACGAAGGTGCTGGTGGCTGAGTACGTCGACAAGACCCGCGGCTGGACGGATATGAGGACTCGATGACCTATCCGCGCAACGATATCTTCGCGGTTCTGGGCGGAGTCAGCTTCGGGGCCGACGCGGTCCGGTCGGATGGAACCGTCCGGTTGTCCCGCACGGGGAGCGTGCAGCCGAATGACCCGCGGTTCAGTTACGACGAGAAGTGGGATGTGTGGGAGGCCGTAGTCCCGATCGACGAGTGCGACCGGTTGGTGGAGGTCAGTACGTTCGCCCGATACCAGGGTGCCCCGTGCCAGGTGATCGCGATCGGCGAGGACGGGCAGGCGGGGCTGTACTACGTGGGTCACGACAGCATCGAGCCCGAGCGCCTTGGCTTCGAGGAGTTCGACAGGCACGAATACCGCAAGACCGTGCCGACCGAGGAGCTGTACGACTATCACGAGATTCACCGCGACCTGCTGTTCAATCACTGGCGGGGGAAGACGTTCGGTGAGGTGAAGGTGTGACCGAACGGATTCCCGGCTCGGGTGCTCTGACCCAGCGCGAGCGCGAGCTGACCGCGCGGGTGCACACGGTCGTCACGGTCGAGTCGGACACGGTGCTGGTCAAGCCCCTACGGCCGGGCAGTCTCGAGCGGTACCTGCGCTCTGAGGTCTCCGCTGGGCGATGGGGTGAGCGGCCGCCGTTCGACTATCGCGTGACCGGTGGGATCGTCGGTCGGCAGCAGGATGTGGCCGAGCTGCGCACGCCGAGAGAGCTGCTCCGCGCATTCCGGCTCGACTACCCGGGCAGCCCGTTCGTGCCGGACCTGCCGGCGTTGCACGTGCTGGAGTTCGCGGCGAGCGAGCCGGCACAGCTGGTGATCCCGCTGGGCGCCCCGGCTTCGCCCTACCCGCAGACCGGTTTCCCACCGAACATGACCGAGGTGCGGGTGGCCGCCAGACACATGATCGAGGCGGCGGCAGCGGCCGGGGTCGATCCCAACACGATCCGGATGCAGCTGGACCCCTGGCCGTTCACCGGCACCGGGCTCACCGCCGATCCGGATACCGGGATTCCGGTGCGGTGGCGGCGGTACGCGCCGCTGCCGGGCGGTGCCGTGATCACCGAGTTCCGCACCGACGGGAGCAGCCGGCCGGTGGCCCAGTTCGGAGGCAGCGGCTACGGCTGGAGGGAGCTGCGATGACCACGGAGCGGCCACGAACCGGGATCTTCGCCACCGTGGACGGGTTGGAGTACCCGGTCAACTCATACCCCGAGGGCGGCATGGTGCAGTTGGTCGTCCGGGCGGCGGAGAATCCGGACCCCAACCTGTTCGGCTGGGACGCCGGATCCGGCGTCTGGACCGCGACTGTGCCGACCGACCGGTGCGAGCGGATCGTGGAGGTCACATCGCTGGCGAACTACCAGGGCCATCCGTGTCAGGTGATCGCCATCGATCCGGACGGGTCGGTCGGGCTGTACTACGTGGGGGCGGAGCAGGCCGCGCTGGTGCGGGACGGGTTCGTGCAGATCGACCAGGGGACCTGGGCGAGGACGGCCGCCATCCACGAGATCAGCGGGTACCGCGAGCGGCACACCGACTTGACGTTCGACCAGTGGAAGGCGGCCGCCCAGTAGATCAGCCGTCCAGGGAGCCGTCGAGGGGGGTGCCCTCGGCGAAGTGGGGGGCGATCTTGTTGTCGAACACGGACAGGGCGGAGCCGATGGCCATGTGCATGTCGAGGTATTTGTAGGTGCCGAGGCGGCCGCCGAAGATGACGTTCTTGGTGCGGGCCTCGGACTTGGCGAGGTCGCGGTAGCGCTCCAGCTTGGTGCGGTCTTCGGGGGTGTTGATCGGGTAGTACGGCTCGTCGTCTTCCTTGGCGAAGCGGGAGTACTCGCGCACGATCACCGTCTTGTCCGACGGGTAGCTGTCGCGCTCCGGGTGGAAGTGACGGAACTCGTGGATGCGGGTGTAGGGCACGTCCTCGTCGGCGTAGTTCATCACCGAGGTGCCCTGGAAGTCGGCGCAGTCGTGCAGTACCTCGGGCTCGAAGTCCAGGGTGCGCCAGCCGAGGCGGCCCTCGGAGTAGTCGAAGTAGCGGTCCAGGGGGCCGGTGTACACGGTCGGCGTGCCGGCCGGGATGTGCTCGCGGACGTCGAAGTAGTCGACGTCACAGCGGACCTCGATGTTGGGGTGCTCGGCCATCCGGGTCAGCCAGGCGGTGTACCCGTCCTTCGGCAGGCCCTCGAACCGGTCGTTGAAGTACCGGTTGTCGAAGTTGTACCGGACCGGCAGCCGCGTGATGATCGACGCGGCCAGCTCCTTCGGGTCGGTCTGCCACTGCTTCGCCGTGTAACCACGCACGAACGCTTCGTAGAGCGGGCGCCCGATCAGCGAGATCGCCTTCTCCTCGAGGTTCTGCGCGTCCGCGGTGTCGATCTCCGAGGCCTGCTCGGCGACCAGGGCGCGCGCCTCGTCCGGGGTGAACGACCGGCCGAAGAACTGGTTGATCAGCGCCAGGTTCATCGGGAAGGTGTAGACCTGCCCCTGGTAGTTGGTGAACACCCGGTGCTGGTAGCCGGTGAACTCGGTGAACTGGTTCACGTAGTCCCACACCCGCTGGTTGGACGTGTGGAACAGGTGCGCGCCATAAAGGTGCACCTCGATGCCGGTTTCCGGATCCGCTTCCGAGTAGGCGTTGCCGCCGATGTGCCGGCGCCGTTCCAGCACCAGTACCCGCTTGTTCAGCTGCGTGGCAGCGCGTTCGGCAATCGTCAGGCCGAAGAATCCCGATCCGACGACGACGAGGTCGAAACCGGCGTAGTTCTCATCCAAGCTCACGGGCGCAGCCTACTTGTGACAGTTTCGGTCGGTTGAATAGAGGCCTCCGTGCCCGACCCGATCCTCCCGATCCGGTCGGCACGGAGGCCTCGATCCCCCGGTCCCCCGTACCCCTCCGGCGTTCCCGCCTCCATGTACTAGACGCTGCGAAGCCGCCCGCCGTTGCCCGACGAAAATCACATCCCGCGATTCGGGAGGACCTCGGCGGCCACCTGTTCGAGCACCGCCTCGGACCCGGTGTACGGCCCGTCCGGCCGGGGCCAGTGCACGGCCATGTCGGTGAAGCCGAGCTCACCGGCCCGGCCGAGCGCGTCCTGGAAGGCCGCCAGGCTGGACAGCGAGTACACCGGCGCGGCGTCCACGCTGATGTGCCGGGCCACCTCCGCCGGCTCGCGGCCCCGCGCGGCGAGCACCTCCTCGAACTGCTCGACCCGCTGCGCCACGCCGCGCCACCATCCCGCGTAGTCCTCGCCGCGCGGCCCGGTGGTCACCCAGCCCTGGCCGTGCCGGGCGGCGACGGCCATGCCGCGCGGACCGTTCGCCGCCACCACGAACGGCAGCCGGGGGCGCTGCACGCAGCCCGGCACCGAGCGGGCCTGCACCGCCGTGTAGTACCGGCCGGCGAAGTCGACCCGGTCGGAGGTGAGCAGCGCGTCGGTCAACTCGACGAACTCGGCGAACCGGTCCACCCGCTGCCGCGGGGTCAGTTCCGTGGCCTCGACCACCTCGTTGTCGTAGCCACCGGCCGCGCCGGCGCCGATGCCCAGCGTGAACCGGCCACCGGAGATGTCGTCCAGCGCCAGCAGGGCGCGGGCGAAGACCACCGGGTGCCGGAGGTTGGGCGAGGCCACCAGCGTGCCCAGCCGGATCCGCTCGGTGACCGTCGCGGCGGCGGTCAGCGTGGCCACCGCGTCGAACCAGGGTCCGTCGACCAGCGTCCGCCAACCGATGTGGTCGTAGGTCCAGGCATGGTCGAACCCGTAGGCCTCGGCGGCACGCCACAGCCGCGCGGCTGCCGGCCAGCGGTACTCGGGCAGGATCACGATGCCAACACGCATGCCGCACGGTAGCGCCCGGGCGCTGCTCAGCGGTCGCGCAGTCCGGCCTGGGAGAATGGCCGGGTGCAAAGACCCAGGCTGATCGCTTCGGACGTGGACGGGACGCTGCTGGACCCGATGGCCCGCGTCACCGGCCGCACCGCCCGGGTGATCGCCAGGGTGATCGCGTCGGACACCCCGTTCGTTCTGGTCACCGGCCGCCCACCGCGCTGGATCGCACCGGTCGCGGACGAGACCGGTCTGGACGGCTACGCGGTCTGCTCCAACGGAGCCGTGCTCTACGACATCGGCTCCGAGCGGGTGCTCACCACGCACGGACTCGATCCGATGGTGCTGCACGACGTGACCCACGCTCTGGAACGGGCGCTGCCGGGCATCCGGGTGGCCGCCGAGCGGGCCAGCACCACGGCGATGACCGTTCCGGAGTTCGTCACCGAGCACGGCTACCGCAACCCGTGGGGGGACGAGCACGGCGTGACCGCCGCGCCGCGGGCCGAGGTGCTCGGTCATCCGGCCACCAAGCTGCTGGTCCGGCACGACGGGATGAGCAGCGCCGAGTTGGTCGCGGTCGCCCGGGAGGTGCTCGACCACGCCGTCGACGTGACGTTCTCCACCGACCTGGGGCTGATCGAGTTCTCCGCGCGGGGGGTCACCAAGGCATCCGGGCTGGCCGACGTGTGCGACCGGTTCGACCTGCCGGCGCGGGACGTGATCGCGTTCGGCGACATGCCCAACGACATCGAGATGCTGCGCTGGGTGGGGCACGGGGTGGCCATGGCCAACGCGCACCCCGAGGCGCTCGCGGCCGCCGACGAGGTGGCCGCGCCCAACTCGGAGGACGGCGTCGCCCAGGTGCTGGAGCGGTGGTTCTGATGGCCGGCCGGCGCACCCTGGTCGTCGTGCGGCACGCGAAGTCGGACTGGTCGGCGGCATTGCCCGACTGGCAGCGACCGCTGGCCGAGCGGGGCCGGCGGGACGCGCCGGTGATCGGCGCCTGGCTCGCCGACCAGGTCGGTGCCGTCGACCTCGTGCTCTGCTCACCCGCCGAGCGGGCCAGGCAGACCTGGCGGCTGGCCGGGGCCCGGCTGGACCCGGCCCCGCCGGTGCGCGAGGACCAGCGGATCTACGCCGCGAGCCCGACCCAGCTGCTGACCGTGCTGGCCGAGCTTCCGGACGAGCTGCACCGGGTGATCCTGGTCGGGCACAACCCGGGGCTGACCGAACTGGTCGAGCACCTGTGTGGCGAACCGGTCGAGCTGAAGACCTCGGCGGTGGCCGTGCTCTCCTGGCCCGGTTCCTGGATCGACGCGGACTCGCACCCGGCGTCGCTGGACGCCGTCACCACTGCCAGGGCTGGCTAGTCCTGGCGGTTCGCGGCGCGCAGGGCGATCGGGGCGCCGGCGAGGTCCTCCTCGTTGCAGAGCAGCTTCACGTCGTAGTAGGGCGAGCCCTCGCTGTCGTCGTAGTCGAGGTGGATGGCGATCACGTCAACCGGTTCGCCGAGCCATTCCTGGGTTTGCCGAAGCCACGCGGCCGAGCGTTCGAGAGCGGTCGGCAGGTCGTCGTCGCGGAACTCCACCGGCCGGTAGGGCACGCCGTAGACCTGGTCACCCTCGTGCGGCGGGCGGGGAAGATCCACCGAGACACCGGCTTCATCGAGTTCGAGGGCTACAGAGACGGGCTGGTCACCATTGAGCTCACTCACCTACGAAGGGTCCCTTAGCCCGGGAGTGGTCGCAACCCCCACACCAGGGCGGCAAAACGGCGGAGCCGGCCCGGAGGGTACGGGCCGGCTCCGCCATTCGTGACGCTCAGGAGTGGTACAAACGCTCCCAGTTCTCCCGGGTGGTCAGCCGCGGCATGGCGGCCCGCCACTCCTCGCGGACCGTGGCGCCCTCCTTGGTCAGCCGCTTGAACAGCTGGGCGCCCTCCCGGGCCAGCCGGATCAGCACCGCCTTGTCGAACTGGCGGACCCGGAACGCGTCCTGCGCGGAGTCGGTCACCACCACGGTGTTGAACCGCGACACGTGCCACCAGTTGGCGTCCTTCGCCGAGACCGCGACCTCGCCCAGGTTGCGCCCGAGGATCAGGTAGACCAGCCGCTTGGCCAGGGTGGCCATCATCAGCGACGGGGTGCCCGCGTCCCGCACGATCGGCATCGTCCGCGCCCGGTCGACCCCGATGTCCTCCGGCGTGCGCCGGTGGGTGTCCGGGTAGTCGTTGCGCAGCGCGCGGATCTCGGCGGCCGCCGAGACGCCGCCGTCGGCGAGCACGTCGGGCCCGGACAGGAAGTCCTCCAGCGCCTTGAGCAGCGTGGCCGCCATCCCGTACTGCATCGACACCAGGTAGTTGGTGAGCTGCTTGGCCAGCACCACGCTGGCCTGCTTGCCGTCGAAGTCACTGTGCAGGGCCGAGGTGATCAGGGAGTTGCGCAGGCTGAAGTAGCGCGCCCAGTCGTCCCAGTCCTTCCAGGTGAAGTCCGCGTGCCAGACCGCCGCCCCGGGCAGGGTGACCGTGGCGAAGCCGTGACCGCCGGCCCGGATGCCGTACTCGATGTCGTCCCACTGGAAGAACATCGGCAGCGGCAGACCGATCCGGTCCACCACCTCGGCCGGGATCAGACAGGACCACCAGGCGTTGTAGCCGGCGTTGACCCGCTTGTGCGGCAGCTTCTTGGTCAGGTCGATGTTGTTCTGGGCCCCGTCGGTCGGCACCCCGGGCCGCAACCGGGGCAGATCCGCGGTCTCGGCGCTGACGTGCAACCGGTTCGGGTGGTACAGGTACAGCATCTGCCCGCCGACGATGGTCGGCTCGCTCGCCTGGTTGGCGAACGCGGTCATCCGCAGCACCGTCTCGGGCTCGAGCAGGACGTCGTCGTCCATCAGCAGGATGTTGGCCTGCTTGCCGGTCTCCTGGCCGGTCACCTCGTACATGCCCCGGCTGAAGCCGCCCGCGCCGCCGAGGTTGGGCTGCTGCAGGTAGTGCAGCTTGCCCTCGTAGAGCGCCGCGACCTTGTCGAAGTCCTCCCGGCTGCGCACCGTGTCGGTGCCCTGGTCGACCACGTAGACGTGGTCGACCAGGCGGAGCACCTCGGAGTCCTCGCCGAGCGCCCGCATCGTGGCCAGGCAGTCGTCGGCCCGGTTGTACGTGCAGATCACCACCGAGGTGGGCCGGGTCCGCGGCGGAGCCGCCGCCACCCACCGGCAGTCCTCGATGGTCAGCTCCTCGCCCGCGGTGACCGCCTCGACCCAGATCAGGCCGCCGTCCATGAACCGGTCGAGCACCGCCGGGAGGCGCACCTCCTGCTCGGTCTCGGCCCGCACCTCCAGGGTGGACAGGATGCGCGGCTGGCCCTCGGCGTCCGAGGCGTGGATCTCCAGGCGGCCGGCGCCCCGGACCCGGAACACGGCCTCGAGGTCACGGACCCCGGTCCAGCGCTGCAGGTAGCCGGCCGGCAGCCGGCCGAAGTAGGTGTTGGTGCTGAGCCGGGCGTCCGGTTCGATGACCGCCCGGTGCCGCTCGCAGCGGACCGCCCCCCACAGGCCCTTTCGGTACAGCTGGTCGGGCGCCTTCGGGCTCGGCGACGCGAACATCACGCGCTGCACGACCCGCCAGATGTCCGCTCGCGGAACCTGAGCACCTTCGGCCGCGGGCGCGTCGTGGTAGTGCTCGGTGGCCATGCGTAACTGCGCCTCCGTGTACTGAGTCTCCTGTATCACGAATTTCCCCTGATGAATCGACTGTAACTCATGAGTTGGCGGTAGCCAGGTCCTCGGCATTGGGGTCCAGCTCACCGGTCCGCGGCATCGGCTCCACCGATGAAACGGATTCGCGGCGGCGCCGGTTGCCCCGCCACCACAGAATGGACTGGCCGATCACGATGATCGTGGCGATGCCCAGGGCCACGGCGCCGAGCCGCAGGCCGGGCGTGACGAAGCTCAGCTCGAGAACGTGTTCGCCCGGCGGCACGGTGATCGTGACCAGCCCGGCGGCGCCGTTGCGCAGCTGGACCGGTTTGCCGTCGACGGTAGCGGTGTAGCCGGGCCAGGCCAGCCGGGCGAAGATCAGCTCGCCGCCTCCGGCCGGCGCCCGGAACGCGACGCGCTCGTGCCGGTCGCTGGACTCCGAGGAGCGCACCTCGGTGCCCGACGAGGCGTAGGAGACCCGGCCCGGATGCGGCAGCGGGGCCTCGCGCACCCAGACCGCGCGCAGGTCGTCGCGCAGCGCCACCCGCCAGCCGGCCGGCGGCGTCTGGTTGACCACGTTCGGCAGCAGCTTGTTCTGCAGGACCAGGGTCTCCACCCGCAGCGCGTCGACCAGCGGCAGGTCGCTGGTCCCGGCCACCGGTCGCCACAACCGGTTGTAGGCGTCCGCACAGGTCACGCCCTTGTAGTCCATGCAGAGCGCCTCGGCGAACTTGGCGAAGCCCACACCGCCGTACCGGTTGAGCGACTCGTGCCCGCTGACGTAGGTCAGGCTGCCGAACAGGATCTGGCCGTCCGCCTGGTCCTGGGTGCGGACCGGCGTCTGGTAGACCAGCTCCAGGTAGGCGCCGCGATAGAGCTCCGTGCCGCTCTGGATCCGCTCGATCGAGCGCGGCGGCTCCACGCCCGGGTTGCCCTCCACCCGCACCGGGATGCGGGCGGTCTGATAGGTCAGCACCGCGATCGTGCCGACCAGGAGCACCGCCCCGAAGGCCAGCCACCGGCCGCGCCGGTAGAGCAGGATCGCGCCGACCACCAGCGCCAGCACCAGGAACGTGGCCAGCAGGTGGATCGTGTAGTACTCGGGCCGAACCGCGAAGGACAGGTAGGCCCCCACCCCCACCAGCCCGACCGTGCCCAGCATCCGCTCGCGGAAGTGGTCCCGGGCGAGGCCGGCGGACAGCAGCACGGCGACCAGCGCGGCGAGCCCGAGGTAGAAGTACTCGATCAGCCGGATCGGCCACCGGAACAGCCAGACGTTGGACGGTCCGAGCACCAGCACGAAGTAGACGAACGTGATCGCGCCGAGGCTGATCAGCCCGCGGGCCTGGCTGCGCAGGCTGCGCCAGCGCAGCCAGGGGATCAACGGGATGGCGAACCAGACGAAGTAGGTGGACGGCAGGCTCTCCAGCACGGCGCCGTTCCAGTTGTAGATCGAGGGCAGGTAGCTGGGTCCGCTGGAGGCCGCCAGGTCGCCGAGGTCGGGCACCATGAAGGTGTCGTTGACGATCGCGGCCAGCTCCTGGCGCGAGCTCACCGCCATGGCGGTGAGCAGCGGCACGTAGACCAGCAGCGCGGAGGCGCCGACGCAGGCGCCCATCACGACCAGGTGCGCCAGCCGCCGGTAGGCGCGCGCCACCAGCAGTTCCACCGTGATTCCGGCCAACACGATGAGCACGCCCAGCGTGGCGTACGGGTTGCCGGTCGTCACCGCCAGCACACCGAACAGGAACGGCAGCCACGGCCCGGACAGCCCGCGGGAGTGCCGGCGGGCCGCCCACCAGAACCAGGTCACCCACACGAAGGAGCTCAGGCCGGACGGCCAGCCGGCCGCCTCGTAGTACAGCGTGAAGCCGGTCGCCGGAACCGCGAAGCCGAGCAGGACCGCCGGCAGCCGCGCCGCGCCGTACTCCCGGCACAGCAGGTAGGCGCCCATCGCGAGCAGCGCGAGATGCGCGATGCTCACCAGGGCCGCGGCCGCGGCGAGGTCGTTGAACAGCGAGGTCACCAGGAAGAACACGGCCCAGACCGGGTTCCAGAGCGAGACGGCGGCCTCCGCGGCGTGGTTTCCGCCATACCAACCGCCCGGATCCATGGTCGGCCAGTGGCCGCCGCGGATCACCTCGCCGTAGTAGTGCCACCTGGGCACGAACGACTCGGGGTTGTCCCCGACGTAATAGAACGTCCAGTGCAGCAGGTACGGGATCGTGAAGACGAGTGCGGCGAGTACGCCGAGGCCCACCACCACCAACCACTCAGGTAAGGGGCGCCTTCCGGAGGCCGTCGTACCAGCCGTCTCCATCGCCGGAGACGACATTTCATTGCTCACCGTCATGCGTTTTCCAGGCTCTCCTGTGACAGTGCCGACCGACAGCACCACCGAGTGGACTCCCGGCAGCATAGAGACGCGGAGCCAAACCACGGTGAACCGGTCCGCCGAACCCGGCGTCCGGTACAGTCGCGCTCGGTCCGCTCCTGGGCGGGCCAGGGGCGGTCCCCGGCCGAACGGCGATGGCGGCCGCCGGTGTGAGTCCGGTCACGCGATGCGGCGGATTCCGCCGCCGGGCGACGGTATTTTTCTTCTTACGACAGGCGAGGTAGTGGCGTGGCACGAATTCTGATTACGGGTGCCGGTGGTTCGGCCGCGTACAACTTCCGGGACGCCATTTCCCGGGCCGGCCGGGACTACGAGATCGTCGCCACCGACGTCCAGCCCTACCACCTCGAGCTGATCGACGCCGAGGCGAAGTACCTGGTGCCGCGGGTGAGCGATCCGGGCTACCTGGACACCCTCAACGAGATCATCGAGGCCGAGTCGATCGACTTCGTGCACCCGCAGCCCGACGTCGAGGTCGCCTTCCTCGCCGCCCACCACGACCAGTTGCGCGCGCCGACGTTCCTGCCGTCGCAGGCCGCGGTCGAGCTGTGCCACGACAAGATGGTGTTCAACGCGACACTGAAGGCGGCCGGCGTGCCGGTGCCCGAGGCGGTGCACATCACCAGCCCGGACCAGCTGCGCTCGGCTCTCGACGACCTGCTCACGGTCAGCCCCCGGGTCTGGCTGCGGGCCATCCGCGGCGCCGGCTCCCGGGCCAGCCTGCCGATCAACTCCTTCTACCAGGGCGACGCCTGGGTCGACTACTGGCGTTCGTTCCGCGGCCTCGACTACGGCGACTTCATGGCCAGCGAGTTCCTGCCCGGACACGAGTTCGCCTGGCAGAGCCTCTGGCACCAGGGAACCCTGGTCACCTCGCAGGCCCGGGAGCGCATCGAGTACATCTTCGGCAACCTCACCCCGAGCGGGCAGAGCTCGTCGCCGTCGGTGGCCAAGACCGTCAACCGCGACGACGTCAACAAGGCGGGCGAGGCGGCGGTGCGCGCGGTGGCCGACGTTCCGCACGGCGTGTTCTGCGTCGACATGAAGGAGAACGCGCACGGCGACCCGCTGGTCACCGAGATCAACGCCGGCCGGTTCTTCACCACCAGCAACTTCTTCGCCCATGCCGGGCTGAACATGCCGGACATGTACCTGCAGCTCGGCCTCGGCAACGAGCTGGACAGCACGCCGCCGACCTACGACCCGCTGCCCGAGAACCTGTACTGGGTTCGCATGATCGACATGGGCTACCGGTTGGTCGAGGAGGGTCAGTGGTCGTCGAGCAAACGATGAGCGTGCTCATCTTCGACTTCGACGGAACGCTGTTCCAGCTGCCGGTCGACTGGGCCGGCCTGCGCGCCGAGCTGGGCCTGTCCCCGGAGCAGAAGCTCGGTGAGCTGCTGCGGCAGTGGATGGACGACGGCGCCGAGGAGCAGCTTGCCGTGGTGTCCCGCTACGAGCGGGCCGCGGTGCGGTCGGGTTCGTTCACCCCGGGCGCCCTGGACCGCCTGCGCGGGCCGGGAAACCTGGCCATCGTGACCCGCAACTCCCGGCACGCCGTGCTGGCCGCGCTCGGCGAGTCCGCCGGGCGGGTGTTCGTCGTCGGCCGGGAGGACGTTCGGGCGCTCAAGCCCGACCCCGAGGGCGTGCGACTGGTTCTCGACCACTTCGGCGTCCGCCCCGAGCAGGCCGTTCTGGTCGGGGACACCTACCACGACGTGCTGGCCGCGCGCGCGGCCGGCACGTTCAGCGTCGTCGTGCGCAACCCGCTGCTGGAGTACGCCCCGGACGGGGCCGACCGCTATGTCGACGACCTCACGGCGGACCTCGGCGGCACCCCGGATAGCGTGCCCACCGAGATCCAGCGAGCGTGAGCCAAGGAGGATCCGTGATGGAGCCACAGCAGAACGGCAACGGGGCGGTCCCGGACGAGGCACGAACGCGGTCGCTGGTCACCCTGATCGCTCCGGCGCTCAACGAGGCCGACAACGCCGCCGGCCTGGTCGCCTTCTACCGGGAGATCCGCGCCGCGCACCCGGAGCTGGACTTCGAGCTGATCGTCGTGGACGACGGTTCGACCGATGACACCGCGCGGCTCGTGCTCGAGGCCTTAGGCACCGACGATGTCGCGCGGGTCATCTCGCTGTCCCGCAACTTCGGCTCCCACGCCGCGATCACCGCCGGGCTCGCGATGAGCCGGGGTGACTGCGCGCTGACCCTGAGCACGGACCTGCAGGAGCCGCTCGAAGCGATCACCCGGTTCCTGGACGCCTGGCGCGCCGGCAACGACGTGGTCTGGGGCCTGCGCAAGACCCGGGCGGTGCCCAAGGGAATGTCCAACCTGCTGTCCCGGCTGTTCTCCAAGGCGTTCCACCGGATGTCCACGATCCCGAACTACCCGAAGGACGGGCCGTCGCAGATCCTGGTGTCGCGGGCCGTCATCGACGTGGTCAACAAGATGCCCGAGGCCAACCGCAACGTCCTCGGGATCTTCGCCTGGGTCGGCTTCACGCAGACCTCGATCTCCTTCGAGCAGCTGCCCCGGCCGGCCGGCCAGAGCAAGTGGACCACCCGCAAGAAGGTCAAGCTGCTGGTGGACTCGTTCGTCGAGTTCTCCGCCGCCCCGTTCCAGATCACCGCGGTGATCGGCCTGCTGCTCGGCGCGTTGGGCTTCGCGGCCATCCTCACCCTGCTCATCGTCGCGCTGGCGGGCGGACCGCTGACCGGCTGGGGGCTCGTGCTCGGCACGGTGGTGCTCCTGGCCGGCGTGCAGCTGACCGTGCTCGGCGGGTTCGGCGAGTACCTGTGGCGGGCCGGCGACGACGCCCGGCACCGCCCGGTCTACGTGCTGCGGGCGGTGCAGGACGTGGGCCGGCCGGGTGCGCGCCCGGCGGTGTCCGCCGAGCAGCCGGCCGGCGTCAGCGAGCGCTGACGCCGGTGCGCCAGCCGCCGCCGATCGGCGTGCGGTGCGGCACCGTCCGGAACTGGCCGGTGGCCGGGTTGTAGATCACGGTCACGGTGGTGAAGTCCTGCCGGCGGGTGCCGCCGTCGAACGCGAACTCGTCGCTGTAGGGCAGGCCGTACCGGCCGGCGGCGCCACCGCCCTGCACCCACCAGGTCTTGATCGCGCCGCCCACCGCGTGCGCGCCGCCGGCGGCGGACCAGTAGATGGAGCTGCCGTTGAGGAAGTCGTTGTAGAGGCCCGGCTTGCCCGGCACGGCGAGCTCGTCGGTGGTCGGGTAGCTCCATCCCGCGCCGCCCATCGCCACCCAGGCGCGCTGGATCGGGCCACGCAGGAAGTGCGTCCCGGCGGCGGCGCTGCTGGTGATCGTCACCCCGTCGGAACCGGCGAAGTAGGCGCCCCGGCCGCCGCCCGGCAGGTCCTGCTCCTGCTGGTACACACCGCCCAGCGGGCCGCTCTCGCCACCCAGCGCCACCCACTTCTGGTAGACCGGCGACGAGCGCCAGTCCCCGGCCAGGGTCTGCACCCGGCTGCGGATCTGCTCCAGCCGGTTGTAGACGCTGTCCCCGGGGCAGGCGGTGTTGCCGACGTCACGGTGGGCGAAGAGGTTCGGCACGGTGACCGCCGTGCCGGCCGGATACCGGGAGGTTCCGCCGCCGGTGGACACCAGGACGGTCGACCCGCGCACGTCGCGGTAGCTGGTGGCGAGTTTCCAGGCGGCCATGGCGGACACCGACTCGAGGGCCGGGTCGGTGGGCGTGCCGTTGCTGAAGTCACCCATCAGCGCGATGCCGAACGTGTGCTGGTTGAACCCGCCGGCGTGGGCGCCGATGGTGGGCACGTCCAGCCCCCCGGTCCGGCCTTCGAAGATCGTGCCGCAGGAGTCGACCAGCACGTTGTAGCCGATGTCACCCCAGCCGTTGGTGACCGCGTGGTACTGGTAGATGCCCCGGACGATCGCGGCGGAGTCGGCGCAGGAGTAGGTGTTCGTACCCGCCGTGTGGTGGATCGTGACGGCCTTGGTGGCCGAGGCGTACTCCGGCGCCCAGGTCATCAGCCGCTCGTCCGCGCCCCACTGCGCCCGGCTGACCACCGCGGGCCGGCCGGCGGCCTGTGCCGAGGCGGCACGGCCGGCGCCGGACAGGCGCGCGTCGGCCGGCCGGCTGCCCGGGTCCACCGTGACCAGTTCGAGCCCGTCGGTCACCGGCTGGCCGGACCGGTATGCCCGGACCTGAACGTCCTGGCTCGGCCCGGTCCACAACGGCTCGGTCGTCGTGCTGGCCCGGTTGCGCTCCGGCTGCGCGTCGGACGGCTCCAGCGCGGTCCATTCCGACCACTTGCCGGCGACGGTGCGGCTGCGCACCTCGATGCGGTCCGGCGCGACACCGGCCCAGCGCACTCCGACCATCGCGAACGGGGCGGCGGTGTGCACGGTCCGGGCTCCGGTCGCGGCGTCGGCGGGCGCCGACCGCAACGGGACGGTCGCCCCCGGAGCCGCCGGAGGAGACCCGTCCGGCGGAGCCGCCGTGGCGCCGGGAGCGGTGAGCACCGCGCCGGACACCACCAACGCGGCAACCAGGCCGCCCCGTACCCACACCGACCACCGCATGGCAACCCCCTGTCGCCGCCCGCCGGAGCTAGGCGGCCTCGCTGATCGTCACTTCCTCCGCTCGTGGACCTTCGCCACGACCGCTGCAGCGCCCGCCGTCGTCACGTCCGCCACGGTGAACATGGCGCGGGAGGCGACCGCGAACGCGGCGCCGGCCGCCGGACCGACCGCGGGGGCCAGCGCGAGAGCGACGAGCAGATCCCGCACGCCCGCGCCGGACGGCAGGATGAAGAAGAAGAGTCCGGCGGTCAGGCCCATGGCGATCGCGCCGACACACAACAGCAGAACGTTGACCTGCGGCGAGCCGTCCGCGGTGGCCAGCAGCCACAGGTGCGTGCCGAACAGCGTGTAGGACAGCATCGAGAAGATCAACGTCCGGATGATCGTAGACCAGTGCAGCGGATGATCCAGCGGGGCTTTGCGCAGCACCCTGAGCACCAGGTTGACGCCCCAGGTCATCACCCGCGGATGCAGGGTGGCCAGACCGAACGGCAGCACCAGGTACAACCACACCGCGCCCTGCACCTCGTCGAGCAGCACCGGCAGCGCCAGGACGCCCAGCGCCAGCGAGGCGACGATGGACACACCCAGCTGCACGAGCGAGCCGACGAACATCCGCGCCCGGCCGACCCCGGCCTTCTTCCCGAGCTCCATCTGCAGCACATAGGCCCACACGGCGCCGGGCACGTACTTGCCGAGCTGGCTGACCAGGAAGATCTGCGCGCCGCGGGTCCGGCCGATCGGCGGGCCGAGATCGTCGACGATCGTCTGCCAGCTCAACGTGCCGAACAGGATGCCGGCGATCACCGCCGTGAGGCTCAACACGGCCGAGGGCCACGGGACCGTGCGCAGCGTCGCCCACACCTCGTCCCAGCGGGTGACCAGGTAGTAGCCGGCCCCCGCGACCACGGCGAGCAGCAGCAGGCGGCGGGCCCAGGTGACGACGCGGGACCGAAGACTCGGCGGGGCCGGTTCGAGCTGGACCTGCTCTGCCGTTGCTGTCTCGGCGGTCATCCGGTCTCCGGTCTCCGGTCGGGGTCACCCCGCGAGGTATCTCGTGGGGCAGCATAGGGGCCGGCTGGAACCCAGGGTCACACGCGTCCTGCCCGTACGCTCGGTCAGGCGAACCGCGCCTGCCATACACCCTCGGCGGAAGCGGTTCGACCGCCAGGTAACGTGTTGGCCCGCGCCCGGCGGGACCGACCAGTGACTGTACCGGACGTGTGCCATGCTCCTTGATCCGAAAGACACATATGATCCCCATCACCGTGGTTGACGTTCGCGACGCCGAGCCCCTCGTTACCGAGGTGCTCCGGTCCGGCGTCATCGCACAAGGCCCGATGGTCAAGCGCCTCGAGGACGGCTTCGCGAAGATCGCGGGCACGAACCACGCCGTCGCCGTCAACAGCGGCACGACGGCGCTGGTCGCCTCGCTCCAGGTGCTCGACCTGCAGCCGGGGGACGAGGTGATCACCTCCCCGTTCACCTTCGTGGCCACCCTCAACGCCATCCTCGAAGCCGGCGCGACCGCCCGGTTCGCCGACATCAGCGCCGAGGACTTCTGCGTCGACCCGGACGCGGTGGCCGGGGCCATCGGCTCCCGGTCCAAGGTGCTCATGCCGGTCCACCTCTACGGTCAGATGGCGGACATGGACAAGCTCGCTCCGCTGGCCGCCGAGCACGGGCTCGCCGTCGTCGAGGACGCCGCGCAGGCCATCGGCGCGAGCCTGGCCGGCCGCGGTGCCGGCAGCTACGGCCTGGGCTGTTTCTCGCTCTACGCCACGAAGAACGTCACGACCGCCGAGGGCGGCGTGATCACCACGGACGACGACGTGCTGGCCGACCGCCTGCGGGTGCTGCGCAACCAGGGCATGCGGGCGCGTTACCAGTACGAGATGGCCGGGCACAACTACCGGATGACGGACCTGCACGCCGCGGTCGGAATCCCCCAGCTCGAGCGGCTCGCCGAGATCAACGAGCGCCGGCAGCGCAACGCCGGGGTGCTCATCGAGGGCCTGACCGGTGTGCCGGGACTCACGGTGCCCGGGGTGGCCGCCGACCGGACGCACGTCTGGCACCAGTTCACGGTTCTCGTCGGCGAGGACGCCGCGGTGAGCCGGGACGAGCTGGCGGCCCGGCTCACCGAGCTGGGCGTAGGCACCGGGGTCTACTACCCCAAGCTGGTCTTCGACTACGACTGCTATCGCGACCACCCCGGGGTGGTGCCGGCCGACGTGCCGGTGGCCGCCCGGGTGGCCGGCCAGGCCCTCTCGCTCCCGGTGCACCCCAAGCTCACCGACGCGGAGCTGGACACGGTGATCGGTTCGGTTCGGCAGGTGTTGGGCGCATGAGCGACAACGCAGCGAAGCGCGTCGTGCTGGTCGGCGCCGGCTCCATGGGCGCACTGCACGCCCGGGTGCTGTCCCAGTCCCCGCGGGTCGACTTAGTCCGGATCGTCGAACCGAGGGAGGAGGCGGGCCGGGCCGTCGCCGAGCGGTTCGACACGCGGTGGACCCCCGAGATCGACTCGCTGGCCGGCGTGGACGCCGTGGTGCTCGCCTCGGCCACCGCGACCCACCACAAGCTGGCCCTCGACGTGCTCAACCAGGATGTCGCGCTGCTGGTGGAGAAGCCGGTGTGCGACGACCTGACCGCTGCCGAGGAAGTGGTGGCGCTGGCCAAGAGCCGGGACGTGCCGCTGATGTGCGGACTGCTCGAGCGGTACAACCCGGCCGTGGTGACGGCGCTGTCCGTGCTGGACGCCCCGGTGCACGTCACCGCGACCCGACACTCGCCGTACGCGCCCAGGATCAAGACCGGGGTCGGCTGGGATCTGCTGGTGCACGACGTCGACCTGGCGATCCGTTGTTTCGGCGGGAACGAGCCGGTCCGGGTCTCCTCGGGCACCGGCTACTTCCACCCCGACTCGGTGTCCGGGGCGGAGGACGTGCTGGACACCGTGCTCGGCTTCGGCGAGGGCGGGCTGGCGACCGTGTCCGCCAGCCGGGTCGGGCAGCGCAAGGTTCGCACGCTGTCGATCACCGAGGTGAACCGGCTGGTGGAGATCGACCTGCTGCGCCGGGACGTGACCATCTACCGGCACGTGTCGCACGACACGACGCCCGACGGGCTCGGCTACCGCCAGCAGACGGTGATCGACATCCCGGAGCTGGTGACCAACCGGGAGCCGTTGGCCGCTCAGCTCGACCGGTTCCTGGACCTGGTCGAGGGCGTGGCGGACCCCGCCGAGGAGCTGGCCTCGATCCTGCCGGCGCACCGGGTGGTCGCCCGGGTTCTGGATCAGGCGGCCGCACCGGCCTGATCGCGTTCGCGCAAGGGGCCCCCGCCGTGTCCGGCGGGGGCCCCTTTTCGCGCGGTCCGTCAGGTGATCACATCGTTGATGTTCCATTGCAGGCCTACCACCAGCGGCGTGCGGTAGGTGTCGTACGCCAGACCGATCTGGTCCGGGTTCCAGCGGCCGCTGTGCGTGTACACCTGCAGGTTGCCGTTGGCCCGGACCCGGCCGAGGATGTCGGTCCGCCCGTCGCCGTCGATGTCGGTCAGGGTGACCGAGTCGATGGTGTCCCAGCCGTAGCCGAGCGAGAACAACCGGTTGTCGGCGAAGGAGAACACCAGCAGGACGCCCCCGTTCACGGACACCAGATCCGGAACACCGTCGAGGGTGACATCGGCCATGTTCTGGTCCACATCGGACGCACCGCCCGACACCAGCAACTGCGGCGCCTGGAACGTGGCCGTGCCGTTGAACACGCCACTGTGCAGGTAGACGTAGGTGTTGCCGGTGCCGGCCCGCCGGGCCAGGAGGTCGTCCCAACCGTCGGCGTTGACGTCGTAGACGAACACCAGGTCGTTGATGAACCAGTTGGTGCCGACCACCACCGACGGCGCGCGGAGGGTGGACGTGCCGGCGAACCTGCCGCTGTGCGGGTGCACGACCATCCGGCCGGCGTAGTCGATCGAGATCACGTCGGACAGCTCACGGGCCTGGCCGGTGCTGTTGCCGGCCACCTTGCCCCGGCCGATCCAGCGCTGGTCGCTCCAGTTGAAGTTGATCGTGGTCGGCGGCCGGTAGGTGAGGGTTCCGTTGTAGGTGCCGCTGTGCGGGTAGACCCGCAGCTGTCCGGTGTCCCGGTGCCGGGCCAGGATGTCCTGCCGGCCGTCACCCGTGAAGTCACCCGTGCTGGCTCCGCTGCCGGCCGACGCGATACCCGGCTGACCCCGGTGGGCCGGCATGAGGTGCCCCACGTACTGCGGCGCGGCCCCTGGCGCGGCGGACGGCGGCG
>NZ_DASTBH010000056.1:0-2510 GCF_035712165.1 Actinophytocola sp. | reverse complement strand
CGAGGGCATCCGCGAGCGGGATGAGATCACCGCACCCGGCGGCGACGGCGTCGTCAGCTATGTGTCGACCGAGGACGTCGCGGCGGTCGCGGCCGGCGCCCTGACCCAGAACGGGCACGAAGGCAAGGCCTACGCACCGTTCGGCCCGCAGCCGCTGACCCTGACCGAGGTCGCCGAGCACATCTCGTGGGCCACCGGGCGCCGGATCCGATACGTCGAGACCGACCGCACACCTATCCGCGACGCGCTCCTGGCCGCCGGCGCACCACCCGAGACCGCCGAGCACAACAGCCAGGTCTACGTCCACGCGTTTCGCTCCGGCGCGCTGGGTGGGCTCAATGACGACGTGCTCGACGTGACCGGCCGGCCGCCGGTCAGCTTCGCCGAGTTCGCCGTCGGCGCCGCAGCGGCCTGGCGCCGGTAAGGCACCGACCACAGCCCACCTGGGTGCGGCACGAGGCCGGGTCGCACGTTGCTTACGACTAGCGAACGCGCGTGTTCGGATGCCGCACGTGAGGATGTCGATGTCGAGTCGCCGTGTGCTGCGAACCGCGCCCGTCGTCGTGCTTGTGGGGTTCGGTTGCCCGCGACCGCGCCCGGCGGGAATGATCATGGCGGGGTGGCGAGGGTGTCGATCCATCGTTGCAGGTGCCGCACCTGGCCGGACATGAGTTCGGGGTCGCGCAGTGCGCTGGCCAACAGTGCGCCGCCCTGGACCCCGGCGAACAGCGCGGTCGCGAGTTCCCGCGCGTCACGATGGCCGAGGTTATGCAGCTGGATCTCCATCCACTCCAGGATGCGTCGGATCGGTCGGGCCGCCTCGAGGTCCAGGCCGTCGTCGCGGCGGTCGAGCTCGGCGGTCAGCGTGCCGAACGGGCAGCCGTAGCGGGCGACCAGCTCGCGCATCTGCTCCCACCGGCGCACCAGTGCCGTGAGCCGCTGCGCCGGCCCGGCCAGCTCCTCGAATGCGGTGAGCATGGCCTCGACCTGGCCGACCTGGGCGTCGATCACGGCTCGGACCAGGTCGTCCTTGGTCTTGAAGTAGTAGTAGACGTTTCCCACGGGAACATCGGCCGCGTGCGCGACCTCGGCGAGCGTGGTCGCGGCGAGACCCTGGCGGTGCACCAACTCGGCCGCGCCGGCGACCAGCCGCTCCCGTTTACCACCGCGCGCAGTGCGTGAGTCAGTCATCTCACTCAAACCCTAGCTCGCCCGCGTCAACACTGCTACGGTCGATTTAGTCAGTCAACTAACTCACTCACCCGGAGGTGGCCGATGAGCGGTTCCGCGCAGACCTACCACGTGTTCATCCGGGCCGGCGCGCAGGCGGTGTGGGACGGCATCACCCGGCCCGAGCACAGCGCCGGTTATCTGTTCGGCGCGCTGGTCGACACCACCGGCCAGATCGGGTCGCCGTTTCGCTACCACGCGCCCGACCGCTCCCGGCTGTGGGGCGATGACACCGTGCTGGATGCCGATCCCCCGCACCGGCTCGTGATCAGCTATCGCGGCCTGTACGACCCCGACCTGGCGGCCGAGCCGGCCAGCCGGGTCAGCTGGCTGATCGAGCCCGGTGCGGACGGGGTCACCCTGCTCACCGTCGTCCACGACCAACTCGACACCGCGCCGAGGACCGCCGCCCGGGTGGCCGGCACCGGTTGGATGCGGGTCCTCAGTGGACTCAAGACCGTGCTGGAAACCGGCGCGGGAATGACCGACGCACACCCCACCGCGGCGGCCCAGCGATGAGCGCCCTGTCCAGCTACGGCTCCTGGGCCGTCATCACCGGCGCCTCCTCCGGCATCGGCCGCGCCTTCGCCGAACACTGCGCCGCCGAGGGCCTCAACCTCGTCCTGGCCGCACGCTCCACCGACCGGCTCACCGAACTGGGCCGGGACCTCACCCGCACCCACGGCATCGAGCACCGCGTCGTCACCGTCGACCTCAGCCACGCCGACGGCGCTGCGGAACTCCTCGCCGCCTGCCAGGACCTCGACGTAGGGCTGCTGGTCTCCAACGCCGGCAACGGAAACCCCGGCCACTTCCTCGACCAGGACCTACCCGACCTGCACCAACGCCTCATCCTCAACACCACCACCCACCTGGACCTGGCGCACGGCTTCGGCCGCCGGTTCGTCCACCGCGGCCGCGGCGCCATGGTGCTGGTCTCCGCCCTCGGCGCACTGCACGGGCTACCCAACATGGCCCACGAAAGCGCCGCGAAATCCTACGTCCTCAACCTCGGCGAAGCCCTGCACCACGAACTGAAGCCGGCCGGAGTGAAGGTCACCGTCATGCTCCCCGGCAACGTCGACACCCCGATCATCGACCGGTACGGCCTGGACCGAACCAGCCTCCCGATCCGACCCCTCCCCCCGGCCACCGCCGTCCGACAAACCCTCCACGCCCTGCACGCCGGACACCCCACGATCGTGCCCGACCGACGCCTGCGCCTCCTCACCCGGCTCACCCCACGCCGAATCTCCATCAGGATGAACGGCCGCCTGCTC
>NZ_DASTBH010000055.1:0-2007 GCF_035712165.1 Actinophytocola sp. | reverse complement strand
GGTTGCACACAGGCGTTGGCGGACAACGACATCACGGTGCTGCTCACGCTGGCCGGCACCCCGGAGGACCGGGCCCGGGTCAGCCGGTACGTCACCGCCGGCCATGTGGACGGCGCCCTGCTGGTGTCCACCCACACCGGCAGTCCGCTGATCGACGAGCTGCGCGCGCAGGAGATCCCGGTTGTCGCATGTGGACGGCCGCTCGGCCACGAGCGGGACGTGGCCTATGTCGCGGCCGACGACCGGGACGGCGCCCGGCAGATGGTCGGCTACCTGGTGTCCCAGGGGTACCGGCGAATCGGGATGATCACCGGCCCGCTGGACACCTCCGGTGGCGTGGACCGGCTGGCCGGCTACCGCGACGTGCTCGGCGACGGCGATCCGGACCTGGTGGTGCCGGCCGACTACACCCAGGCCAGCGGGATGGCGGCGATGGAGGTGCTGCTGGACCGGACCCCCGACGTGGACGCGGTGTTCGTGGCCTCCGACCTGATGGCCGCCGGTGCGCTGGCCGCGCTGCGCCGGGCCGGCCGCCGGGTGCCGGAGGACGTGGCCGTCGCCGGGTTCGACGACTCGCGGATCGCGGCCGC
The DNA here is from genome assembly GCF_035712165.1 of Actinophytocola sp. Classification (GTDB taxonomy): domain Bacteria; phylum Actinomycetota; class Actinomycetes; order Mycobacteriales; family Pseudonocardiaceae; genus DASYTH01. The sequence continues at coordinate 1,417 of NZ_DASTBH010000055.1, read as the reverse complement.
CTGCCACCCGCCGCTGACCACCATCCGCCAGCCGCTGGCGCGGATCAGCACGGAGATGGTGCGGCTGCTGCTGCGGCTGCTCGACGGGGAGGCGAACGCCGCCGTCATCCTGCCGACCGAGCTCGTGATCAGAGAATCGGCCTGATCGTCTGTCCACAGAGGAGTGATCATGCGCAGACGAACCCTGCTGGCAGCCCCGCTCGCCCTCGGCCTCCCGCTCGCCGCAACGGTCCCGGCGCTCGCCGCGCCCGGACCCCGGCTGCGCGGCGTCGACATCTCGTTCACCCTGCAGGAAGAGGCGATCGGCACGGTCTACCGGGACGGTGGCGCGGCCCGGCCGGTGGAGCGGATCCTGGCCGACCGGGGCGCCAACCTGGTGCGGCTGCGGGTCTGGACAGCGCCGCCGCCCGGCTTCAGCGACCTGTCCGCGGCACTGACCCTGGCCCGCCGGGCGCGGGCGGTCGGCATGCGGGTGCTGCTCAACCTGCACTACTCCGACTTCTGGGCCGATCCAGGCAAGCAGCCGACGCCCGCCGCCTGGGCCGGCCAGAACCTGGCCACCCTCGCCGAGACCGTGCGCCGCTACACCCGCGACGCGGTCGCGGCCTTCGCCCGGCAGGGCACGCCCGTGGCGATGATCCAGGTGGGCAACGAGATCACCAGCGGCATGCTGTTCCCGCTCGGCCAGATCTACCGCCCCGACGGCGAACACTGGCCGGAGTTCACCACCCTGCTCAAGGCCGGCATCACCGGCGCACGGGAAGGAAACCCCGCCGGCAACCGGCTGGACGTGATGATCCACATCGACCGCGGCGGCGACAACGGCGGTTCCCGGTACTTCTACGACCACATCCTGGCCCAGGGCGTCCGGTTCGACGTGATCGGCCTGTCCTACTACCCGTTCTGGCACGGCGCCCTGTCCGCGCTCCGGTCCAACCTCAACGACCTGTCCAATCGCTACCGCAAGGATCTGGTCGTCGTGGAAACCGCCTACCCCTGGACCCTCGGCAACGGCGACACTCTGGGAAACTTCATCAACTCACCCAGCCAACTCCCCGACGGCGCCGCGTTCCCCGCCACCCACACCGGCCAGGCCGCCTACTTCGAGGAACTGCGCGCCGTCCTGGCCGCCGTCCCCAACGGCCGCGGCGCCGGCTTCGTCGACTGGTCCCCCGAATGGCTCCCCGGCGTCGGCTGGGCCCCCGGCGAAGGCAACCCCAACGACAACCTCACCATGTTCGACTGGTCCGGCAACGCCCTACCCTCCCTGCGCGCCTTCCGCCCCGGCAACTGACAAAGCCCGAACTGTGGTGGCCGCCGCGCGCAGCGCGGCGGCCACCACAGTTCGGGCTTTGTCAGTTGCCGGGGCGGAAGGCGCGCAGGGAGGGTAGGGCGTTGCCGGACCAGTCGAACATGG
>NZ_DASTBH010000054.1:0-12172 GCF_035712165.1 Actinophytocola sp. | reverse complement strand
CGCAACCAGGACCGGGCCAGTAGCGGCGCCGCGTTGTCGACCTCGACGCGCCACGGCGCAGCCGACGGCGGGAACGGGATGGGCTGTGACGCCGGGTTCCACCGCCACCCGCGGCTGGTGGTCCGGGTGGTGCAGCACACTGGTGTCGTGGACCTACCCGCCTCTCTGCCTGATCTGCCGGTACGGGCGATGGTGGGTGAGGTCATGGCCGCGCTTGCTGAGCGAGGCGCGGCGGTGTTGGTCGCGGCGCCGGGCGCGGGGAAGACCACGGTGGTCCCGCTGGCCATGGCGGCCGGTATGGCCGGTCGGATCGTGGTCGCCGAGCCGCGCCGGCTGGCCGCGCGGGCCGCCGCGGCCCGGATGGCCGACCTGGTGGGGGAGCCGGTGGGCGCCACCGTGGGCTACGCGGTGCGCGGCGACCGGCGGGTGTCCAGGGACACTCGGATCGAGGTGGTCACCTCGGGGTTGCTGGTCCGGCGCTTGCAGTCCGACCCGGAACTGTCCGGTGCGGACGCGGTGCTGCTCGACGAATGCCACGAACGGCATCTGGACGCCGACCTGTTGCTGGCCCTGCTCCTGGACATGCGCGCGGGATTGCGACCGGATCTGCGTCTGCTCGCCACGTCGGCGACCGTGGCCACCGACCGGCTCGCCGCGTTGCTCGGCGACGGCACCCCCGTACTGCGGGCCGACGTGCGGTCCTTTCCGGTCGAGGTGACCTACACGCCGCCGGCCCGAACCGAACGCATCGAGGGATGCGTGGCCCGTACCGTCCAGCGAGCGCTGTCCGAAACAGGCGGTGACGTCCTGGTCTTCCTGCCCGGTGTCGCGGAGATCAACCGGGTCGCCGCGCTACTCGGCGGTCTGACCGTGCTGCCCCTGCACGGACGGCTGCCCGCCGAGCGGCAGGACGCGGCACTGCGGCCGGGCGCCGGGCCCCGGGTGGTGCTGGCCACCGCGGTCGCCGAGTCCAGCCTCACCGTCCCGGGAATCCGCGCGGTCGTGGACGCCGGACTGGCCAGGGTGCCCAGGATGGACCATCGCCGGGGACTGGCCGGGCTGATCACCACCAGGGTGTCGGCGGCCGTCGCCGAGCAACGCGCCGGGCGCGCCGGGCGGCTGGCACCGGGCCGGGTCTACCGATGCTGGCCCGAGCACGAGCACGCCACGCTGCCCCGGTATCCGGAACCGGAGATCAGGACCACCGACCTGACCAGGCTCGCGCTGGAACTGGCCTGCTGGGGCACACCGGACGGCGCCAGCCTGGCCTGGTGGGACCCGCCACCTGCGGGCCCGCTGGCCGCCGGCCGGGAAGTACTCGCCGCGCTGGGCGCCCTGGACCGGGCCGGCGAGATCACCGAACGCGGCCGGCGCATCGCCGGAATCGGCCTGCACCCGCGGCTGGCCAGAGCACTGCTGGACGGCGCGGACACGGTCGGCGCCAGGTCCGCGGCCGAAGTGGTGGCATTGCTCGACGATGACACCCTCGCCACCGGCACCGACCTCGAGGCGGCGGTGCGACGGCTGCGGGCCGACGACCACAGCGACACCGCCCGCCGCTGGCGACGCGAGGTGCGCAGACTCTCCGCACTGGTCGCCGACCGATCCAACCCAGAACATCCCGACCCGGCGATGGTCGTGGCGTTGGCCCACCCGGAGCGCCTCGCCCGGCGGCGCGCCACCGGGTCGCGCGTGTACCTGATGGCCGGTGGCACCGCGGCCGAGACGGACGGCGGCACCGACGCCGAGTGGCTCGCCGTGGCCAGCGTCGACCGCGACCCCGCCCGCGCCCACGGCAAGATCAGGTTGGCCGCCCGGGCCGACCAGCGGCTGGCCGAACGGGCCGCCCCCGCGCTGCTGTCCACTGTGGACGAGGTGCGGTGGGCCGACGGCGACGTCCTCGCCCGCAGGGTCGACCGGCTCGGCGCGATCGTGCTGCACGAACGGCAACTGACCCAACCCAACCGCGCGGACCTGCACGGCGCGCTCCTCGCGGGACTTCGCCGGGAAGGCCTGGGCATCCTGCGCTGGACCACCAGCGCCACCCGCCTGCGGCAACGGCTCGCGTTCCTGCACCGAACCCTCGGCCAGCCATGGCCGCCTGTCGACGACCAGACCCTGCTGGACACCCTGGACTCCTGGCTCGGACCCGACCTGGCCACCGCACGCCGCCGCGCCGACCTGGAACGGATCGCGATCCACGACGCGATCTCCCGGCTGCTGCCCTGGCCGGCCGCCACCCGGCTCGACGAACTGGCCCCCGACCGGTTCACGGTGCCCGCCGGCGCACACATCCGGATCGACTACTCGACCAGCCAACCGGTCCTGCCGGTCAGGGTCCAGGAAGCCTTCGGCTGGACCAACACCCCCACCATCGCCGGCGGCCGGGTTCGCCTACTGCTACACCTGCTCTCCCCGGCGGGCCGACCCGTCGCGGTGACCAGCGACCTCGAATCCTTCTGGCGAGACGGATACCAACAAGTACGCACCGAACTACGCGGCCGCTACCCCAAACACGCGTGGCCCACCGACCCCACCACCCAACAACCCACCGAGCCAAGAAATAAGGGTCGCCACCGCCCTGGCCGCGATGACCGGCCAACCCACCCCTGATGACGTGCCGAGGCGGCCGCGCCGCAGGCGGCCACCGGCCGCTCGGCGCGTGTCCCCAACTAGGCTTTGTCGAGACAGTGATGGTGGAGGCGGGCGATGGCGTTCGAGCGGAAGTACAGCGATGAGGTGCGTGCTGCCGCTGTGCGCCGGGTGGTTGAGCGCCGGCAGGCGGAGGCGGGGAACCGGTCGATTCTGCGCGAGGTGGCCGAGGAGTTCGAGGTCGGCGAGCAGTCGCTGCGGATCTGGGTGAAGCGGCTCGACGACGGGATGTTCAGTGCGGGGGATGCGGCCAGGTTGCGGCAGGCGCCACGGGAGCGGTTGCTGGCGCGGATCGCCGAGTTGGAGGCCGAGTTGGAGTCGGCGCACGAGACGATCGGGGCGCTCCGGGAGGAGATCGAGGTCCTGAAGAAGGCCTCGGCGATCTTCGCGGCGGACCTGGCCAAGCGCTGAGCGCCGTCCACAGTGTCCAGATGGCGGTACCGCTGTCTCCGGACCCTGCCGCTGCCGCAGACTTGGCGGTGTCAAGCGCACCGCCTGGTTGGAGCACAGATGACCGGATACGACTACATCAGTGCCATCACCGGATGCACCACACCGGTTCGGGGCCGGTTCGCCGTGCGCGGGCCGGCGTTCGAACTGCTCGCGGACGCCTCGGTCGGCACCGGGGGTGCCGGCAGGGCGCCGGGTCCGCTGGACCTGCTGGTGTCCGCGCTGGTCGTCAACCTGCTCAACGTACTGCGCGCGGATGGTGATCCGGACGCGGACAACCCGGGCGCCCGCGCGGTGCGGGTTCGGGCGCGTACCTCGCGCTACACGCGGAACCGGCTCAAGGTCGGCCGGGTGCTGGTCGAGGTGATGGTCGACGGGTTGGCCGGGTCGGAGGTCGAGGTCCTGCTCGAGCAGTACCGCGCCGGCTGCCGGGTGCTGCCCGCCGTGTCGACCGTGCTGGACGTGGACATCCGTCACACGGCCAGCAGCGCCTTGGTGTAGCCGTCCCGGGGCGACAGGATCACCTCGGCCGTCGGGCCCTGCTCGACGATCCGCCCGGCGCGCATGACCGCCACCCGCGCCGCGACGTCGGCCACCACCGCGAGGTCGTGGGTGACCAGAAAGTAGGTCAGTCCCAACGCTTGCTGGATCTCGGTGAGCAGCTCCAGGATCTGGGCCTGGATGGTGGCGTCCAGCGCGGACACCGGCTCGTCCAGGACCAGCAGCCGCGGGTGCAGCGCCAGCGCCCGGGCGATGGCCACCCGTTGCCGCTGGCCGCCGGACAGCTCGCGCGGTCGCCGGTCCAGATAGGACCGGGGCAGGTGGACCAGGTCGAGCAGCTCGTGCACCCGGGCCAGCCGAGCGGCGCGGGTGCCGGCCCGGTAGGCGTCCAGCGGTTCACCGATGATGCCGCGCAACGAAAGCCGCGGGTTCAGCGACTCGAACGGGCTCTGGTAGACCACCTGCATGTCGCGCCGCAGCGCGCGCAGCTCGGCCCGGCCGAGCGAGGACACGGTGCGACCGAACACCCGTACGGTGCCCCGGTCCGGGCGCACCAGGCCGAGGATCAGCCGGCCGGTGGTGGTCTTGCCCGAGCCGGACTCGCCGACCAGCGCGAAGGTCGTCCCGGGCGGCACGGTGAGCGAGATGCCGTCGACCGCCTGGGTGCCGCGTTTCGCGGTGCCGAACCGCTTGGCCACGGCGTCCAGCTCGACCGCGGGCGGTTCGGCGGGCTCCGGGACCGCGGGCCCGACGGGGGCCCGCCGCCGGTAGGCCTCGGCGATGCTCCGCACCCGACCGTGCGCCACCCGCGCGGAGCTGGCCAGCAGGGCCTGGGTGCCGGCGTGCCGCGGGTCGGCGAACACCTCGGTGACCGGGCCGGACTCGAGCACGCTGCCGCCGCGCAGCACCACCACGTGCTGCGCGTGCCGGCTGGCCAGGGCGAGGTCGTGCGTGATCAGCACGACCGTCGTGTCGTGCCGGGTCCGGGCGGCGTGGATGGCGGCCAGCACCTCCTGGCCGACCAGCACGTCCAGCGCGCTGGTCGGTTCGTCGGCGATGACCAGCTCGGGCCGCTGCGAGAACGCGATGGTCACCAGCACCCGCTGGCGCATCCCGCCGGACAGCTCGTGCGGGTAGCGGGCCAGCAGCGGCTCCGGGTCGGTGAACCCGACGTCGCGCAGGTCCTGGCGGATCCGCACGTCCACCTCCGCCGGCGGCAGCGGGGAGCGGGCCAGCGTGAACGCCTCGCGCAGCTGGGCGCCGACCGTCTTGGTCGGGTTGAGCGAGGCGATCGGATCCTGGGGCACGAACCCGATGTGCCGGCCGCGCAGCGCGCGGAACGACCGGTCGTCGCGGCGCAGCACGTCCTCGCCGGCGAACTCGATCCGGCCACCGAGCACCTGCCCGGTGCGGGGGAGCAGCCGCACGACGGCGTGCGCCAGGGTGCTCTTGCCCGAGCCGGACTCGCCGATCACCGCGGTCACCTGGCCGCGCGGGACGTCGAGGGAGACCGCGTCCAGCGCGGTGTCCGGGTCGCCGGGCGCGCGCCGGTAGGCGACGGTGAGGTCGGTGACCCGCAGCAGCGGTGTCATGCGGGATCCTCCTGCAGCAGGTAGGCGATGCGGCTGAGCAGAACGACCACGGCGGTGAGCGCCAGGCCCGGGATGATCGCCACCCACCAGGCGTGCGCCAGATACTTCTGGCCGCCGGCGATCAGCACGCCCCACTCCGCCGACGGCGGCGCCTCGCCGAAGCCGAGGTAGCTCAGCGAGCCGATGGCGAGCATGGCCAGGCCGAAGTGCAGCGCGGTGTAGGACAGCACCGGGTGGTAGCTGCTCGGGATGATGTGCCGGGTGACCACCCGCACCGGGCCGGCGCCGCAGGTGCGGGCCGCCTCGACATAGGTCAGCGTGCCGGACTGGATCACGCAGCCACGGATCAGCCGGGCGAAGCCGGTGGCCTCGCCGATGCCGATGGCGATGGCCGCGACGAACGCGCCGCGCCCGTAGGTGGTGATCACCGCGAGGGCGAGCAGCACGGCCGGGATGGCCATGATCGCCTCGGTGATGATGCCCAGCCCGCGGTCGACCAGGCCGCCCGGCCGCAGCCCGGACAGCACGCCGATCACCGCGCCGCCGGCCAGGGCCACGGCGACGGCGAGCAGCGCGGAGAACAGCGAGATCGGCAGGCCGTGCACCACCCGGGAGAACAGGTCGCGGCCGATCTCGTCGGTGCCGAACCAGAACTCGCCGGTTGGCGCGGTGAACGGCAGGCCGTCCAGCTCGTACGGGTCGTGCCAGGTCACCAGGTCGGGGGCGAGGGCGACCAGCACCAGGAAGGCCAGCAGCACCAGATGGACGTGCAGCTCACGGACCCGCCGCCGGCGCCGCCCGGGGGATGCGGGCAGCTCCGGGGCAGCGGCGACCGGCTCGGCCACCGGGCCGGTGATCACGCCGGTCATACCGCAACCTCCGTCGAACGGCGGCGCAGCCGGGGATCGAGCAGCAGGTAGCCGATGTCGACCAAGGCGTTGATCACGACGTAGGCCACGGCGAGCACCACGACCAGGCCGAGCACCACGGTCAGGTCGACCGCCTTGACCGAGTCGACCATCAGCCGGCCCAGCCCGACCCGGGAGAACACCATCTCGACCACGACGGTGCCCCCGAGCAGTTGCCCGATCCGCAGCCCGAACACCGCCAGGAACGGGAACGAGGCGTTGCGCAGGCAGTGCCGGAACAGGATGCGGAACCGGCCGGCGCCCTTGGCCGGCGCGGTGACCGCCGCGTACGTGCTGCCCAGCTCCACGCGCAGGCTGCTGATCAGCACCTGGGCGAACTGCGCCGAGCCGAGCAGCGCGAGCACCGCCGTCGGCAGCACCAGCGAGGCGGCGCCCTGGCTGCCGCTGGACGGGAAGGCGCCCAGCGTGATGGCGAAGACGTAGACGAACAGAATGCCGACCCAGAACACCGGCAGGCTCACGTAGGCCGACGGCACCAGCGAGGCCAGCGAGCGGACCAGCCGGGAGCGCGGGGCGACCGCGAGCACGGCGAGCAGGAACCCCAGCGGCACCGAGACGGCCAGGGACACCGCGGCCAGTATGAGGGTGTTCGGCAGCACCTCGCCGATGAGCTGGGTGACCGGCTGCTCGGTGACCAGCGAGTGGCCGAGGTCGCCGCGCAGCAGTCCGGTCACCCCGGTCCAGTACTGGGTCCACAGGCTGCCGGACAGGCCGACCTCGTCCCGGAGCAGGTCCAGGTCGAGGCCGGAGACGTCGGCCGAGCCCAGCGTGTCGGTGGTGCCGATCCGGGCCAGCACCGCGTCTCCGGGCAGCACGAACAGCAGGAAGAACGAGGCGGAGTAGGCCGCGAGGATCACGACGGCAGCGTGCGTGAGCTTGCCGGCCACCACACCGGCGAGGCGCGGGCCGCCGGTCATCGCTTGTCGATCCAGGCGTCGCCCAGCCACGGGAGGTGCGTGGCCTCGAGCAGCGGCAGGTGGGTGCTGTTGCGGTAGGCCAGCGGCTGGATGAAGTCGTACAGCGGGATCCAGTACGCCTGGTCGAGGATGATCGCCGAGGCCTGCGCGGCGGCGGTCCGGCGCTTGGCGATGTCCGGCTCGGCCAGGATCCGCTCGAAGATCGTGTCCAGTTCGCGGTCCACGCCGGCGTAGGTGGAACGCAGCACGTCGGCGTCGGGTCGGGTGCCCGAGCCCCAGGAGAACGCGTAGTTGCCGGACTGCAGCCGCTGGTTCAGCTCGGCCTGGGTGAGGCTGCCGAACTTCAGCTCGACGCCGATGTTCTTCCACTGCGCCTGTACCACGGCGATGTTCGGCTCGTGCGAGATCGTCGACGGGCTGTAGACCAGGGTGAACGACAGCCGGGCACCGTCCTTGGCCCGGACGCCGTCCGGCCCGGGCCGCCAGCCGGCCTCGTCCAGCAGCCGCTTGGCCGCCTCGACGTCGGTCCTGATCTTGTCGGACTGGTCGGTGAAGTAGGGGTTGCTCGCGGTGTAGGCGCTCTTCGGCGGGACGTCGATCGCCGAAGCGCGCTGCAGCACGGCCGCCCGGTCGACGGCCAGCGACAAGGCCCGCCGGACCCGCACGTCGTCCAGGCCGGGAACCTTGACGTTGGCCGCGAACCCGAGTGCCGACCCGGGCAGCGGCTGCCGCCGGATGGTGATCTCCGCGCTGTGCGCGAACTCGGTCTTGTCCGCCGGCTCGGTGTTGTGCAGCAGGTCCAGGCCGCCGGACCGGAGCTCGGCCGCGGCGATGCTGTTGTCCTGGATGTTGTGCACCTCGATCTTGTCCAGGTAGGCCGGGCCGTGGTTGCCCGCCGGTGCCGGCGCCCAGGCGTAGTCGTCCCGGCGGACCAGGGTGTAGCCCTCCTCGCCGCGGCTCTCGGCGGCGACGAACGGGCCGGAGCCGACGATGCCCAGACCCTCCTGGCGCTTCTCGAACGGCAGCCGGGCCGTGGCCGGCGCCACGATGCCGAGCACGGTGGTGGATGCCGCCTGCAGGAACGACGAGTTCGGCTTGGCCAGGTCGAACACCACGGTGTAGGGGTCCGGGGTGCTGATCTCCTTGAGTGCGCCGATCCACTGGTTGGCGACCGCGTACTTGGCGCCGCCGTCGCGCAGCGCCTGGTAGCTCAGCTTGACAGCGGCGGCGTCGAGCTTCTCGCCGTTGCTGAACGTGACGTCCTGGCGCAGCGTGAAGCTGTACCGGGTGGCGTTGTCGTTGACCTCCCACGCGGTGGCCAGCCACGGCGCGAAGGTGCCGTCCTCGTTGTTGAACACCAGCGAGTCGACCAGGCTGCGCACCGGCACCGCCAGGCCGTAGCCGGTCGTCGTGGCCGGGTCGAACGACTTGCCGCCGCCGGCGGCCCGGTACTTCAGCACGCCGCCCTTGACCGGCGTGCTGCTGGCGCCGGTGCCGGCCGCGCCGGTACCGGTGGCGCAGCCGGAGAGAACGAGGGCGGCCGAGATCAGGACGGTGAGCGATGTCAGGGGGGTTCGGCGCTTCATGCCGGAGACGTTAGATCTACCGTCTCTCGTAGTGGATAGCGTCTCGACATATGAAACTTCTACTGTCGTCAGCTTGAAAAATCTACTGTGAGTCGCGATAGCTCGTATAACTTCTAGTACCTGTTGGCGAGGAACCCGCATGCCGAAGATCAAGATCGAGGCGACAAGCGCCGTCTTCTACCTGCCGTACTACGTGGCCGAGGAAGAGGGCTACTTCTCCGACGAAGGGCTCGACATCGAGCTCATCCGCTTCCGGCCCACCGACGAGACCGGGCTGCGGTTCATCGAGGACCCGCGCCGGGTGTCCTCGTTCAGCAGCTTCAAGCTGTTCGAGGCGGGCGGGTCGCAGCTGTACAACGCGTGCGAGTGGGGCCAGCTGCGCCGCTCCCAGGACAGCCAGGTCAACGGCAAGGTGGTGGCCCGCCGGGCCGCGGTCGCCAGCCAGGCGATCATCGTGCGCCCCGACTCGCCGTACAACATCCCCGGCGACCTCGCCGGCGTGCGGGTCGGGGTCAACTTCCACCACGGCTCGCACTATCTCGTGTTGCAGACGCTGGAGGGTTTCCTGCCGCGCGCCGACATCAACCTGGTCGGGATCAAGGGCAAGGAGCGGTTCGAGGCCCTGCGGGACGGGGACATCGACGCCGTTGCCGTGATGGAGCCGTGGATCACGGTGGCCGAGAAGCAGGGGTACAAGGTGCTGGCGGAGGCGCACTACTACGGCGCGGAGATCGCCAACGACACGCTCGACGCCGAGGCGTTCACCCGGATCAACCGGGCCGTCACGCGCGGCGTGGACCGCATCCACGAGGACATCCGGCCGTACCTGAAGTACTTCATCGCCCAGGCGGCGCCGGTCGCCGAGCTGGCCCCGGAGGACTTCAAGCTGGGCCGGCTGCGCTACATCCACCCCGGCCCGTACCCGGAGGACCAGTTCAACCGGACGCTGGACTGGGTGGCCAGCTGGGACCTGATCGACCCGGACAACGAGTTCGGCAACCTGGTCGACTCCACCAAGATCCTCCAGGAGGCCTGAGCACCGGCGAACGGCGGCGCGGCAACGGTCGCGCCGCCGTCGCGGGTCCGCCATGACCGCCACGAACCGCCGCGCGGTCCTGCTGCTGTGCGGCAGCACCGCCGGCTTCCTCCTGCTGGACATCCACAAGGTGTCCATCGCCGTCCCGTCGATCGAGCGGGCCCTGCATCCCGGACCGGCCGGAATCCAGCTGATCCAGGCGGCCTACGTCTTCTGCTTCGCGGTGACCCTGGTCCCGGCCGGCCGGATCGGCGACGCGGGCCGCCGGCTCGCGCTCACCTACGCGGGCATGTACCTGTACCTGGCCGCCAGCGTGCTGTGCGCGCTCGCCCCCGGCGCCGGCGCGGTCATCGCCGGCCGCGCCCTGCTCGGGATCGGCGCCGGGCTGCTCATGCCGCAGCTGATGGGCATCGTCCAGCAGCTGTTTCCCGCTCCGGAGCGCGGAAAGGCGTTCGGCGTCTACGGCATGTGCGTCAGCCTGGCCACCGCGCTCGGGCCCAGCCTCGGCGGGCTGCTGCTCACCACGCTCGGCTGGCGGGGCGTGTTCGTGATGAACGTTCCGGTCGGCGTCGCCATCCTGATCGCCGCGCACACCCTGCTGCCGCCGGTCGGCCGGGACCAGGGCCGCCGGTACCGGCCGGACATCGACGTGGTCGGCCTGGCCTTCGCCAGCCTCGCCCTGGTCGCGCTGCTGACCCCGTTCATCTTCACCACCGGACGTCCCGGCGACGCCGGCATCCGATGGCTCGCCCTGCTTCCGGCGGCCGGGCTCGCCATGCTGTTCGTCGCACGCAGCCGCGCCCGGGTCGCCGCCGGCCGATCCGGCGTGATCGACCCGGACCTGCTGCGCATCAGGTCGTTCCGCAACGGCGTGCTGGTCTCGCTGACCTGGTTCGCCGCCGGTCCCGGTATCGCCCTCGCCCTGACCATCTACCTGCAGGAGGCCCGCGGCATCACGCCGTTCCTGGCCGGCCTGGTGCTGCTGCCGTCGTCGGCCACCTCGGTGCTCGGCGCCTGGCTGGGCGGCCGCTACGTGCTGCGGCTCGGCCGGGTGCTCACCGCGACCGGCATGGTGCTGGTCCTGCTGGCCACCCTGGCCACGCTGGCGGTGCTGCACGGCGACCTGCCGACCGCCGCCGTGCTGGCCGCAATCCCGGTGCTGCAGCTGTTTTACGGCCTCGGCGGCGGCCTTGTTGTCTCTCCCAACCACTCCATGACCCTGATGGACATCCCGCCAACCCAGGGCAGCGCGGCCAGCGCGATCGGCCAGCTCGGCCAGCGGGTCAGCAACACCGTCGGCGTCGCGACCGCATCGATGGCCTACTACACAACGATCTACGGCGCCGGCTTCACCCTCACCGCCGCCCCGGCCGCGCTGCACCGCGACGCGCTGAACCGGGCCACCCTCGTCGCCTGCCTCTTCCTCGGCACCGCCCTAGCCGTCGCCCTCATCGACCTACGCCGGCAAAAGGATCTGCTGGACGGCACCCGGTTCCGGCGCAATGCCGAGCGGATCGCCGAAAACGGGGGAGTACGACCATGAGCATTCGAGGCGCCCCCACACCCGCCGCGGCGGTGGCCATGCTGACCACGACGCTTGGCGGTCATCCTTTCTTGAAGGCTTCGCGACGCATCAGTTGGAACAGGGTGGGGGTGCCCTCGGTGGTGGTGACGGCGACGGTCTTGCGGAGGAAACGGGTGTCGGAGATCTGTTCGAGCAGGCTCGCGGCGAGGTCGGCGCGGCTGGTGAAGATGCCTGGCGCTTGGTTCTCGTGTAGTGCGTAGCTGGTCACGGCGGGCGCGTCGAACAGGCCGGAGGGCCGCATGATGGTCCACTCCAGGTCGCTGTCGCGCAGGTGTTGTTCCATGCGCCGCATGTCGGCGTAGGTGGTCTTGCCGATCGTCGCGGTGACCATGGGTTGCAGGACCCGGTTGAGCAGGAAGCCGCCGTCGGCGTGGTGGTGTGGCTCGGTGGCGCTGGAGCTGACCGCGACCACCCTTTTGATGCCGTGCTGGGACATTGCGGTGGTGATGGTGCGGATGCCGTCGCTGTAGACGGTGATCGGTTTGCGGGTGAAGGGCACGCCGAGCGTGGACAGCACCACGTCGGCATCCTCGATGGCGTGGTCGACGGCGGAGGCGTGGTGTACGTCGGCCGCCACGACGCGCAGGTGTTCGTGCGTGATCGGAAAGTCGGCTGGTCGGCGGGTCACGGCGGTCACGGTGTGACCGGCGGCCAGCGCCTGGTTGGTCAGCAACCGGCCGGTGGCACCGTTGGCGCCGAAGACGGTGATCTTCATGATCGAGCTCCTTCTGATTGGCCAGCTTGCCTGGCAGGGCGCGACCGCTGGGACTGTCAAAGTCGCGATCGGCTGATCCTCGACCGATTCGTTGATCACAAGCGGGAAGCCGGCACCGGACGGCCGACCCGCGACGAACCCCTTCGCATGACGGTACGCCCGTCCTGTCCCTGCGACTGGCACACGAACGGAAGGGGTTCGTATGGCGG
>NZ_DASTBH010000053.1:0-15196 GCF_035712165.1 Actinophytocola sp. | reverse complement strand
CAGCGACGCGGTGGCCGGCGGGCGTTTCTCCGGGGTCATGATCCGATCCGTTCCTGCTCGGCGCGCAGCACGACGACCGGACACCGGCAGCGGCGGATCAGCGTGCGGCTCACCGAGCCGAACGCCATCGACGCCAGCCGGCCCCGACCGCGCGAGCCGAGCACCAGCAGCGCCGCCTTCCGGGACCGGCGGGCCAGCTCGGTGACCGGATCCTCCTCCACCTCGACGACGGTCACGGCGACGTCCGGACAGGCCCGCGCGTAGCCGGCCAGGCAGTCCGCGATCGCCCGCTGCTCCGCCGGATCCCGGGGCGCGGTCCAGCAGTGCACCACGTGCAGGTCCCGGCCGGACCGCTCGGCCATCGAGAAGGCGTGGTCGAGCGCGGACCGGGAGGTCTCCGCGGTGTCCACCCCGACCAGGATCGGCGCGGTGTCCCCCGGCGGCGCGGCGTCCTTGGGCACCACCACCAGCGGGCACGGCGCGGTGGTGAGCAGGCCGCCCGGCACCGAGCCGGTGATCGCCTCCAGCAGCGGGCTCTGGTCGTCGGCGCCGACCACGAGCAGCCCGGCGCCGGTCGCCTCCGCCCGCAGCACCGGCTCCGGCGACCCGGCGATCACCCGGGTCACCACCGCGACGCCCGGAGCCCGTTCGGTGGCCAGCAGCGCCGCCTGACGCAGTGCCTCCCGGGCCTCCTCGGCATCGCCCGGCCGGGACGAAGCCGCCACCACCTCGAGCACCGCGCCCCGGGCGGCCGCCTCGCCCGCCGCCCAGGCCACCGTCTCCGCCCGGGGCGAGGACGGCGAGACCCCGGCCACCACATGATCGGCGCCCGCGCTCACGACGCACTCCCCTCGCGCTCGGGCTGCTCGGCCGGCTCCCGTGGACCGGGCGGCCGCAGGTCGAACGGGTAGCCCAGGCGCAGCAGCACCTGCGGGACGCCGGCCAGGCCGAACCGCTCCACCAGCCCGTCGCGCACCTCGGCCAGGTGCAGCGGCTGGGTGAGGACCGAACCGACCAGGCCGGCGTGCACCGCGGACAGCCAGATGTCCTGCAGCACGCAGCCGGCCAGCAGGTGGTCCTGCCGGCTGTCCTGCGGTGTCTCCAGCAGCAGCACGGTCTCCCGGGACACCCGGGCGGCCAGCACCTCGGGCGCCGGCTGGCGGGTGGTCGAGCGGATCAGCGTCCACGGCAGGCTCGGCCGCCGCCGCGACTCCGGCTCCTGCGCGCCGGTCCAGGCGGACAGCTCGCGCTGGTAGCCCCGGTCCTCGCGGAGCACCTCGCCGGTGTGGCCGATCAGCTCGGCCAGCACGTCCGCTTCCTGCTGCCCGTGCACCAGCCGGGTCCGCACCCCGCCGGCCGCGACCCCGGCGATCAGGTCGTCGCGCAGCTCGTCCGGCACGGGCGTGCTGGCGAACGGGCTGTGATAGCTCTGCCGGCGCGGGATCGCCTCGTAACGGGCCAGGTCCAGCTCGGACGGAGCGCGCCGCTCGCCGATCACCAGCCGGGCCACCTCGTCGGGATGTTCCGGGTCCGGGAACGGCAGGAAGTCGACGTCCCAGCCGAGGGTCCGCACCCCGACCAGCAGGTTGCTCAGCGCGGCGCCGCACGAGATCATCCGGTCCCGGCCGGTCGGATCGTGCCGGGGCAGCGAGCGGTCCAGCCGTTCGAACAGCGACGCTCCCCGGCCGGGCAGCTCCAGCACCCACGGCTGGGTGTTGTGCACCGAGGGGGCCTGGCGAACGGCGGCCACCAGCATGGCGCACTCGAACTTCTCCCAGCTACTGCTCACGTCAGCACCTCGCACGCCCGGTGGGTCCCGATCCGCCTCGCGAGCTCGGCGCCGGGGCTGTCTCCACAAGTCATACCTTGGGCTCCCGGTCCTCGACGACGGTGGTGACCTGGTCGACCGGGCGGCGCGGGGTCTGCGGCACCGCGTAGCCGTGGCCGATCCGCAGCACGGTCTGCGGGTGCGCCCGGCCACCGACCAGGTCGCGCAGCCCGACGCGGGTGGCCGCGATCTCCATCGGCTGCGACACGAACGACACGCTCAGCCCCTCGACCGTGGCGGCGAGCAGCACCCGCTGCATCGCCTGCCCCGCGTGCACCTGGTCCAGCGGCGTGTCGCCGGCCATGGCCAGCACCGCGACCAGCGGATCCTGCTCGAACGGGCGGGCCGGGGCGGAGCCGGTCGGGTACCCGCGGATCGCCAGCACGTCGCCGGTCAGCGGCCGTGGCCCGCCGGCCGTGCGCGGCACCCCGTCCGCGCGGCCGGCGTGCTCGGCCACCCACTGCAGCAGTTCGGACTGGAACGCCGGGTCCTCGGCCTGCAGGCTGTCGGCCCGGCGCAGCAGCGCGGCGAACGTGCTGAGCTCGTCCGGCCGCTCCAGCAGGATCAGCCGGGCGCCCTCGGTGGCCGCGGCCCGGGTCAGCGTGTGCCGCTGCCGGGGGACGACCGGGCGGTCGGCGAACGGCCGGCGGTTGGACGCCCGGCGCACGATGGCCTCGGCCAGCGTCCGCTGATCCTGGCCCGGCTCCCGCCTGGCGCCGATCCACACCGTCGCCAGCAGGTCGGGCCGGTTGTGGTCGGGCAGCAGTTCCACCCGGGCCGTCCGGCCGGCCACGGCCAGCGCCAGGCGCAGGTTGAGCAGGGCCGCGCCGCAGGCCAGCCGGGCCTCCCGGGCGTCCGGGTCGGCGATCGGCAGCACCCGCTCCCGGTCCAGCAGCAGGTCCACGTGCCGGGAACCGACCTCGAACCGCCACGGCTGGGTGTTGTGCGGCGACGGCGCCCGGATCGCGGCGGCGAGGGCGGCGTCGACGAGCGCCGCGACGGAGGACTGGGTGGTGTTCATCGGTGTGCTCCCGACTGCTCCCTGGTACCAACAGCCTGGCCGGGCGGTACGCGCCCGACCAGCGTCCCCGGTCCCGGTTCGGCAGGGACTTTCGTCCGCCGGTGGGTTCAGTCTGGCTCTACCCGAGCCCACCCGCGTTCTGGAAATCACCACTGGGGGGACCGGTCTCGGCGTGCGCCCGCACCACCCCGGCGACGGCCTCGGCGAGCGCGATCGCCACGAACCGGTCGGTCTCGTCGGCGAACTCGGCCCGGATGCGCACCACGCCCCGGTGCACCGTGACGCCCCAGTGCCCGTGCCCGCTGTACCTGACGAGCCGGCGGCGCACCTCGACGGCGATGACACCGTCGTCCCGCCCGACCACCCGGGCCAGGTCGCGCCGGGTGACGATGCCGATCACCCGGTCGGCGCTGACGATCGGCACGCAGTGCCGGCGCGGCTCCAGCAGCACGGTGGCCAGGTCCACCAGGTCCGCGCCCGGGCCCCGGGACAGCACCGGCGCGGTCATCACCTCGCCCACCGTGCTGCCGCTCGCCGGCCAGCTCAGGTCGGCCGCCGTGACGACGCCGACCAGCCGGTCGTCCTCGTCCACCACCGGCAGCGCGCCGAACCCCCGGATGCGCAGCAGCCGCGCGGCGGCAGCGGCCGGCGCACCGGGCCGAACCGTGAGCACCGGGCTGGTCATGATGTCGCGGGCCCGCATCGCCTTCTCCTCCACGGAGGTTCCCCACCAGCGCACCAGGGCCGCGCCCCGATGGGTAGGGTTTCGCCCCTGAAAGTTCGTTCGAGGAAGGTGGCGGGGCGGATCGCCGGTGGATCAGGACCGAGTGGTCAGAGTCTGGGCCCTGATCACTGAGCACGCGCAGCGGGAGGGGGCGTCGGCATCACTGCGGCACGTGTGTGTGGTGTGCGCGCGGGCCGTGGCCGCGACCGGGTCCGGTCTGTCGATCACCCGCGGCCGTGGCCGGCACGATCCGGTGGCCACGAGCGACGCGGCCAGCGCCGAACTGGCCGAGCTGCAGTTCACCCTGGGCGAGGGGCCCTCGGCCGACGCCCTGGACGGAGCGGGGCCGGTGCTGGCGGCGGACCTGTCCGCGGCGGCGAGCCGGCGGCGGTGGCCGGTGTTCGCGCCGGCCGCGACGAAGCGGGGGGTGCTGGCGATGTTCTCGTTTCCGCTCGAGCTGGGTGCCGTCCGGGTCGGCGTGCTGGATCTGTACCGCGACCGGACGGGTCCGCTGTCCGGTGCGCAGCTTGCCGACGCGCTGGTGTTCGCCGACGCGGCGCTGCTCCTGGTGCTCGACGACCGGGGCGGGATCCCGGCCGCCTACGCGGATCTGGTCGACGGGGGGTTCGACGAGTGGCGCGCCGAGGTGCACCAGGCCGCCGGCATGCTGTCGGTGCAGCTCGGGGTTGAGGTCGAGGAAGCCCTGGTTCGGTTACGGGCCTACGCCTTCACCCAGGACCGGCGGCTGGCGGCGGTGGCCCGCGACGTGATCGAACGGCGGGTGCGCTTCGATGGGGGCCGTGCGGGCAAGCTTCCGGAGGGCGGCAACGAACCCGATGGGGAGGAGAATTGAGTGCTTCTGCGGACCGGGTCCGGGACGCCTTCGTGGTGCTGACCGACACCCTGGTCGCGGACTTCGACGTCCTGGACTTCCTTGAGCTGCTGGCGAACCGGTGTGTGGAGGTGCTCGGCGTGCGGGCCGCCGGTCTGCTGCTCGCCGACCATCGCGGCCGGCTGAACCTGGTGGCCGCCTCGACCGAGCAGGCTCGGCTGCTCGAGCTTTTCGAGCTGCAGAACCAGGAAGGGCCGGGCCTGGACTGCTACCACAGCGGGCGGCCGGTGCACGCGACGGACCTCGCGGCGGCCGCCGACCGGTGGCCCCGGTTCGCGGCCGCGGCCGGCGCCGCCGGGTTCGGTTCGGTGCACGCGCTGCCGATGCGGCTGCGGGAGGAGGTCATCGGCGGGCTGAACCTGTTCTGCGGCAACGGGAGCACGCTCGAGACCGACGTGGTCGAGCTGGGTCAGGCGCTGGCCGATCTCGCCACGGTCGGCATCCTGCACGAGCGCGCCGTGCGGGACCGGGACCTGGTGCTCGCTCAACTGCAAGCCGCGCTCAACAGCCGGGTGCTGCTCGACCAGGCCAAGGGTGTGCTGGCCGAGTACACCGGCGGCTCGGTGGGCGAGGCGCATGCGCGGCTGCGCGACCATGCCGCCCGCACCGGTCGCAGCATCGGCGACCTGGCCGCTGCGGTGGTGCGCGGGTCGGCCGATCTCGCGGAGGTCGTGCGGGGAGCCGACTGAGCAGGTTGACCACGTGCAATTTGCACGTCACGATGAGCGCGCCCCAGCCGCACACCACGGGGGAGACGGCAGGCCGGATGGACCAGGTCCCCAGCGACACCGAGTTGCTCGATCCCGCCGTGCAGTGCCTGTTCGCGGTGAGCCTGGACCTGCACGGCGCGCTCGACCTGTTGGAACGCAACCAGCCCGGCCCGGCCCGGCAACGGATCTGGTCGGCGGTCGGCCAACTCGACGACGCGATCACCGGGATCCGCGACGCCGCCGCCCAGCTGATCACCAGCGGGTACGGCTCCGGCCGGCGCACCCTGGCGACGTTCCTGGCCACGGCGGCCGGGCTGGTCGGCGGGTCGACGCTGGACGAGGGGCTGCGGATGGTGCTGACCTGCTGCGTCGACCTGTTTCCGGTCGCGGGCGCGGGAATCGTGCTGTCCCGGCCGCCGACCCTGCTGGCCAGTACGCCGAACGGTTCGGCGGAGTTGCTGCGGCGCTACCGCGACGGGCCCGACGCAACGCCCGCAGCGCGGCCGCGGGAGCTCGACCTGACCGGCGGGGACTGGCCGGAACTCGCCGCCGCGGCCGAGCCGCTCGGCGTGACCACCCTGCACACCTTTCCGTTGCGGTTGCGCGAGGAGGTGTTGGGGGCGTTGGTGTTACCGGGCGCGGGGTTGCCGGCCGGCGCCGGCGCGATCGTGCAGGGCCTGGCCGACCTGGCCTCGATCACGATCCTGCACGAGCACGCGGCCCGGCACCGGGAGGAGTTCGTCACGCAGTTGGAGTTCGCGCTGACCAACCAGGCGATCATCGAGCAGGCGAAGGGAACCCTGGCCGAACGGCATCACACCTCCGGCTCGGACGCCTTCAGGCTGATGACGGTGCATGCCCAGCTCCGCAACCTGCCGGTCCTCGAGGTCGCCCGCGGTGTGCTGGACGGCAGCGTGGACATCAGTGCCTGACCGAACTGAACTGCCTGACTGAACTGCCTGCTCACCCGCACGCGGTGAGGGCGCTGGCCAGGGCCTGGCGCTCCAGCGCCGTGACGGTGAGGGCGTAGGTCGCCTTGACGGTCACGTAGATCCGGGCATAGGTGCAGTGGAACGCGGAGTTCGGCGGCAGCCAGACGTCCGGGGTCTTGTCACCCTTGGACTGGTTGGTCTTTCCCTGCACCGCCAACAGGTTCGTCAGGTTGTTGGCGGCCTGGGCACGCTGCTCGGTGGTCCAGGACCTGGCTCCGCTGCGCCACATCTCGGCCAGCGGCACGACATGGTCGATCTGGATCTTGGAGACGCTGGTGATGGTCTGGCCGGTGTAGGGGTCGTGCAGGGTGCCGGAGGTGACCGCACAGCGGCCGGGCTTGCGCACCGCCCCCTCCAGATCCCGGGCGAGCACCTGGGACCGCTGGTCGCAGCCGTCCCCGTCGACGTCCAGCCAGGGCTGGCCGAACACACACGCCTCGCCTTTGTCGCAGTCCCGGGCGTAGCCGTCCAGGCCGGCAGGCGGCGCCTCGACGAGCGCGGCGAGCTTGGCTCGCGCGGTGACCGCGTCCAGCGTGCCGGCGGGCTCGTGCGCGTTGGCGGCCGGGTCGGTGGCCGCGGTCGGGGATCCGTCGGGGCCGAGGGCGACCGGATCACAGCCGGCGAGTCCCAGGGCGAGTACGGCAGCGGCCAGCGCGGCCAGAATGCGGGCGGGGACCATGGCAGCGGGATTCCCCTTCGCCCACCGCGTCAACCTTCCGCTCACCTAGCGCTTTCCTCCGCCAGCGCCGCCGTGGCCGGCTCGTGGGCGGCCGGGTCGGCACAGTAGCGGCGCACCGCCTGGGCGAGCTTGACCGCGTGGAACCCGTCGGCGTAGCGGTGGTCGACGGTGGCGGTCAGGGTGAGCATGTGCCGGACCACCACCTCGTTGTCCACCACCACCGGACGCGGCTCCACGGCGCCGACCAGCACCAGCAGCGGGCAGCGGTAGTAGCGGGCCAGCGGCGAGAACGCCCGGCTCACCCCCCACATGCCGATCGAGGTGATCATGGCGCTGCCGAACGCCTGGCGCGGCATGCCGAACCGGGACAGGTCGAGGTTGAGGTCGGAGCTGAGCCAGGCGCCCACATCCAGCACCCGGCGCAGCAGCCAGGGCGGCAGCGCCGACATCAGTGCCGTGGTCCGGCCGAGCGCGTCGTCCTCACCCCGGCTGGCGGCCGCCGCACGCCGGTTCAGTTCCTCGGCGACCTCCACCAGCGACTTGCGGTCCGCCTCAGCGATCTTGAGACCGGTCAGCTCGCGCCCGCCGTCGGCGGAGACGATGTAGAAGACGTCGACGCTCTCGCGCGGGTGTGCCCGGCCACGAGCCAGCCGGACCTGGAACTCGGGCACCTCGGTAAGGGCGTAGGCGACGGCCCGGCCGACCAGGTGGGTGATCGTGACCCGCACCCCGGTGGCGGCCCGCAGCGCCTCCACGTAGGACAGCAGCGCGGACGCGTCGATGTCCAGCTCACCGAAGAACTGCGGGTCGTTCGGCGGTCCCCAGGCGGAGCCTGCGAGCTTGCGCCATCCGGTCAGTCGTGTGGCCATGGCGCACATCATTCACCGGCGATCAGTCCAGGCGACAGTCCACGGCGGCGGGTTCGTCCCGATCGCCCTCCCCTTCGGCCCGGGCGTTGAACCCGAAGGTGATCGACTGCCCGGCCGCCACGATGCCGTTGTAGTTCTCGTTCCGGACGGTCACCGCCGAACCGTCCGCCGACACCTTGCCGTTCCACAGGTTGTCCACCCGGTGTCCGGCCGGCATCGTCCAGCGCACCGCCCAGCGGTTGAGCGGCTCGGCGCCGTTGTTCGTCACGGTCACCTCGACGTTGTAGCCGCCGGGCCAGGACTGGCCGACCCGATAGCGGGCCTGGCACGGCGCGGGCGCGGTGCTGGTGCTGGTGCTGGTCGGGCCGGCACCGGGCGGGCGCTCCCCCGCCGCCGGGCTGGTCCCGTCGTTGATCAGCACCCCGATCACGACGCCGAGGGCCACCAGGCCGGTCGCCGCCGCCCCGGTCACCACCGTCCGGCGGGACACCCGCCGGGCCGGCAGCACCATGGTCGGGGTGCGCGGGCGGAACGCCGGCAACGGCTCCCCGGCCGCCGCGGCGGCGAGCATCGCGGCCGCCTCGGGCATGGTCGGACGTTCGGCGGGATCGCGGCGCAGCAGCAACAGCAGCACGCCGGTCAACGGCCCGGCCTGCTGCGGCGGCCGGATCTCGCCGCGGGCCACCCTGTGCAGCAGCGAGATCGGGTTGTCCTCGAAGCCGAACGGCGGCTCCCCCTCCAACGCGGCGTAGAGCGTCGCGCCGAAGGAGAACACGTCCGAGCGGAAGTCGGCGTCCGCCCCGCCGGCCACCTCGGGCGCCAGGTAGGCGGGAGTGCCGGCGAGCATGCCGGCCGAGGTCAGGGTGCCGACCCCGACCGCCCGGGACACCCCGAAGTCGGTGATCTTCGCGGTGCCGTCCTCGGCGATCAGCACGTTGTCCGGCTTGAGGTCGCGGTGCACGATGCCGGCCGCGTGCGCCTCGACCAGCGCGGCGGCGACCTGGCTGCCGATCCGGGCGACCTGGTCCGGCGGCAGCGTTCCCGACTCGCCGAGGCTGCGCGACGGCAGGTACTCCATGATCAGGCAGGTCGTGTCGTCGTGGACCACCACGTCGTGGACGGCGATCACGTTCGGGTGACGTAGCCGGCCGGCGATCCTGGCTTCCCGGGCCGAGGCGTCGGCCAGCAGTTGCTTCACCGCGACGACCCGGTCCAGCCGCTCGTCCCGGGCGCGCCAGACGACCCCCATGGCCCCACGGCCGACCAGCGAGATGAGCCGGTAACGGCCCGCGATCAGCTCACCCGGGTCCATCGCACAACGGTAGCAACCGCCCCCGTTCAGGCACGGGTGTGCGCTGCGGGTGACCGGCCGGGCGTACCGTCTGCGTGTGACCATTCGGATCTTTCTGGTGGACGATCACGAAATCGTGCGGCGCGGCATCTCGGACCTGTTCGAGGACGAGCCCGACTTCGAGGTGGTCGGCGAGGCCGGATCCGTGGGCGAGGCGATGGCCAGGGTGAGCGGGACCGGAGCCGACGTCGCGGTGCTCGACGTCCGGCTGCCCGACGGCAGCGGCGTCGAACTGTGTCGCGAGCTGCGGTCGCGGCACCCCGAGCTGAACTGCCTGATGCTCACGTCCTACGCCGACGACGAGGCGCTGTTCGACGCGATCATGGCCGGCGCGGCCGGGTTCGTGTTGAAGCAGGTGCTCGGCACGGACCTGATCAAGGCCGTGCGCACGGTCGGCGAGGGTGGCTCGCTGCTCGACCCGCGTACCACCGCCGCTCTGCTGCAGCGGATCCGCCGGGAGCGGGAGAAGGGTGACCCGCTGGCCGCCCTGACCGAGCAGGAGCGGGCCGTGTTCGAGCTGATCGGCGAGGGCCTGACCAACCGGCAGATCGGTGAGCGGCTGTTCCTGGCGGAGAAGACGGTGAAGAACTACGTGTCGCACCTGCTGGCCAAGCTCGGCATGCAGCGCCGCACCCAGGCCGCGGTGCTGGCCGCCGACCTTCGTCGTGACCAGGAGGAACACTGAGGCCACCTGCCGTGGCCCGATGCGGTGAACAAGGGTCCAAAGTCCCGGATGCTCGATGACTTCGACTCTGGTGCCGGCTCGGCTCGTCCCGCGAGGCTGGCCCGGCGAAGGAGGTCGTGGTTGGGCAACGTGGGGCGCCGGTTGATCGAGCTGCCCAGGTGGGAGTCACTCCGCCTGCTCGGCAGCGTTTCCTATGGCCGCATCGTGTTCACCAGCCAGGCCCTGCCGGCGGTTCGCCCGATCAACCACATCGTCGACGACGGCGCGGTGGTCGTCCGCACCCACCTCGGCTCCGAGGTGCTGGCGGGCGTGGGGGTCGTGGTGGCCTACGAGGCCGACGAGATCGACCCGGCCGAGCACACCGGGTGGAGTGTGATCGTCACCGGTCTGGCCACCCTGGTGCGGGACCCCGACGAGGTCGCCCGTTACACCCAACTGCTGCGCCCGTGGGTGAACGGGGAGCGCAACCAGGTCCTGCGCATCCGGCCGGAGTTGGTGACCGGTTACCGGCTCGCCCCGGAGGACGTCCCCCTCGGGTAGCGGAGTCACCCATTCGGTTGGTCCCGGCGTCGCCGGGACCTAGGTCCCGGCACAACAGGCCCTGCGCCATGTTGTGAGCCGTGCTCCCACGTGGACACAATGCTGGCAAAACCCGGACCGCACAGGGAGATCCCGATGGGTGCACTGGACCTGGCTCGCTGGCAGTTCGGCATCATCACGGTCTACCACTTCATCTTCGTGCCGCTGACCATCGGGCTTTCCTTTCTGGTGGCCGGAATGCAGACCGCGTGGGTGCGCACCGCCGACGAGAAGTACCTACGAATGACCAAGTTCTGGGGGAAGCTGTTCCTGATCAACTTCGCCATGGGCGTGGTGACCGGCATCGTCCAGGAGTTCCAGTTCGGTATGAACTGGAGCGACTACAGCGCCTTCGTCGGCGACATCTTCGGCGCCCCGCTGGCGATCGAGGGCCTGCTGGCCTTCTTCCTGGAGTCCACGTTCCTCGGGCTGTGGATCTTCGGATGGGACCGGCTGTCGAAACGGCTGCACCTGGCCACGATCTGGGTGGCCGCGATCGGCACCGTGCTGTCCGCCTACTTCATCCTGGCGGCGAACTCCTGGATGCAGCACCCGGTCGGCTACCGGTTCAACCCGGAGTCCGGGCGGGCCGAGCTCAACGACTTCGGCGCGGTGCTGACCAACTCCACCGCGCTCGGCGCGTTCGCGCACACCATCACCGCGGCGTTCGTCACCGCCGGGATCTTCATCGTCGCGATCAGCGCCTGGCAGTTGCGCAAGGGCAACGCGGTCGAGGTGTTCCGCCCGTCGATGCGGCTGGCCCTGGTCACCGTGCTGGTCGCCAGCGCCGGCGTGGTGATCAGCGGGGACGTGCAGGCCAAGCTGATGACCAAGCAGCAGCCGATGAAGATGGCGGCGGCCGAGGCGCTGTACAACACCTCCGGACCGGCCTCGTTCTCGGTGTTCACGCTCGGCACCCTGGACGGCTCCGAGGAGGTGTGGAGCATCCGGGTCCCTGGCCTGCTGTCCTATCTGGGCACCGGCTCGTTCGACGGGACCGTCGAGGGCATCAACGACATCCAGGCCGCCTCGGAGCAGAAGTACGGTCCCGGCGAGTACCGGCCCAACATTCCGGTCACGTACTGGACGTTCCGGCTGATGATCGGCTTCGGGGCGCTGATGGGGCTGCTGGCCCTGATCGGGTTGTGGGTCTTCCGGCGCGGCCGGACCCCGACCGCGCCGCTGTTCTACACCGCCTCGATCTTCGCGGTGGTGCTGCCGGTGCTGGCCAACAGCACCGGCTGGATCTTCACCGAGATGGGCCGTCAGCCCTGGGCGGTCTACGGGGTGCTGCGCACCGCCGACGGGGTCTCGCCGACCGTGGCCGCCGGCACGGTGCTCACCTCGCTGCTCGTTTTCACCGCGCTGTACGGGATTCTCGCCGTTGTGGACGGGATGCTGATGATCCGCTACGCCCAGGCCGGGCCGCCGCCACCCACCCCGCCGGACCAGGAGTCCGATGTGGACGGTGAACAGCCGGCACCCGTGTTCGCCTACTGAGGCAGGAGAAGTCATGGACCTGACCGACATCTGGTTCCTGCTGATCGCCGTGCTGTGGACCGGCTACTTCGTCCTCGAGGGCTTCGACTTCGGCGTGGGCATGCTGCTGCCGGTGCTGGGCCGGGACGACACCGACCGCCGGGTGCTGATCAACACCATCGGGCCGGTGTGGGACGGCAACGAGGTGTGGCTGCTGGTGGCCGGCGGCGCGACGTTCGCCGCGTTCCCGTTGTGGTACGCGAGCCTGTTCTCCGGCTTCTATCTCGCCCTGCTGGTCATCCTGGTGGCGCTGATCGTGCGCGGGGTGGCGTTCGAGTTCCGGGGCAAGATCGACAGCGTGCGGTGGCGGCGCCGCTGGGACGTGGCCATCGTGTTCGGCTCGGTGGTGCCGGCACTGCTGTGGGGCGTGGCGTTCGGCAACATCGTGCGCGGCGTGCCGCTCAACGCCGAGCACCACTACACCGGCGACTTCTTCACACTGCTCAACCCCTACGCGCTGCTCGGCGGGCTGACCACGCTGCTGGTGTTCGCCCTGCACGGCGCGGTGTTCCTGGCCCTGCGCACCACCGACGACATGCGCGACCGGGCCAAGGCGCTGGCCTGGCCGCTGGGCCTGGTCGCGGTGCCGGTCGGCGGTCTGTTCCTGCTGTGGACCCAACTCGCCTACGGCACCGGGTGGACCTGGGTCGCGGTGCTCGGCGCGGCACTGGCCCTGGTGGCCGGGGTGGCCGCCGCCCGCGGCGGCCGGGAGGGTTGGGCCTTCGCCTGCACCGCCGTGGCGATCGTGGCCACCACCGTGACCCTGTTCGGCGCGCTCTACCCGGACGTGCTGCCGTCCACAACGGACCCGGCGAACAGCCTCACCACCACCAACGCCGCGTCCACCCCGTACACCTTGAAGATCATGACCTGGGTGGCGGTGTTCTTCACCCCGATCGTGCTGCTCTACCAGGGCTGGACCTACTGGGTGTTCCGCAAGCGGGTCAGCCGGGCCGCGATCCCGCGCAGTGGCGGCCTGCCGGTGGCGAGCCGTGAAGCCGCTTGACCCACGGCTGTTACGGCATGCCCGGGCCGCCCGGCCGTTCGTGCTGCTGTGCGCCGCGCTGGGGGTGCTGACCGCCGGCCTCGTCCTGGTGCAGGCCGAGATGCTGGCCACGGCGATCTCCGCGGCCTTTCTGGGTGGCGCGGGGCTGGGCGAGCTGACCGGGCCGATCCTGCTGCTCGGGGCGGTGGTGCTCGGCCGGGCCGGGCTCGCCTGGGTGTCGGAGACCGCGGCGCACCGGGCTTCGGCCGGTGTGCTGACCCAACTGCGCGCGGCGGTCGTCGACGCGGCGCTGCGCACCGGGCCGGGCCGGCACCCCGGCCGGTCGCCGGCCGAGCTGGCCACCCTGGCCACCCGGGGGGTCGACCGGCTGGACGGCTACTTCGCCCGCTACCTGCCGCAGTTGCTGATCGCCGCCGTGGTGCCGGTGCTCGTGGCGGCCCGGATCCTGCTGGCCGACTGGGTGGCGGCGGTCATCGTCGGCGTCACCGTGCCGCTGATCCCGCTGTTCATGATCCTGATCGGGCGCTACACGCAGCGCGGCGTGCGCCGCCAGTGGCGCACCCTCGCGGTGCTGGGCAACCACTTCCTCGACCTGGTCGCCGGGCTCGCGGTGCTCACCGCGTTCGGCCGGGCCAGGGCGCAGCGGCGGACCCTGGCCGAGATCACCGGCCGGTACCGGACGCAGACCATGCGGACCCTGCGGGTGGCCTTCCTCTCGGCGCTGGTGCTGGAACTGCTGGCCACGCTGTCGGTGGCACTGGTCGCGGTGTCCATCGGGCTGCGGCTGGTCACCGGCGGTCTCGACCTGCGCACCGCGCTGGTGGTGCTGATCCTGGCGCCCGAGGTCTACCTGCCGCTGCGGGCGGTGGGCGCCCGGTTCCACGACAGCGCCGAGGGGATCGCCGCGGCCGGGGAGATCATGGCCGTGCTGGCGGAACCCGACCGGCGTCCGGGCCGGCGCTGCCCCGCGCCCGATCCGGCCGCCGTCCCGGTGCGGCTGTGCGGGGTCACGGTGGCCGGGCGGTCCGGTCCGGTGCTGGACAACCTGAACCTGCGGATCGAGCCGGGCGAGGTGCTCGGCGTCACAGGCCCGTCCGGGGCCGGCAAGTCGACCCTGCTCGACCTGTTGCTCGGCGCCTACCCGCCGGATGCCGGGCAGGTCCTCGTCGACGGCGTGGCACTGAGCGAACTGGACACCGCGGCGTGGCTCGCCCGGGTGGCATGGGTGCCGCAGCAGCCCCGGCTGGTGACCGGCACCGTCGCGGACAACATCCGGCTCGGGGCGCCGGACGCGGCCGCGGAGCGGGTCGCCGCAGCCGCGGCGGCGGCCGGGTTGGACCTCGACCTGGACCTCGCCGTCGGCGAGCTGGGGGCGGGCCTGTCCACCGGGCAGCAGCGGCGAGTCGCGCTGGCCCGGGCGCTGCTGCTGGACCGGCCGCTGCTGCTGCTGGACGAGCCGACCGAGGGCGTGGACACCGGCACCGAGGCCGCCATCGTCGCCGCGCTGCCCGGTCTGCTGTTCGGCCGCACCGCGGTGATCGTCTCGCACCGGCCGGCCGTGCTGGCCGTGTGCGACCGGGTGGTGCACCTACCCGGCCCGGTCGCGCCGCCGGTCGCCGTCGCTGCCCCGCGACCGCCCCAGATCCGGGAGGTCGCCGCGGCCGGCCCGGTTTCGGCGCCACCCCGGCCCGGGGCCCGGCGGGGTTCGGCGTGGCAGTGGCTGCGCGTCGCGGTGCGACCGCACCGCGCCCGGCTGGCGCTGGCCTGCCTGGCGGGGGCGGCGGCGCTGGGCAGCGGCGTCGCGCTCACCGCGACCTCGGCGTGGCTGATCTCCGCGGCCGCGCTGCACCCGCCGGTGCTCACGCTCATGGTCGCGATCGTGGCCGTGCGCGCCTTCGGCCTGGCCAAGGGTGTGCTGCGGTACGCCGAGCGGCTGCTCTCGCACGACGTCGCCCTGCGGGCCCTGGCCGACCTTCGGGTGCGGGTGTGGGACACGCTGGTCCGGCTCGGACCGGCGGTGACCGGCCGGATCCGGCGCGGCGATCTGCTCAACCGCCTTGTGTCCGATGTGGACAGCCAGCAGGACGTGCTGGTGCGCGGGCTGGTGCCGGCCGTGTCGGCGGCGGCGGTGGCGGCCGGGGCCGCCGTGGGCATCGGCGTGCTGCTGCCCGAGGCGGGGCTCGCCGTCGCAGTCGGGTTGACCGTGGCCGGCGTCGTCGCGCCGGCGCTGTCCGCGCTGACCGCCCGTTCGGCCGAGCGACGCACCGCCGCACTGCGCGCGGAGGTCTCCGCAGGCGCCGTCGAACTGCTCGGCGCCGCGC
>NZ_DASTBH010000052.1:0-6641 GCF_035712165.1 Actinophytocola sp. | reverse complement strand
CGGCTGGCCGCACTGGACGAGAAATAGGACAACCCCCGGAGCGCGCTTCCTGTGGCGAACCACAGGCCCTGGGGCGGACTAGGTCCCAGAGACTCCGGGGGTTGGGTGACTGCCTGGTATTCGCCGACCACCGAGGTCGGCCAACCCATATTTGTCCGATCGGTGGTCCTAGCGGACAGCCACCTCACGAGTCCTATAGCTATTCACCGTTGGACCACCTCCTCTCTCGTGTACCGCCCAATTTATGCGGCGGGAGGTGGATCGACAACTGATTACGGGTGGGGTCCGGGCTGACAGGCAGGACAGAAGTAGGTGATCCGCTCCCGGGCGTCCGGGCCCTGGTTGGCCACCCGCACCCGGCCGCCGCAGCGCAGGCAGCCGGAGCGGGTGCGGCCGTACACCCACAGCCGCCGGTCCCGGTGGTTGTGCCCGGTGGTGCTGCGGTCGAAGGTGGTGGTGTTGCGCAGCAGCAGGTCCCGGCTCAGCTCGACCGCCCGCTCCGCGTCGACCTCGGACACCGGGGTCCACGGCGACACCCCGAGCAGGAAGCACACCTCGGCCTTGTAGACGTTGCCGACCCCGGCCAGCACCTGCTGGTCGAGCAGCGCGACGCCGATCTCCCGGTCCGGCGCGCCGCGCAGCCGCCGCACCGCCTCGGCCGCGTGCCCGTCCGACCAGTCCGCGGCCAGCAGGTCCGGCCCGAGGTGATCGACCAGCCGGCCCTCCTCCCCGGTGGGCACGGCGGCGAGTTGGAGCAGGTTCACCCCGATCGCCATGGTGTCCGCGGTCGCCAGCGCCACCCGCACCTGATGGCCCAGCCGCGCGGCCGGCGCCACGAACCGCCATGCGCCGTCCATCCCGAGATGGTTGTGCAGGCTGAGCTCGCGGTCGAACCGCACGAACAGGTGCTTGCCGACGCTTCGGGCCTCCAGCACGGTCCGCCCGGCGAGGTCCAGGGTGGCCAGCCGGGGGTGCCGGACCTCCCCGCGCACCAGCACCTTTCCGGCCAGAGCCGCATTCAGGCGCTGGGCCGTGATGAACACGGTGTCGCCCTCGGGCACCGGTTCAGCCGTTCATCTCGTCGTGCTCCGGCCAGTTGACCGCCTGGTGCCGGCCGCGGCCTCCGGTGCGCAGCAGCCGGGCCAGCAGCAGGTTGAACGCCAGCGACACCTCGCGGGCGCCCGGGGTGGTCCACTTGTGGATCGGCACACACGCGCCCTGGGCCTGCTGCACCGCGAGCCGGTCCGGCAGGGCCACCGGCATGATCAGCGAGCCGAAGCTCTCCCGCAGCTCGGCGATGCGGAACTGGTGCTCGTAGGAGTGCGGGCGGACCCGGTTCACCACCACGCCGAGCGGCACCAGGTCCGGGTTGTGCGCGTCACGGGTCTCCTCGACCGCGTCGAACGCCCGGTTCACCCCGGACACCGCGTACAGCGTCGGCTCGGTGACCAGCAGCGCGCCGTCCGCGGCCACCAGGGCGGAGCGGGTGAGCCGGCCCAGCGACGGCGGGCAGTCCAGCAGCACCAGCTGGTAGGGCAGCTCGTCCTCGGCGAGCAGGGACGACAGCGCCTCCAGCGCGCGGCCCAGCTTGCCGAGCCGGCGCGCGTCGGGAGCCGGGTCGTTGAGCGACTCCAGCTCCTCCGACCCGACCAGCACGTCCACCTCGTCGCTCCAGCCGCTGTGGGCGATGGCTTCCCGGAGCACGGTGGGCCGTGGCGTCTCGAGGACCTCCGCGATGGTCGTCCCGGTGTCCGCCGGATCCAGCGTCGCGGTCGCGTTGCACTGCGGGTCGAGGTCGACGACCAGCGTGCGCGCACCGCGGCGCATCGCCGAGGACGCGAGTCCGAGCACCACGGTGGTCTTGCCGACCCCACCCTTGAGGCTGAGCACCGCCACCGTTCGCACGAGCAGAACCCTACGGTCCTACGCTCTGCGCATGCGACTGGATGCCGTTCGCCGCGCCCTGGAGGTCGAGCTGGTCGCCGCCCGGCAGCGCCGGGCCGGCAGCCCGCCCCGGGTGCTCGACGTGGGCGGGGGCAGCGGCACGCTGGCCGTTCCGCTGGCCGCGGCCGGCTGTGCGGTGACGGTGGTGGAGCCCAACCCGAACGCGTTGGCCACCCTGCACCGCCGGGCGCAGGAGGCCGGCGTCTCCGAGCGCATCACCGCCGAGCAGGGCGACGCCGACGTGCTCGGCCAGCTGGTGCCCGCCGGCAGCGCCGACATGGTGCTCGCGCACGGTCTGCTCGAGGTCGTCGAGGACCCGAAGAACACCGTGAGCGCGATGGCCGAGGCGTTGGCTCCCGGTGGCGCGGTGTCGGTCGTGGTCGCCAACCGGTTCGCCGCCGTGCTGCACCGGGTCCTGGCCGGCCGCCTCACCGACGCCCGCGACCTGCTCGACGACCCGGACGGCCAGCTGTCCGGCGAGTCCCTGCTGCGCCGGTTCGACACCGAGGGCCTGCGCCGGCTGCTGGTCGACGCCGGCCTGACCGTGCACCTGGTCCAGGGCAGCGGCGTGTTCTCCGACGTGGTCCCCGGCCCGGTCCTGGAGCTCAACCCCGGCGCCGCCGACGCCTTAGCCGACCTCGAGCTCCGGGTGTCGACCCTGCCCCCGCTCCGCGACGTCGCCACCCGGCTGCACGCCATCGCCCGCAAGTAACTGTCGGACGCCCCTGGCATGCTGTGCCCGTGGGACGCAGCGGTGACCTGCCGCGGGGGCTGGTGGACAAGTACCGGGTCGGGCCGGACAGCTGGCCGGACGACACCGGCTGTCCCATCCTGCACGTCGACATGGACGCCTTCTTCGCCTCGGTGGAGCTCCGCGAACACCCGGAGCTGCGCGAGCGCCCGGTGGTGGTCGCCGGCAATGGCCCGCGGGCCGTGGTGCTGGCCGCGAACTACCCGGCCCGGGTGTTCGGGGTGCGCTCGGCGATGCCGGCCGCGCGGGCCAGAAGACTCTGCCCGCAGGCGGTGTTCCTCCCGCCGCACCGGCACAAGTACGAGCAGGTGTCCCGGTCCGTGTTCGCCGCGATGCGCGAGCTGACCCCGCTGGTGCAGCCGCTGAGCCTGGACGAGGCGTTCCTGGACGTGAGCGGGGCGCTGCGCCGGCTGCGCCTGCGCCCGGCCGAGATCGGCGCCGAGCTGCGCAGGCGGGTGGCCGCCGAGCACGACCTGACCTGCTCGGTGGGCGTGGCGCCGACCAAGTTCGTGGCCAAGCTCGCCTCCGGGTTGGCCAAGCCGGACGGGATGCTGGTGGTGCCGCGCACCGAGGTGCTGGCCTTCCTGCACCCGCTGCCGGTCTCGGCGCTGTGGGGCGTCGGGGCGCGGACCGCGGAGCGGCTGCTGGCGGTCGGGCTGGAACGGGTCGGCGACGTGGCGGCCACCCCGCTGCCCCGGTTGCGCCGCACCCTGGGCGTGGCCGTCGCCGAGCACCTGCACGCGCTCGCCAACGGCCACGACGACCGGGGCGTCGAGCCGGATGTGGCGGAGAAGTCGATCGGCGCCGAGGAGACCTTCGACGTCGACGTGGCCGACCGCGGCGCGGTCCGGCGCGAGCTGCTGCGCCTGTCCGAGCGCACCGCGGCCAGCCTGCGCGGCCGGGGCCTGCGCGGCCGCACCGTGTCGATCAAGGTGCGGTTCGGCGACTTCACCACGATCACCCGGTCCCGCACGCTGCCGGTGGCCACCGACGTGACCCAGGAGATCTACCGCACCGCCTGCCAGTTGCTCGACGAGCAGACCCCGCCCGGCGCCGTCCGGCTGATCGGCGTGCGGGTCGAGCAACTCGGCGAGGGTGCGGCCGAACAGCTCACCCTCGACGCTCCCGAGCGCGGCTGGCGCGACGCCGACCAGGCCGCCGACGCGGCCCGAAACCGGTTCGGGACGGCGGCGGTCCGGCCGGCCAGCCTGATCAGACCGCGCGAATGATCAACACACGTAGAGGCTGTTCGGGTGGACCCGCTCGCAGTAGCGCACGTGCAGGTGGTTGTCGTGGTTGGCCTGGCTGGTCGTCAGGCCTTCGTTGATCAGCGTCGGGTCGTTGAAGAAGATGAACTTCACGTGGCCCGGCGCCGCGGCGCGGATCTGGTTGATCAGCTGCCGGGTGGCGGCCCGGTCGTAGGTGGCCGACTGCCAGGTGATCCGGCCGGCGGTGCACTGGCCGTTGTCGGTGCGGATCGGCCAGACGTCGATGTCCAGACCGTTCTCGTGGCTGGCGTGGCCGGGGATGTCGCCGCCGTGCTCGAACCCGGCGTCGCCGAGCGGAACCCGGCCCTGGCCGGTCGCGGTGAACTGCGCGGCCGCCCGCTCCAGCTGGCCCCAGGCGGCGCCGGCGGCCCAGTTGGCGGCGGTGCCGTTGCCGTCCGGGTCCTGGTCGCAGATGTTGGAGAAGTCCGGGTAGGCGTAGTGCCACACCAGGTTGCGCCAGGTGACCGCGCCGACGATGCCGTCCACGCCGATCCCGGCGTGCTGCTGGAAGTTCCGCACGGCGGTGTTGGTCGCCGCGTCGAACACCCCGTTGACGGCCAGGCTGAGCCGGCGCTTCTCGTTCAGCTCGACCTGCAGGGCGCGCACCGCCTGGTTGCTGTCACCCTGCCGCAGCACCGGAACCAGCGCGGCCCAGGTGTTCGGCCCGACGATGCCGTCCGCGTCCAGTCCGCGCGCGGACTGGAACGACCGCACCGCGTTTCCGGTGTCCTGCCCGAACACGCCGTCCGGGCCGCCCGAGCCGACCGAGAAACCGTTGTGCACCAGCAGGTACTGGATGGCCCGTACGTCCACCCCGCGGTTGCCGCTGCTCTGGGTGTGGAAGAACGCGTTGGCGTAGGCGCTCGCGGGGCTCGCCGAGAGCAACACCGTGGCCGCGGTGAGGGCCAGGGCTGTCACGACTGCCGCCGGGCGTAGGTTGATCCATGGCATTGCGGCAGTATGGTCAACAAGTAACCCAATGTATAGATCTACTCGCAAAGTTCTAACGGGGACGGGGGTCCATGGATCAGGCAACCAGT
Organism: Actinophytocola sp.; assembly: GCF_035712165.1. Taxonomy (GTDB): domain Bacteria; phylum Actinomycetota; class Actinomycetes; order Mycobacteriales; family Pseudonocardiaceae; genus DASYTH01. The sequence continues at coordinate 1,638 of NZ_DASTBH010000052.1, read as the reverse complement.
TGGCCGGAGGGTGTTCCACCGAAGGTGAACCTCGACCAGCCCAGCGCGGCCCGGATGTACGACTACTACCTGGGCGGAGCCCACAACTTCGCGGTCGACCGGGAGGCCGCCGAGCGGGCCATCGCGGCGCTGCCGGCCACCATCGCCGGGGCCCGCACCAACCGGGCGTTCCTCCAGCGGGCGGTCCGGTTCCTGGTGGAGACGGGGATCCGCCAGTTCATCGACCTGGGTTCGGGCATCCCGACCTCGGGCAACGTGCACGAGATCGCCCAGCAGATCGAACCGGACACCCGGGTGGCCTACGTGGACATCGACGCGGTCGCCGTCACCCACGGCCAGTCGGTGCTGGCCGGCAACAAGCGGACCGCCTTCGTGCACGCCGACCTGCGTGACGTCGACGCGGTGCTGGAGTCGCCCGACCTCCGCCGGGTGATCGACTTCTCCGAGCCGGTCGGCCTGCTCATGGTTGCGGTGCTGCACTTCGTGCCCGACGTCGACGGCCTGGCCGGCATCCTCACCCGCTACCGCGACGCGCTGCCGGACGGGAGCTACCTGGCCCTGTCGCACATGAGCATGACCGGCCAGCCGCGCGAGTTCCTGGAACGGTTCGAGGCGGTCTACGCCAACACCGCCAACCCGGTGGTGCTGCGCTCCCGGGACGAGATCGCCGCCCTGTTCGAGCACTACGAACTGGTCGAACCGGGCGTGGTCACGCTGCCGCTGTGGCGTCCGGACGGGATCAGCTACTTCACCGAGGATCCGGAGCGTTTTCCCGGTTTCGCCGGCGTGGCACGGAAACGGGGCTAGCGGCAAGCACCTCGTCCAGCCCGCAGCCGTCGGCCCAGGCCAGTACCGGGATGCGGGTGCCGGCCAGGTCGCGGCGCAGCACCTCGCGGTCGAACCGCCAGACCTGCTCGATCAGCGGGTCGGGCGGCCGGTTCGGCCGGCGCAGCACGTCGACCACGACCACCGCATGCCGGCGCGCGTACAGGCCCGCGATGACCGGCCAGATCCGCGCGTCCAGCAGCGGACTGAACACGATCACCCAACTGCGCGGCGGCAGGCCGCGGGGCACCCGGATCTCGGCCCCGGTCGCGTCCGGACTCTTGGCGTCCAGGACCAGGTCCACGATCCGGTAGAACTGCCGGCGGCCCGGCTCCGGCGCCAGCCAGCGCGGGGCGCCGCCGCCGAGCGCGAGCACGCCGGCCCGGTCCCCGCGGCGCAGTGCCGCCCGCACCACCTCGGTCGCGCCGTGCACCGCGGCGTCCAGCCCGGGCGGGGTGGTCGTGTCGATCACCGTCAGCACGTCGGCGCCGCGCGCCGCCAGCCGTTCGGTGACGTGCGGGCGGCCCAACCGGGAGGTCGCCAGCCAGTTCAGGTTGATCACCGGGTCGCCGGGCAGGTACGGCCGGATGCCGGCGAACTCCGGATGCCCGACGCCCCGGCTCCGTCCGATGTGGACACCCAGCCGGGCGAGTGGCTCACCCGGCCGGATCCGGGTCCGCAGCGGCGCGGGCCGGGGGTAGACCCGGACCTCGACCGCGTCGGTCACCGCGGTGGCGACCAGCAGGCCGCCGGCGGCCCGGGCGGTGATCCGCACCCGCACGACGAACCGGCCCCACCTTGTCGCCCGCATCG
>NZ_DASTBH010000051.1:0-12670 GCF_035712165.1 Actinophytocola sp. | reverse complement strand
CCCAAATCAAGGTCCGCGCATTTTGCGGACAGGGGAAGGGAATTTGGGGGCGGCCCGCTCGACCAGCCTGGGGGTCACTGGGAGCGGGCCGCCAAGGACAGCTTAAGGCGTGCTAGGGCTCGGCGCTGTAGTTGGGGTGGGCGAGTCGCGTAATACTTGTCCACCAGAAATGGACACTATCGGGTGAGAAGTCGGGCAGACGGGTGAATCCGCGCCGGGGCACTATGGTCAACTTTCCCGGCCGCCGATGTCTGACCGGTGACGGAACCTCGCTGGTCCCTAGGCTGCCACGACACGTTCGGACGCCATCGCGCGCTGACGATATTCGTCGAGAATGATCGAATTCTGCTGGTGGCGCCGGCCGGGGCCGCCGTTCTGTCCGTAACCCAGGCGAAGTCGCTGCACACGATGCTGGATATCGCCGGCCGGTGGCTGGCTTGAGCCCCGCACACGACCCGGTCCGCGACGCGGTACTGCACTGGCTGGACCGCCTCGACGTGGCCATCGGTCACGGTGATCCCGGCACCCTGCTGCCGCTGGCCCGCCGCGAGATCAACCGGATGGCCGAGGGCTGGCGCCTGCTGCTGACCGTGCACGAGCGCGACGAGGAGGGCCGGTGCCAGGCCTGCCCGACCGGCACCCGCGGCCGCTGGCCGTGCCAGATCTGGCGGATGGCACACGAGCAGCTGATCGGCGAGGGAGTGCCGCACAACCGGCGTACCCGCCCGCTGCGCAACCCGCTCGGCCGCGCCGCGCGGGCCCTGTCCGCCCGCCGTGGCGCACAGCACGACGGCTGAGATTCCGATCTGCACCGTATCGGCACATGAGGTCGACGCCATGCGGCAAGATGGCGCCCACGACACGCCGGGGAGCAGGAGGAATCCGTGCACGACGGAAGCGGCCGCATCGTGGTCCAAGGGCTGACCAAACACTTTGGTCCGGTTCCCGCGGTGCAGAACCTGAGCTTTCATGTGGAGCCCGGCTCGGTGACCGGATTCCTCGGTCCGAACGGGGCCGGCAAGACCACCACCCTGCGGATGCTGCTCGGGCTGGTCAACCCGACCGCCGGCTACGCGACGATCAACGGGGTGAAGTTCAGCCAGCTGGGCAACCCGGGCCGGGTGGTCGGGGCGGTGCTGGAGGCACAGGGGTTCCACCCCGGCCGCAGTGCCCGCAACCACCTGCTGGTCTACGCGGCGGCGATGGGCATGCCGGACCACCGGGCCGACGAGGTGCTCGGCCTGGTCGGGCTGACCGGAGCGGGCCACCGCAGCGCCGGCACCTTCTCGCTGGGCATGAAGCAGCGGCTGGCGCTGGCCACGGCCCTGCTCGGCGACCCCCAGGTGCTGGTGCTCGACGAGCCGGCCAACGGCCTCGACCCGGAGGGCATCGCCTGGTTGCGCACCTTCCTCAAGACGTTCGCCAGCAGCGGCCGCACGGTGCTGATCTCCAGCCACCTGCTGGCCGAGGTGGAGCAGACGATCAACCAGGTGGTGATCATCAGCCACGGGCAGACCATGTACTACGGCCCGCTGGAGGACCTGCGCCGGTCGCAGCAGAGCCGGGTGCTGGTCCAGCCGGCCGACCCGGCCAAGCTGCTCGCCGCGCTGTCCGAGGCCGGGATCGCCGGAGCCCAGCAGACCCCGGACGGCAAGATCGCGGTGACCGGCTCGAGCGTGCAGCAGATCGGCGATCTGGCGGCCAAGGCCGGGATCGCGCTCTACGGCGTGCAGGAGGAGACGGCCGACCTCGAGCAGCTGTTCTTCCGGCTCACCAGCGGCCAGTACGCGGCGCCGCCGGTCGGGTACGGGCAGGCGCCGCCCGGACCGCCGCCACCTGGCTATGGTCCGCCACCGGGTGGCGGTTACCCGCCACCACCGCAACAGCATCAGGGCTACGCGGTACCGGCCGGTCCGGGCACCCCGGCCAACCCGTGGGCGCCGCCGACCGGACCGCAGCCACAACAGGGTTATCAGCAGCCCGGTCAGGGCGGATGGGGAGGTAACGCCTGATGGGCCGGCTCGTCAAGGCGGAGTTCCGCAAGATCTTGACCACCAAGATGTGGTGGGCACTGCTCATTCCGGCCGTGCTGCTCACGGTGGGCTGGGGGTGGGGCGTGTCGGCGCTGGTCACCAGCATCGTCGAGGACCTGTCCAACACGGACCTGCTCGAACAGGCCGACGTCAACCTGGACGAGATGTCCTGGTCGATCATCGCGTTGACCCGGAGCATGAACATCGCCACGGTGTTCCCGATGGTGTTCGGGGCGCTCGCGCTGGCCAGCGAGATCAGCCGCAAGACCATCACCACGAGCTTCCTGACCGCGCCCAACCGGGCATCGGTGCTCACCGCCAAGGCGATCACCTACGTGTTGTGGGGCGCGATCTACGGCGTGGTGGTCGCCATCGGCGCCAGCATCGGCATGCTGATCGGCTCCAAGGAGTCGCTGCTGCCCTCGGCCGGCGACTGGATCCTGGTGCTGCTGGCCGGGATCGTCGCCTGCATCCTCTGGACGCTGCTCGGGATGGGCGTCGGCGCCCTGCTCGGCTCACCGGTGGCGACGGTGATCCTGCTGCTGGTCTATGCGCTGGTGGTGGGGCCGTTCGGCGAGCTGATTCTGGCCGGCCTCACCGACAACAACCATGTGATCGGGTTTCTGCCCAACGGCTCGGCGAACGGGCTGACCGGCTCCACCGCGAGCGCGCTGCTGTTCGGGCAGGTGCAGGACCTGGTCGCAGGTTCGCAGGTGATCAGCCAGGACGCGGTCGAGAGCTTCGACGAGGCGGTGCGGTTCGCGGCGGGCGCGCCGGGTGCCTTCTCGCTGCTGGTCAGCGGCATTATCTTCGTGGCCTGGACGATGGTGTTCTTCGTGACGGGGCTGCTCCGCAACCAGCGACGGGACATCACCTGACCTGCCCAGGCACCGCGTCTTATCCGTGACCGGCCTGCTCCGCAACCAGCGACGGGACATCACCTGATCGACCGGCATGTCATGGGTTGTGCCTAACCTGGCGACGTGCCCGAACGCTCCGCCGGCTGGATCCGTCGTCTGAGTGCCGCCTGCTGGCGGCACCGCAGGCTGGTCGTGCTGTCCGTGGTCGCCGCCGTGGTCGGCGTCGGCTTCCAGGCGGCCGGGCCGATCCTGGTCAAGTTCGTGGTCGACGACGCCGTCGCCGGCCGCACCGACTCGCTCGGCTGGCTGGTCGCCGCGCTGGTGGCGATGGAGCTGCTGACCTTCGGCACCGCGTTCGTGCGCCGGTACGTCGGCGGCCGGCTGGCCCTGGACGTCCAGCACGACCTGCGCCAGGCGGTGTTCGGCGCGGTGCAGCGGCTCGACGGCGGCAAACAGGACGCGCTGCGCACCGGCCAGGTCGTGTCCCGGTCGATCACCGACCTGCAGCTGGTGCAGGGCCTGCTGATGATGGTGCCGCTGTCCATCGGCACCGTGGTGTTCGCGGTGTTCGCCCTGGCCGCGATGATGTGGCTGTCCCCGCTGCTCACCGTGGTGGCCCTGGTGGTCATGCCGGTGGTGGCGGTGCTCGCGGTGCGCAGCCGCACGGTGCTCTTCCCGGCCACCTGGTCGGCCCAGCAGCGTGCGGCCGACCTCGCCCAGCACGTCGAGGAGACCGTCACCGGGGTGCGGGTGGTGAAGGGCTTCGGCCAGGAGGCGCGCGAGGTGGCCCGGCTGGAGCGGACCGCGCGCACGCTGTTCGCCGAACGGATGCGCGCGGCGGCGCTCACCTCCAGGATCTCGGCGACCATGGTGGCCATGCCGGCGGTCGGGCAGGTCGCGGTGCTGGCGCTGGGCGGCTGGCTGGCCATGCACGGCCAGGTCACGCTCGGCACCTTCCTGGCCTTCGCGAGCTACGTGGCCAACCTGATCGGCCCCACCCGGATGGTCGCCGGCCTGCTGGTCAACGCCCAACTGGCCCGGGCAGGCGTGGAGCGGGTGTACGAGCTGATCGACTCCCAGCCGGACGTGACCGACGCGCCCGACGCGGTGGACGTCCCGGCCGGGCCGGCGGCCGTGGACCTGGACGGGGTGAGCTTCGGCTACACGCGCAGCGACCCGGTGCTCGACGGGATCTCGCTGACCGTGGCGCCCGGCGAGACGCTCGCGCTGGTCGGCACCGCCGGGTCCGGCAAGTCGACGGTCTCGCTGCTGCTGCCCCGGTTCTACGACGTGCACGCCGGCGCGATCCGGATCGGCGGGGTGGACGTGCGCGCGCTGCGGCTGGCCTCGCTGCGCCGAACCGTCGGGGTGGTGTTCGAGGAGGCGTTCCTGTTCTCCGACACCATCCGCTCGAACATCGCCTACGGCCGGCCGGACGCCACCGACGCCGAGGTGGCCGCCGCCGCCCGGGCCGCCCAGGTGCACGAGTTCGTCGCGGAGCTGCCCGACGGCTACGACACCGTGGTCGGCGAGCGCGGCCTGACCCTGTCCGGCGGCCAGCGCCAGCGGGTGGCCCTGGCCCGGGCGCTGCTGTCCGACCCGCGGGTGCTGGTGCTGGACGACGCCACGTCGGCGGTGGACGTGGCCACCGAGGCCGCCATCCACGACACGCTGCGCTCGGTGACCGCCGGCCGGACCACGCTGCTGATCGCGCACCGCCGCTCCACCCTCGCGCTGGCCGACCGGATCGCGGTGCTCGACGGCGGCCGGGTGGTCGACGTGGGCACGCATGCCGAGCTGACCGGGCGCTGCGAGCTGTACCGGGCGCTGCTGGCCGGGCCGGGCGAGGCGATCGAGGACGTCTCCCGCCGCACCGGCGCCGACCTGGTACCTGGCCCGGACGGGACCACCCCGGCGCTGTGGCCGGGCGAGGTCGCCGCCCCGGAGCGCATGACGCGGCCGGCGACCCCCGCCGTGGGCCGGGGCGCGATGAGCGAGGGTGTGATCGGCGCGCTGCCGCCGACGCCGGAGCTGCTCGAACAGGTCCGGGCGCTGCCGCCGGCCACCGAGCGGCCCGACCTGAAGGGCGCCGACCCCACAGCGCCCGACCCGGACTTCCGGCTGCGCCGGCTGCTGGGGCTGGTGCGCGGCGCGATGGTCGTGGTCGGGCTGCTGATCGTGGCCGACACCGCGATGGCCATGGCGCTGCCGGCCCTGTTCCGGCGCGGCATCGACAACGGCGTGGTCAGCGGGAACCCGACCGCCCTGCTGGTGGCCAGCGCGGTCGGGGTGCTGCTGGTCGGGCTGGGCTGGCTGGACGTGAAGCTGTCCACCGTGCTCACCGCGCGGGTCGGCGAGCGGCTGCTCTACCTGTTGCGTGTGCGCAGCTACGCCCAGCTGCAGCGGCTCGGCCTGGACTACTACGAGCGCGAGATGGCCGGCCGGATCATGACCCGGATGACCACCGACGTCGACGCGCTGTCCACGTTCCTGCAGACCGGCCTGGTCAGCGCCGTGACCAGCGTGCTGACCGTGCTGGCGATCATCGTGGCGATGCTGCTCACCGACGTCTCGCTCACCCTGGTGGCGCTGGCCGCCCTGCCGCTGCTGCTGGTCGCCACCGTGATCTTCCAGCGGCTCGCGGCCGCTGCCTACACCGAGGCCCGGGAGCGGGTCAGCGTGGTCAACGCGGACATGCAGGAGAACGTGTCCGGGCTGCGCGTGGCCCAGGCGTTCACCAGGGAGGACGAGTCGGCCCGGGCGTTCGCCCGGCGCAGCGACGACTACCGGCGCAGCAGGCTGCGGGCGCAGCGCTACGTGGCGACCTTCTTCCCGTTCGTGTCCCTGCTCGGCGGGCTGGCCCAGGCCGCGCTGCTGGTGATCGGAGCGCACCGGGTGGCGGCCGGCGAGCTGACCCCGGGCGTGCTGCTGGCCCTGCTGCTCTACCTCGGCCTGTTCTTCGCCCCGGTCCAGCAGCTGTCCGGGGTGTTCGACGGCTACCAGCAGGCCCGGGTCGGGCTGCGCCGGATCGCCGACCTGCTGCGCACGCCCACCTCGGTCGAGCCGGCCCGGCATCCGGTGCCGGTCCCGGCCGGGCTGGACGGCGCGGTCGAGCTGTGTGACGTGTCGTTCACCTATCCGGGCGCCGACGCGCCCGCGCTGGACGGCATCACCCTGCGGGTCGCCCCGGGCGAGACCGTGGCGCTGGTCGGCGCGACCGGAGCCGGCAAGTCCACGGTGGTCAAGCTGGTCGCCCGGTTCTACGACCCGACCGCGGGAACCGTCCGCGTGGACGGGGTGGACCTGCGGGAGTACGACGTCTCGGGCTACCGCCAGCGGCTCGGTGTCGTGCCCCAGGAGGCGCACCTGTTCACCGGGGACCTGGCCGCCAACGTCGGTTACGGGCGGCCGGACGCCGCGCCGGCCGAGATCGAGGCGGCGGTGCGCTCCGTCGGCGCGCTGCCCATGGTGGCGAGCCTGCCGGACGGCTTCCGCCAGGAGGTGGGCGAGCGCGGTCAGGGCCTGTCGGCGGGGCAGCGCCAGCTGGTCGGCCTGGCCCGGGCCGCCCTGGTCGACCCCGACCTGCTGCTGCTGGACGAGGCGACGGCCGCGCTGGACCCGGCCACCGAGGCCGTGGTGCTCGCGGCCAGTGCGAACCTGGCGCGCCGGCGCACCACGTTCGTGGTGGCACACCGGCTGGCCACCGCGGCCCGCGCGGACCGGATCGTGGTGCTGGAGGCGGGCAAGATCGTGGAGGTGGGCGGTCACGCGGAGCTGATCGCCGCCGACGGTCGGTATGCCCGCCTGTGGCGGTACGGCACCGACCCGGATGAGGTGGCCGCCGTTGGCTCACATCCGGTTCGCCAAGAGGGATAGCCTGTTGGTACAGCGTTCACGTACGAGTTCGATATGGATAGAGGCGAGACCCGGCCGTGTCCACCAGCAGTCCCGCGTCGCAGTTCGGTCCGAACGAGTGGCTCGTCGAGGAGATGTACGAGCAGTTCCTCGCCGACCCGTCGTCCGTAGACCCGGCGTGGCATGACTTCTTCGCCGACTACAAGCCGACGCCCCGGGCCGTCAGCCAGGGCGTGGCCACCACGAAGGCCAGGAGCGCGGCGGAGGACGGCACGGTCAACGGCCAGCTGAGCACGGCGGCCCGGCCCGACCCTCCGGCCCCGGCGGCGCCCCCGCCCACCCGGCCGCCCACGCCCACGCCCACGCCGGCGCCGGCGCCCACCGCCAACCCGGCTCCGGTGAAGATCAGCGAAGGCGACCAGATCAAGCCGATCCGCGGCGCGAACGCCGTGATCGTCAAGAACATGGACCTCTCGCTCACCATCCCGACCGCGACCAGCGTGCGGGCGGTGCCGGCGAAGCTGATCGCCGACAACCGGATCGTGATCAACAACCACCTGCGCCGGACCCGGGGCGGCAAGGTCTCCTACACCCACCTGATCGGCTACGCGGTGGTCCGGGCGCTGGACGCCTACCCGAACATGAACCGGCACTTCGCCGTGGTCGACGGCAAGCCGACCCTGGTCACCCCCGAGCACGTGAACCTGGGCCTGGCCATCGACCTGCCCGGCAAGGACGGCTCCCGCAACCTGGTGGTGGCCTCCATCAAGGGCTGCGAGGGGATGACCTTCAGCCAGTTCTGGCAGGCCTACGAGGACATCATCCGCAAGGCCCGCAACGGCGCGCTGACCGCGGACGACTTCACCGGCACCACGATCTCGCTGACCAACCCGGGCACCATCGGCACCAACCACTCGGTGCCCCGGTTCACCCCCGGTCAGGGCGCGATCGTCGGCGTCGGCGCGATGGACTTCCCGGCGCAGTACCAGGGCACCAGCGAGCGCACCCTCACCGAGCTGGCGGTCAGCAAGATCATGACGCTGACCTCGACCTACGACCACCGGATCATCCAGGGCGCCGAGTCCGGTGAGTTCCTGCGCCGCATCCACCAGCTGCTGCTCGGCGAGGACGGCTTCTACGACAACATCTTCACCTCGCTGCGCATCCCGTACGAGCCGGTGCGCTGGGTGGAGGACATCCCCGAGGGGGCGATCGACAAGACCACCCGGGTGATCGGGCTGGTCGACGCCTACCGCACCCGTGGCCACCTGATGGCCGACACCGACCCGCTGAACTACCGGCAGCGCAAGCACGAGGACCTCGACGTGCTCAGCCACGGCCTGACCCTGTGGGACCTGGACCGGGAGTTCCCGGTCGGCGGGTTCGCCGGCAAGGACCGGATGAAGCTGCGCGACGTGCTGGGCGTGCTGCGCGACTCCTACTGCCGCACGGTGGGCGTGGAGTACACCTACATTCTGGACCCGGCCGAGCGGCGCTGGATCCAGGAGCGGGTCGAGGTGCGGCACGAGAAGCCCCCGCAGGCCGTGCAGAAGTACATCCTGAGCAAGCTCAACGCGGCCGAGGCGTTCGAGACGTTCCTGCAGACCAAGTACGTCGGGCAGAAGCGGTTCTCGCTGGAGGGCGGCGAGTCGGTCATCCCGCTGCTGGACACCGTGCTGGACAAGGCGGCCGAGTACGAGCTGGACGAGGTCGTCATCGGTATGCCGCACCGGGGCCGGCTCAACGTGCTGGCCAACATCGTCGGCAAGCCGATCTCGCAGATCTTCCAGGAGTTCGAGGGCAACCTCGACCCCGGTCAGGCGCACGGCTCCGGCGACGTGAAGTACCACCTCGGCGCGGAGGGCAAGTACTTCCGGATGTTCGGCGACGGCGAGACCAAGGTCACACTGACCGCCAACCCGTCGCACCTGGAGACGGTGGACCCGGTGCTGGAGGGCATCGTCCGGGCCAAGCAGGACCTGCTGGACAAGGGCGACACCGGCTTCTCGGTGCTGCCGGTCGCGATGCACGGCGACGCGGCGTTCGCCGGGCAGGGCGTGGTGGCCGAGACGCTGAACCTGGCCCTGCTGCGGGGTTACCGCACCGGCGGCACGGTGCATGTGATCGTCAACAACCAGGTCGGGTTCACCACCGCGCCCGAAGCGTCCCGGTCCAGCCAGTACGCCACCGACGTGGCGAAGATGATCCAGGCCCCGGTGTTCCACGTGAACGGCGACGACCCCGAGGCGTGCTACTGGGTGGCCGCGCTGGCCATGGACTACCGCCAGACGTTCAACAAGGACGTCGTGATCGACATGGTGTGCTACCGGCGGCGCGGGCACAACGAGGGCGACGATCCCTCGATGACGCAGCCCGGGATGTACGACATCATCGACACCAAGCGCAGTGTGCGGAAGACCTACACCGAGGCGCTGATCGGCCGCGGCGACATCTCGGTGGACGAGGCCGAGAAGGCGTTGCGGGACTTCTCCAGCCAGCTCGAGCACGTGTTCAACGAGGTGCGGGAACTGGAGAAGCACCCGGCGGCGCCGAGCCCGTCGGTGGAGTCCGAGCAGCAGATCCCGGCCAAGGTGGCGACCGCGATCACCCGCGAGGTGGTCGAGCGCATCGCCGACGCGCACGTGAACCTGCCGGAGGGCTTCGCGCCGCATCCGCGGGTCAAGCCGGTGCTGGAGCGGCGCGCCAAGATGGCCCGCGAGGGCGGCATCGACTGGGCGTTCGCGGAGCTGCTGGCGTTCGGCTCGCTGAACCTGGAGGGCCGGATGGTCCGGCTGTCCGGCCAGGACAGCAGGCGCGGCACGTTCACCCAGCGGCACTCGGTGATCATCGACCGGCACAACGGCAAGGAGTACACGCCGCTGCAGAACCTGTCCCCGGAGCAGGGCCGGTTCCTGGTCTACGACTCGGCGCTGTCGGAGTACGCGGCCCTGGGCTTCGAGTACGGCTACTCGGTGGCCAACCCGGACGCGCTGGTGCTGTGGGAGGCGCAGTTCGGCGACTTCGTCAACGGCGCGCAGTCGGTGATCGACGAGTACATCTCGTCCAGTGAGGCCAAGTGGGGCCAGGTTTCCGACGTGGTGGTGCTGCTGCCGCACGGGCACGAGGGCCAGGGGCCGGACCACACCTCCGGCCGGATCGAGCGCTGGCTGCAGCTGTGCGCCGAGGGTTCGATGACCGTCGCGGTGCCGTCGACGCCGGCGAACTACTTCCACCTGCTTCGCCGGCACACGCTGGACGGGGTGCAGCGGCCGCTGGTGGTGTTCACGCCGAAGTCCATGCTGCGCAACAAGGCCGCGGTGAGCGCGGTGGAGGAGTTCGTCGACGAGAGCCGGTTCAACTCGGTGATCGACGACCCCACCGTGCCCGACCCGGACGCCGTGCGCCGGGTGCTGTTCGTGTCCGGCAAGCTCTACTACGAGTTGGCCGCGGAGAAGGAGAAGCTGGTCCGCGACGACGTGGCGGTGGTGCGGGTGGAGCAGCTCTACCCGGTGCCGCAGAAGCGGCTGGCCGCGGTGTTCGAGACCTACTCGGGCGCCACGGACTTCCGCTGGGTGCAGGAGGAGCCGGCCAACCAGGGCGCGTGGCCGTTCTACGGTCTGATCCTGCCCGAGCTGTTCCCGGAGTCGCCCCGGATCACCCGTGTCTCGCGCCGCCCGATGTCCGCCCCGTCGGCCGGCTCGACCAAGGTGCACGAGATCGAGCAGCGCCAGATCATCGACAAGGCGTTCGGCTGATGTACTTCACCGACCGCGGTCTGGAGGAGTTGGCCGACCGCCGGGGCGAGGAGCAGTTCAGCTTCGCCTGGCTGGCCGACCGCCTCCGCGCCTTCGTCGACCTCCACCCCGACTACGAAACCCCCATCGACCGCCTCGCCACCTACCTCGCCCGCGACGACGAGGACGACGAATAACTCGGTCACCAGGCGTAGGCCTCCGGGGCGGGTTTGGCGCCGTTGGGGGCGGGGGGTGGGAAGAGGTCGTCGAGGCGGGTGAGGGTGTCGGCGTCGAGGGTGGTCTCGACGGCCCGCAGGGCGGTGTCGAACTGGTCCGGGGTGCGCGGGCCGATGATCGGGCCGGTGACGCCGTCCTGGTGGAGCAGCCAGGCGAGGGCGAGCACGGCGGGGTCCGCGCCGAGGTCGGCGGCGACCTTCTCGTACTGCTCCAGGGTGTCCCGGTGCCTGGCCAGCTCGCGGCCCTCCCAGCCGGCGGTGCTGCGCGAGGTGCCGCCCTCCCGCTGCTTGCGGAGCACGCCGCCGAGCAGCCCACCGTGCAGCGGTGACCACGGGATCACGCCCAGGCCGTAGTGCCGCGCGGCCGGTAGTACCTCCAGTTCGACCCAGCGGGACAGCAGGTTGTACAGCGACTGCTCGCTGACCAGGCCGACGAGGTGCCGGCTCCGGGCGGCCTCCTGCGCGGCGGCGATGTGCCAGCCGGCGAAGTTGGACGAGCCGACGTAGAGGATCTTGCCCTGCTGCCGCAGCACCGACATGGCCTCCCAGATCTCCTCCCACGGTGTGGCCCGGTCCACGTGGTGCATCTGGTAGACGTCGATGTGGTCCGTTTGCAGCCGGCGCAACGACTCGTCGCAGGCGCGCCGGATGTTGAGCGCGGACAGCCGGCCCTCGTTGGGCCAGTCGCCCATCGCGCCGTACACCTTGGTGGCCAGCACGGTCCGCTCCCGGCGGCCGTCACCGCGGGCGAACCACCGGCCGATGATCTGCTCGGTGGCGCCTTTGCCCTTCTCCCGGCCGTAGACGTTGGCGCTGTCGAAGAAGTTGATTCCGTGCTCGTGCGCCCGGTCCATGATGGCGTGACTGTCCTCTTCGGACGTTTGCGGGCCGAAGTTCATGGTGCCCAGCACCAGCCGGGACACCGACAGCCCGGTGCGGCCGAGATTCGTGTATTCCATGCCCTCCAGCCTGCCCAAAAAGGAACCGTTTGACCACGTGGAGTTGCTCCAGGAATATGCCCCAACGGCCAGGCCGTTCGGCCCTTCCCGCCGGGGAGCCGACACGGAAAGGTGTCACGCTGTGGGCGGGACCTGGGACGCCGTGCTGAAGGTGCTGCGCGACCCGTTGTTCGCCGTGGGGCTCAGCATTTTTCTGGCCATTCTGGCGAGCCGGGTGGGCGGCTGCGTCGTCCGGCTGCTCCTGGTCGCCGGGTCGGCGGCGGCGTTCATCTGGCTGCTGGTGCGGTTCGAGCCGTTCGAGAACGTGGTCGTGGCGCTGGTCAGCGTGCTCGGCACGCTGCTGGTCGTGCTCGCCATCTGCCTGGCCGTGATCGCCGTGGTGGCGATATTTGCGGTGCACGCCATGCACCGCAGGTCCACCACCGTGCCGCTGCACATCCCGGTCAGCCGCCCGGTTCCGACCAGCCGCCCGCCGTCCGGCGACCATTCGGTGGCCGACCGTCTCGAAGCCCGCCGCGACCATGTGCTCGCGCTGGAAACGCATCTGGGCGACATCGTCGAATCCGTTTTCGACACGGACTCCGACCGCATCACCCAACTGATCGGTACGGTGACCACTGGGTATTTCTCCGGTCTCACAGCGCATCTCCCCGATCTGCGCCAACTCAACCACGAGATCGACGCCGCCCTCACCGCCCTGGCGGCGGAGCTCCCCCGCCACTTCACCGGCATCGACGAACACCGCCTGCACGCCATCGCCGCCGCCCGCACCTACCTGATGACCAAGGCAGACTGGGACGCCTGGTTGGACTCCCACAGCGCCGGTTTCGCCTACCTGGCCGTCCGCCTCCTCTGCCTCCGCCGCGACTGGCGCCTGGCCGCCACCATCGTCTCCAAGTGCCACTACGCCCACACCCTCCTCGACGACTGCCTGTACGCCCTCTGAGCCCGGCACCGAGGTCACCCGCGAGAGAAACGCCGCCCCGCCCGGCC
>NZ_DASTBH010000050.1:0-4182 GCF_035712165.1 Actinophytocola sp. | reverse complement strand
TCGAAAATCCTCAACCCGACAAGCCCATCAACCAAAATGTCATCCGACGTCGGCGACGGCGTGCCATCAGTCAAATTCCCCCAACTACGCCCCAACTCCTGATCCCGCCGCGCCTGACCAACATGCCCATCCACATCACGCGCCGGAGCACGATCGAAGACGACCTGCTCCACAGCATCCATGAACTCATCACGCGGAACCCCCAACTGCTGCGCATAACGCCACAACGCCTGCGGGTCGTTCTCGTCCCCACCCATCGCGATCAGGTCGAACAGCAGATCTTTCTTGGTGTGCGGCGCCACATTCGGGTCGTCGAGCAGGCGCCGAATCTCCTCAACGCTCGCCATGGGTCAGCGCCCCTGTGCGTTCAGGTTCTGCTGGGCGCCCTCGTCGGCGCCGGTGTAGCTGGTGGCCACGTCGCCAAGCTGGGTCGAGGTGGCGACGGCGGCGGAGCCGAACGACTTCACCGACGAGTTGATCAGCCCGAACATCTGCGCGTACTGCTGCGCGACGGCCTGGAAATGCCGGCCGACCTGGCCGGTGCTCACCGCCGGATGCTCGACCTTGGCGGCCAGCTGGGTAATCGCCTCCCCCTCGGTCTTGAACTGGTTCGCAGCCTGCTGCACCTGACCCGGCTCGACACCAAAACCGTCAGCCATGACGTCCCCTCATTCCAACGACTCCACCCACGTCACTACGACGCAGCGCCCCAACCCGCGGTGCCGTAACAGACGCAAACCGCAATCTACCTACGGGGAGGAGCCACGGGCGAGGAACGGCCCGAATTCGTACGGATATCCGCGGTGACTCAGCGCACCGAGGACACCACGTCGGCCAGCCGGTGCGCGGCCGACCCGGCTGCCTCGTGGCTCGGCGCCTCGACCATCACCCGGACCAGCTGCTCGGTGCCGGAGGGGCGGAGCAACACCCGGCCGGTGTCGCCGAGCTCGGCCTCCACGGCCGCCACCGCCGCGTTGACCTCGGCCGATGCCGCCACCGCCGCCTTGTCGGCGACCTTCACGTTCACCAGCACCTGCGGCAGCCGGCGCATCACGCCCGCCAGGTCCGCCAGGCCGCGTCCGGTGGAGCTCATCCGGGCCATCAGGCGCAGAGCTGTGAGCAGGCCGTCACCGGTCGTGGCATGCCCGGGCAGCACGACGTGCCCGGACTGCTCGCCGCCCAGCGAGAAACTGTTGGCCCGCAGCTCCTCGAGCACGTACCGGTCGCCGACCGCGGTGGTGCGCAGCTCGATGCCGTGCTCCCGCATGGCCAGATGCAGCCCCAGGTTGCTCATCACGGTCGCCACCAGGGTGTCCTCGACCAGCTCCCCGGACTCCCGCATGGCCAGCGCCAGCACCGCCATGATCTGGTCGCCGTCGATCAGCTCTCCGGCCGCGTCCACCGCCAGGCAGCGGTCGGCGTCGCCGTCGTGCGCGATCCCCAGGTCGGCCCGCTCGGCCCGGACCGCCTCACGCAGCGCGTCCAGGTGGGTCGATCCGCAGCCGTCGTTGATGTTCTCGCCGTCCGGCAGCGCGTGGATCGCGATCACCTCGGCGCCGGCTTCCCGGTAGGCCTGCGGCGCGGCGGCCCAGGCGGCCCCGTTCGCGCAGTCCACCACCACGCGCAGGCCCTCCAGCCGGTGCGGCGTGGCCTTGAGCAGGTGCGCGATGTAGCGGTCCAGCGCGTCGGTGATGTCGTAGATCCGGCCGACGCCGGCACCGGTCGGGCGGGTGCCCGGGCGTCCGACCAAGGCCTCGATCTCGTCCTCGAGCGCGTCGGGCAGCTTGTGCCCGCCTGCGGCGAAGAGCTTGATCCCGTTGTCCGGCATCGGGTTGTGCGAGGCGGAGATCATCACGCCGAGGTCGGCGTTCAGCTCGCCGACCAGGTGGGCGACGGCCGGGGTGGGCAGCACGCCGACCTGCATCACGTCCGCGCCTGCCGAGGTGAGCCCCGCGCACACGGCCGCCTGCAGCATCTCACCGCTGGCCCGCGGATCGCGGCCGACGACGGCGACCGGACGGTGTGAGCTGTCGTGCGCGACCAGCACCCGGGCCGCGGCGGCCGACACCGACAGGGCTAACTCGGGCGTGAGATCGCCATTGGCCAGACCGCGCACCCCGTCGGTCCCGAACAGGCGGGCCTTCGCCGGTTTCGCCCCATTCGCTGTCATAGTCGGTGCTACCTCCTCAGGTCGGTGCTGCCGCGACCACGTCCGGTGCATCTGGTGCGGCGAACGTGGTGTTACCGACAGTGTCCGAAGTGACTCGATGGCGCACGCGACGGAATGTCGTACCGCCGGCCGCAGCGCGGCCGGCGGTGGGTGCGGATGCCGGAACCGGCATCGAGACGGGTCAGCGCTTGCTGTACTGGGGCGCCTTCCGGGCCTTCTTCAGGCCGTACTTCTTGCGCTCCTTGACCCTCGGGTCACGGGTGAGGAAGCCGGCCTTCTTCAGCGTCGGCCGGTCGTCGCTGTCCAGCTGGATCAGCGCCCGGGCGATGGCCAGCCGCAGCGCGCCCGCCTGCCCGGTGATGCCGCCGCCCTTGAGGTTGGCCCGGATGTCGAACGACTCGGGCTTCTCCAGGATCACCAGCGGCTCACGGATGAGCTGCTGGTGCACCTTGTTCGGGAAGTAGTCCTCGAGCGACTTGCCGTTCAGCAGGAACTGGCCGGTGCCGGGGGTGATCCGGACGCGGACCACCGCCTCCTTGCGGCGGCCGACCGTCTGGGCGGTCTCGGCGGTCACCCGGGGGGCGCGCGGCGCCTCCGGCGCCTCTTCCGGTTCCGGAGTGGTACTCGTCACGTACTCTTCGCTCACTGCTTCTCGACCTTCGCGATCTCGAACGGCTTCGGCTGCTGGGCCGCGTGCGGGTGGTCCGGTCCGGCGTACACCTTGAGCTTCTTGCCCTGGGCGCGGCCGAGCTTGTTCTTCGGCAGCATGCCCTTGACGACCTTCTCCAGCAGGCGGTCCGGGCGGCTGTCGAGCAGCTCGCCGAACGAGCGCTTGCGCAACCCGCCGGGGTAGCCGCTGTGCCGGTAGGCGAACTTCTGGTCGCGCTTGTTGCCGGTGAGCGCCACCTTGCCGGCGTTGACCACGATGACGAAGTCACCGGTGTCCACGTGCGGGGCGTACGTCGGCTTGTGCTTGCCACGCAGCAGCGTGGCGATGTGGGTAGCCAGCCGGCCGAGCACCACATCCTCGGCATCGATGACATGCCAGGTACGGGCCACCTCGCCGGGCTTCGGGCTGTACGTGCGCACGGGTTTACCTCGTCGTCAATTTCTCTGGGGTCTGTGCGTGGCTCACTGAGCGTCGCGCTCCGCGCCGCACAACAACGTAAGAAGATACCCGGCACCGCCCGGCAGGGTCAAAGCGGGGTCGATCAGCCCCGCCCGATGAACGGCATCGTGGTCGCGGTGATGGTGAGGAACTGCACGTTCGTGTCGAGCGGAAGGGTGGCCATGTAACGGACCGCGCGCGCGACGTGCGCCGGGTCGAACACGGGTTCGGCCAGCACCGTGCCGTTCGCCTGCGGGACGCCCTCTGCCATCCGGTTGCCCATCTCGGTGGCGGCGTTGCCGATGTCGATCTGCCCGCAGGCGATGTTGAACGGCCGGCCGTCCAGCGAGATCGACTTGGTCAGGCCGGTGATGGCGTGCTTGCTCGCGGTGTAGGCCGGGCTCGCCGGCCGCGGGCTGGTGGCCGAGATCGAGCCGTTGTTGATGATCCGGCCGCCCTGCGGGCGCTGCTCGCGCATCAGCCGGAAGGCCTCCCGGGCACACAGGAACGAGCCGGTGAGGTTGGTGTCGAGCACCCGCTGCCAGTCCTCGAGCGCGAGGTCGGCGACGGTGCCGGGCACCGCGCACCCGGCGTTGTTGAACAGCAGGTCGATCCGCCCGTGCACCCGGCGGACCTCGGCGAACAGCGCCTCGACCGAGTCCTCGCTGCGCACGTCGGTCGGCACGACCAGGGCGGCCGGGCTGGACCCGGCCGTCTCCCGCAGCGTCTCCGCCCGCCGGCCGGCGAGCACCACCCGGTACCCGGCTTCGATCAGGTCGAGGGCCACCACCCGGCCGATGCCGGAGCCGGCCCCGGTGATCACGGCAACCGGTGACATGTAACCAGTCTCACCGAACCCCTCGGCCGGGGACAGTCCGATTCGGACAGTCCGGGACAGCAAAGG
>NZ_DASTBH010000049.1:0-6469 GCF_035712165.1 Actinophytocola sp. | reverse complement strand
CTGGACGCCAGCGCGGTGCGGGAAGCCCGGCGGACCGGCAAGCCGGTCGAGGTCACCAGCCGGACCACCGAGAAAAGCCAGGTCACGGCCAATCCCAACGGAACGTTCACGTTGCGGTCGAACGCGCGGCCGGTGCGGGTGCACAAGGACGGCAACTGGCGGAGCACCGACACCACGCTGCGGCCAGGCGCGAACGGTGTCCTCGCACCGGTCGCGGCCGCACTCGACGTGGCGTTCTCCAGCGGTGGCGACGCACCGCTGATCCGGCTGGCCGACGGGGACCGGGTGCTCACCTTCGACTGGCCGGATCCGCTGCCCAAACCGGTCGTCACCGGAAGCACGGCGACCTACCCCGACGTGCTGCCGGGCGTCGACCTGGTGCTCACAGCCGATGTGGACACCTACCATGAAACGCTGGTGATCCAGGACGCCCAGGCCGCCCGCAACTCGGCACTGGCCAATCTGAGGTTCACCGTCGAGGCGACCAACCTGGCCCTGCGCGTGGCCGAGGACGGCTCCCTGTCGGCCACCGACCGGTCCGGTAAGACGATCTTCGCCGGATCCACGCCGGTCATGTGGGACTCCGCCCGCGACGAGCGCCGCGGACCGGCTCCGACCGCGGTCGACCCCGGCAGCGGCCGGATCAGCAGGATCCCCGCCGGGGCGCGGCACACGCCGAACAAGTCCGCCGTACCGGCCGGCACGTCGAGCATGGAGTTGACCCTCACGCCGGACCCGGCCGCCCTGACCGGTCCGGACGTGACCTATCCGGTCTTCCTGGACCCGCAGATGTCTCGCAACAGCACCGCGTGGGTCGAGGTGACCGACAATGGCTGGCACTACTACAACGCGGCCATGGACGCCCAGGTCGGCCGCTGCTGGGACCACAGAGGGGAGTGCGGCGGCAGGTGGGTGGCCCGCTCCTACTTCCAGATGCCCACCCAGGATCTGCAGTGGCGCAACAACTACGCACCCACGGTGTGGTCCGCCTCGTTCTACGCCCTGCAGAAGCACGCTTCGCACGCCTGCGCCTCCGAGCCGGTCAACCTGTACGACACCTTCCCGGTCGACGGCGGCACCCGCTGGCCCGGACCGATAACCCACTTCCTGGAGCAGCAGTGGTCCAATGCCGGGGATCAGTGCGGTGGCGCGGCCAACGTCATCTTCCATCCGAACGAGCACGTGCAGGCCGCGGCCAACCTCAACGGCTCCTTCATCACGCTGGGCCTGGCGGCCCCGGACGAGAACAACGACCTGCAGTGGAAGAAGTTCGCCAACAACCCGTTGCTGGAGGTGGTTTTCAGCTTCCCACCGAACAACGCCACCGGGTTGCGGGTGTCCAACGAGGTCCGCTGCTACGGCAAGGTGGTCACCTCCGACGCCAACCCGATCCTGTACGCCACCGCGTCGGACAACAACAGCCCGCCGTTGATGCCGGCGTTGTGGCACCACGTCTACACCGCCGACGAAACCCGGTGGATCACCTCCTCCAGTGGCGGGGTGCGGATCAGCTCGGGCTCGGAGGGGCAGTGGCGGATCCCGCCGGTGGACCGGCTTTCCGACGGGGAATGGAAGTTCCGGGTGTATGTGAACAACAACCCCGAAGACCCGTCGCGGAACCTGGCCAACCCGAACAACGGCGGGTACAGCTCCTGGTATCCGTTCATCGTGCGGGCAACCCCACCCCGCAACGCGCCGGGGATCCGCGGCGACGCGGGCGACTATCCGGCCAACTATTGGGGCGCCGGCGCCGGCGCGCCGGGCGCGATCCCGGTGCACACCAACTTCGAACCCAACGTCGTGGGTTACACTTACACGTTCCTCGGTTCGGGCACCGAGGTAGTGCCGGGCGGAAACGACTGCACCTACAACCGCAGTTTCGGCGCCAGCGGCGGGTGGATCCCGCACAGCTGGTACGGCCAGGACTTCATCCCGATCCCCGCCGGACTCTCGGCCGGGTACCACACCGTGCACGTGCGCAGCTTCGACGACGCGCACAACCTCTCGCCGGAGTCCTCGCACACCTTCTACGTCGCTCCGAACACCGGGGCGGCCGCCCGGCGGGTGGAAGCCGAGACGATGCAACTCAGCGGGCAGGGCGTGCAGCCGCAGGTGCTGAACAACGACTGCTGCGCCATGTCCTTCTCCGGCGGCTCCTTCGTGATGCTGCCTGCCACCACCACCGGCCAGTCCATGACCCTGCGGTTCTCCGTCACCGCGACCGGCAACTACCAACTCGCCGCCGGCCTGATGTCGTCCTATGACTTCGGCCAGTTCGCCATCACGCTCGACGGAACGCCGATCGGCCACCCCGAACTCGGCATGCCACCGGGCACCTTCAACGGCTGGACCAATCCACCCACAGTGTCACACCGGCCGCTGGGCACCCGGCGGCTGGCGGCCGGACAGCACGCCCTGACTCTGACCACGACCGGCACGGACCCCTCCTCGATCGACCTCCGGTACCTGGTCGCGGTCGACTATCTGGATCTGATCCCGGCCAGCCGGCTGGAGGCCGATGATCCCGCGCAGGTCACGGTGAGCGTGCCACAGGGTCAAAGCGCCGTGCCCGCGCCGCAGACCAACTGCTGTTTCCTGGTGAGCTGGACGCAGGGCAAGCAGTTGCTGTTCGCGTCCAACACGGTCAACGGGTCCTTCGATCTGGGCTTCTCGGTGCCGCTGGAGGCCGACTACGCGCTGGGCGCGGGGCTGACCAAAGCGGCCGACTACGGCAAGCTGACCCTGCTGCTGGACGGCAAACCCTTGCAGAACACCGATGTCACGCCATGGGACGGTTACGCCTCCAGTGTGAGCAACCAGTTCGTGGCGCTGGGCGGGTTGCATCTGACCGCCGGGGCGCACACGTTGACGGTGAAGGTGGTCGGCACCAACCCGGCCTCCACCGGCGACCGCTACAAGGCCGGGGTGGACTACATCAGCGCGGTGCCGATCAACAACGTCACCACCGCCGGCTTCACCCAGGCCATGAACAACGACGGCATCGTCGCCGACACCGGCGTGCCGGCCGACACCCGCGCCAGCCTGGATCTCAACGGCGGCTACCTGTCGGCGCAGACGCTGGCCGCCACCGGGTACGGCCCCGGCGCCCCGGTCCGCATCGGTGGTGCGAACTTCACGATGCCCACCCCGCGCGCCGACGGCACCGACAACGTCATCGCCATCGGCCAGACCATCCCGTTCGCGGCCGCCCAGCAGGTCGCGGCCAGCGCGGTCGGCCTGCTGGTGACCGCGACCTGCGGCAGCGTGCCGGCCCGGACGGCGACGTTGACCTACACCGACAACACCACCCAGGACACCCGGCTGAGCGCGGTGGAGGACTGGGTGTGGTACGTCAGTCTCGATCCCAACATCGTCACCCTGCCCTACCGGGTCGGCGCCTCCGGGGTGGACAGGACCGTGCACCCGGGGCTGCGGGCGGTGTTCCTGCCGGCCGACCCCACCAAGACGCTCAAGTCGATCACGCTGCCGAACTACGGCAGCAGCCTGGTCCCGGGCAGCTGCTCCCCGGCCCTGCACGTGCTGGCCATGGCCCCCCGGGTCGCCACACCGGGTTGGATCGGGGCCTGGACGGCCCCGGCCGACGCCACGGTCCCGCCGGCCGGTGGGGTCGGGTTCGCCAACCAGACCCTGCGCACCATCGTGCACCCCACCGTGACCGGGTCCTCGGTGCGCATCCGGGTCGCCAACCCGGTCGCGGCCTCGGCCATGACCATCAACGCGGCCAGCATCGCCGCGCAGTCCGGCACCGGGGCGGCCACCACCGGCACCCCGACCGCCCTCACCTTCGGCGGCTCCGCACAGGTCACCGTCGCGGCCGGTGGTGAGGCACTCAGCGACCCGGTCGCCTTCCCCGCCGGGGGCGGCAATCTGGCGGTCAGCCTGCATCTACAGGCCGCGGTCACCGGCGCGGCGATCCACAGCTACCCCGCCGCGCCCACCTACCTGGCCACCGGCAACGCCACCGGCGACAGCACCGGCACCCCGTTCACGGCCACGCTGGGCGGTTCGCGCTACCTGTCCGGCGTCGACGTGTCCACATCGGACACCGCGGCCGGCACCGTGGCCGTCCTCGGGGATCAGCTCACCGCCATCGCCCCGGCCGGCGGCGGCACGTGGGTCGACGAACTGCCCGCCCTGCTCGACGCCGGCGGCGTGCCGCTGCCGGGTGGGCTGGTCAACGCCAGCCGCGCCGGTCTGGCCCCCAACAGCCACTGGCGCCTCGACGACGCCACCGGCAGCACCGCCCGCGACAGCTCCGGCACCAACCCCGCCACCCTGACCGGCGGCGGCACCTGGACCACCGAGCGGGGCGGCGCGATCAGCCTCAACGGCGCCAACGGCAGCCTGGCCACCGCCAACCGTGCCCTGGTGACCAGCGCCGGCTTCACCGTCTCGGCCTGGGTCAAACTCAACACCACCAGCGGCACCCAGACCGTGGTGAGCCAGGACGGCACCCAGCAGAGCGGGTTCGCCCTGCAGTACAGCGCCCCCGACAACAAGTGGTCCTTCACCATTCCCGGCACCGACACCGCCGGCGCGGTCCCCGTCCGAGTGCTGTCCACCGCTCCCGCCCAGACCGGGGTGTGGACCCACCTGCTCGCCACGTGGGAACCCGCCACCAAGTCCGCCGCTCTCTACCTCAACGGCGGAATACAGAACTGGGCCATCGCCCCCAGCTTCGACGCCACCGGGCCGCTGGTCATCGGCCGCGGCAAACTCAACGGCAGCAACACCCACTACCTCAACGGCGCCGTCTCCGACGTCTACGTCTACCAGCGCGACGCCGGCCCGGACGACGCCAGAGTCCTGTTCTCCGGCAGCCCCGTGCCCGGCAACCGACCCGGGCTGGGCGCCCCCACCGTCGCCAGGGCACCCGTGTCGCTCGACACCACGGTGCTCAACCAACCCGCCCTGCGCACCGTGATCGTTGCCTTGGGCGCCAACGACATCCTCGCCGGCCGCAACCGCGACACCATCACCCAGGACCTCAGGAAGCTGATGGCCGTCAGCAGCGACACCGGTCTGCGCAACCACCGCCGCACCAACGGCGCGCTCGTCAACGTCATCATCACCACCGTCCCCGCGCTCGGCCTGGCCGACAACGACCCGCGGGAGCTACAACGCCAGGCCCTCAACGCCGACCTGCTCAGTAACTTCCCCAACTACGGCGCCGTCCAGATCGTCGACCTCGCCGCCGCCGTCCGCGATCCCGCCCACCCCAACCAGATCGACCCCGCCTTGCTGACCGGCAACGCTCCCAACGCCGCCTACCACACCACCATCGCCCAAGCCCTCACCGACGCCGTCACCCGATTCCCCCCGGAGGCCACCCTCTGACGCCCCACCACACCGACAGAAGCGGCTCCCGGGAGGACGGTCTGTCCGGGACGGCTTCTGCTCGTCGCAGCCACCCGACATGTCACCGATTGACATCCCCTCCTCCCGTTTCGCGGAGAAAAATTCTGTAGGCCCCCAGGTCACGTTCGATGAGCTCATCGTGGTGCCGGGGATCGCGAATGAGCGTCGGATATCCCCATAGTGCGAGAACCGGATCGCGATCCTTGACGGGGGAGAATTGCCAGCCGTGCGGAATTCGCCCGTCGGAGACGACGAAGAGTTCCATTGGCTTCCAATTCGGCCTGTCCGTGTCATCGACTATGAGGACGCCAAGGCCGTATGTCCAGAGAGTGATCGCCTGGGCGGCGTATTCCTGACCGACCGTCACATTGAACCTGGACGCGGCCGTATTGCCCGACTTCTCCAGCACATCCGCAGGCAAGTCGCTTCCGACACTGCCGACGCAGAGCAATCTCATCGCCCAGTTACTCCGGTTCCGTCCAGTCCTTGAACTTGAAATCGTCAGCCACGCCAGTCCCAAAGTTATAGACGTAGTGGATTTCGACGCCATCCACGGTCTGCGACATCTTCACCCAACCATCGTCGGCGCCCCATCTCGGGTCCTTCATAGTGACCGGAAGCCGGGTACCGTATTGCGGATTCTCTTGAACAAGGTCCAGTGCGCGTTGCTCATTCGGCCCGCCCGGCGTGGTCGCGACCGTGCCGGCTCGGCGCCGGGCTCTGGCCTTCGGCCGCCGCCCGCGCCGGCCGGCCACACCAACTCCGCGCGGAGGAAACCCAGACGCATCCGGCGGGGGCCTCGGGCTCCGGGATAGCCGCCACCCCCGCCACCGTCATCCCGGGCGAAGCCGAGCACACCAGGGCCGGCCCTGCCGCGCTCCCCGAAGGGCGGGACGACGGCGACGGGATAGCACCGCAAGATCCGAACAGGGCGAACACGACCAGGGACTCGTGACTACCTCACTAAATGGTGACGGCAACCGTGACGGCAACCCGCGCAAACATCCAGGCACCACGACAGACTCTTCAGTCACAGAGAGTCACCGTATGCATCGTCCAACGCGACCCAACTATGCGCGTTCGAGTCGCC
>NZ_DASTBH010000048.1:0-11899 GCF_035712165.1 Actinophytocola sp. | reverse complement strand
GCAGTGGCCGACGATCGCGTCCTGCACGGACGGGCCGGAGGCGCGGGTGTAGAGCACGAACGGCTCGCCGGCCAGCGCCCGCAGTGGCACCCGCACCCGCCTGGCCAGCGGATGGCCGGCGGGCAGCGCCACGACCAGCGGGTCGTGCGAGATCACCCGGGTGGCCAGTCCGGGCTCGCCGACCGGCAGCCGAAGCAGGCCGACATCGAGGTCGCCGTCGCGCAGCGCGGCGGCCTGCCGGAGCGTGGTCATGGTCTCCAGGCGCAGCGTCACCCGGGGGTGGGCGCGGCGGAACGCGTCGAGCAACCGCGGCAGCGCCTCGAACGTCGCGGACTGCACGAAACCCAGCCGCAGCGTGCCCAGCTCACCCCGGTCCGCGGTGCGCGCGTCGGCCACCGCCCGGTCCGCCCGCCGCATGATGTCCCGGGCCGCGCCGAGAAACACCTCCCCCGCCGGCGTGAGCCCGAACCGCCTGCGCACCCGGGTGAACAGCGCGACCCCGACGTCGTGCTCCAGGGCGGCGATCTGCCGGCTCAGCGACGGCTGGGTCAGGTGCAGCCGCGCCGCCGCCCGCCCCACGTGCAGTTCCTCTGCCGTCACCGCGAACGACCGCAGGTGTCGTAGCTCCATTCGTCCATCATGCCCACAGTGCATGAAATCCGGTACATAGTTGCATTGGACGTATGAACTTCGCCGACCTAACGTCGATGGTGCCGGCACGGAAACGTCCACACAGCACCGAATCGAGGGGTCATGCTCATTCCATCCACCGGAGTCGAGGCAACCCGCCGGCTCGCCCGGTCCGCACTGCCCGACGCCCCGGTCGAACCGGACCGGGGCGCCAGGCGTCGGATCAGCAGGGGGCTATGGCTACGGATAGTTCACCAGATAGACCACCTGCGTCGCGGTGTTCGCGGTGCCGCCGGTGTCGTTGATGACCCGGTTGATCGTGCCGACGCCGCCGAGCGAGACCGACACCAGGTCGTGGAACCGCACGTTCGGCGTGTTGGGCACCTCGAACGCGCGACTGGCCACCACGGCCGGGTTGACGTTGAAGAAGCAGTAGCTTCCGACGCCCCAGGCCTCGTGGCTGGTCACTGAGTTGGCCACCTTGTAGGAGGCCCAGCCCAGCGCGCCGCCGCCGCTGCTGCCCCAGGCCGCCTGGTTGGGCGGGTCGTAGGGCATCTCGTTCTGGAAGAAGTAGGTCCGCCCGCCGTTGCCGTTCCAGACCACGTTGAACTGCTGGTAGTGCTCGACGAACAGGCCGTACATCAGCACGTTGTTGCCGTTGACCACCAGGCCGTTGGCCGCGGTGTTCACCGTCCAGCCGACGCCGGCACCGTGGTCGCCGCGCCACAGCCACATGTGGTCGCCGATCACGTCGTTGCTGTTGATCCGCAGGCTGACCGTGGCCCGGCCGGCACCGGCGCCGCCGACCCGGAAGAACACGTCGTGCAGGGACGACGGGTTCGCACTGTGGCTGGCCGTCGAGCCGGCCGGACCCATCTCGACCAGCACCGGCGAGTTGACCGGACCGGCGTCGACCAGCAGGCCGGCCAGCTTCACACCGTCCACATCGGACACCGTGATGGCCGGCAGCCCGGTGTCCGGGATCAGCGTGGCCAACCCGAGGCCGAGCACGACGGTGTCCGCGCGGGTCACCCGGATCGTGTCGTTGAGGTGGTAGATCCCGGGCTGGAACAGCAGATGCCGCCCGGCGGCCAGCGCCGCGTTGATCGTCGCCGCGCTGTCCGACGGCCGCACGATGAAGAACTGCGACAGCGAGATCGACGTGCCGGCCGGGGTTCCGGCGCCCCACGAGGTGCCCCGGGCGTTCTGCCGGATGGCCGGCACGAACACGTTGTAGCTGCCCGAGCCGTCGACGTACAGGAACGGCTTCTCGCGGATCTTGGGCGTGTTGTCCACCACGGTGTGCGAGGGGTTCGGGAAGTTCTGGGCGGGGGTGCCGGTCGAGCCGACGAACACCATGTTCCACACCGACCCGTTCCAGCCACCGTTCAGCGCGCTGTTGCGGGTCAGGAACTGTTGCTGCGAACCGGAGACGACCACACCGTCCATTCGGGAGTCGGCGATCAGACCGCCGCTGGACCAGCCGTCGCCGCCGTTCCACAACTGCACCTGGCCGGACAGGTGCATCCG
Organism: Actinophytocola sp.; assembly: GCF_035712165.1. Classification (GTDB taxonomy): domain Bacteria; phylum Actinomycetota; class Actinomycetes; order Mycobacteriales; family Pseudonocardiaceae; genus DASYTH01. Next base: position 9,739 of record NZ_DASTBH010000048.1, on the reverse strand, counting down.
GCGGTACGGCGCGGCCTGCGACACCGCCCACCGCTCGATCTGGCCGCCGGGCAGGTGCACGAACATGTTCTCGGCCATGCGCCAGAAGTTCTGCGTCGCGTTGCCCAGGTTGTTCGGGTTGTCGCCCTGCTGCAACCAGTCCGCTTCGACCCGCACGTGCCCGTTGAGGTTGGTGTCGTCCGGGGACAGGCCGAGGCCCGCGACGTGGGTGTAGAACCGCAGGTCGATGTTGGCGGTGTAGGTGCCCGGCTTGAACAGCATCGCGTAGCGCTGGGTGCCGAACTGGTTGGTGCGCATCTGGCTGGCGATGGTGTTGGCGCGGTTCTGGATCTCGCCGGCCGGCGTGCTCGGGCTGAACACGAACGTGTTCGGGCCGAGGTCCGGGTTCAGCGGGTCGGTCGGTCGCACCGGGCCTGGTCCGGTGCCGCCGTCGTCGACGTTGACGGTGAGCTCGAACAAGGAGTAACCCCACTGGGTGGCCCGGGCGGAGCCGAGCATCCGCACGTAGCGGCCGGTGCCGACCACGTCCAGGCTCTGCGTGCCGCCGGTGCTGGTGGTGGTGGAGAAGATCGTGGTCCAGGTGCTGGCGTTGTCGGAGACCTGGAGCTGGTAGGCCCGCCCGTAGGCGGCCTCCCAGACCAGCCCGACCCGGCAGACCGGCCGCGAACTGCCGAGGTCGACCTGAATCCACTGCGGGTCACTGAACTGGCTCGACCAGCGGGTGCCGGCGTTGCCGTCGACCGCGTTGCCGGCCGGGAATCCGGCGTTCTCCACAGAGGACGCGGTGGCCGGCCGGTTCAGCGCGACGTTGACGGTTCCGCACGCGAGCGGTGCGGAGTGTGCGGTGGTGCTCGTGGTGATCAGACCCAGCAGCGTCACAGCCGCTGCCGCGAGCGCGGTGGAACGGGAATGGAATCTCATCGTTGAGGCCCATCGGAGAGGGTGCAGGGGAGCGAGGGCCGGAACCGGTTCCGGAACCGGTTCCGGAGCTCGTGTCAGGCATTTAACCGACCCGAATTCGGACCGTCAAGAAGCCCAGCTAGGCGGGTCCCGGTGGGCGACCCGGGAGACCAAAACCGCGTGGCCTGCTGACCGGCGCCGATCCGGTTACGCGGTGCTCTCGCGGATCACCAGCGAGGTGGGAACGATCAAGGGATCCTCCGGCAGGGTCTCCCCGGCCAGCCGGGACAGCAGCAGCGAGGCCGCCTTCTCCCCCATCTCCCGGGACGGCTGGCGCACCGTGGTCAGCGCCGGCCGGGTGTGCGCGGCCACCGGGATGTCGTCGAACCCGACCACCGCGACGTCGTCCGGCACCGTGCGGCCGGCTGCGCGCAGCGCGTCGAGGACCCCGACCGCGGTCAGGTCGTTGTGCGCGAACACCGCGTCGAACTCCGCCCCGGCCGCGAGCATCCGGCGCAGCGCCGCGTCCCCGCCCGTCCGGGTGAAGTCCCCCTCCACCTGCAGCCGCCGGTCGAACTCCACCCCGGCGTCGTCGAGGATGGTGCGGAACCCGTCGACCCGGTCCCGGGTGCAGCCGAACTCGGCCGGCCCGGTGATCATCGCGAGCCGCCGCCGGCCGGTGCCCAGCAGGTGCGCGGCCGCGTCCGAGGCGCCCTCGCGGTTGCTGGTGGCCACCGACGGAAAGCCCGGATGGTGGCCGCGGTCGTCGATCATGACCACCGGCAGGCCGTTCTCGTGCAACCGGGTGATGTAGCTCAGCGTGTCCGGCGGCTCGATCAGCAGCAGGCCGTCGAACGCGTTGGCCGACACGTGCCGGGCGAACTGGGTCAGCGAGTCGCCGCCCCGGTTCATCGTGTTGAGCAGCAGGCCGTAGCCCCGGGCCTCGAGCACGTCGGCGACCCCCTGCAGCACGTCGCCCATCCACGGCCAGGTCAGGCTCGGCACCAGCATCCCCACCGTCTGCGCCCGGCCCTTGGCCAGGCCCACCGCGCGGGCGCTCGGCGTGTACCCGGTCGCGGCGATCACCTCGCGCACCCGGATCGCTGTGCTGGCATCCACGTCGCCCTTGTTGTTCAGCACCCGCGACACCGTCGCCTTACTGACCCGCGCCCGCCGGGCCACCTCGGCGATGGTGACTCGCATAGATCCCGCCTCATGTGTGCTGACTGCCGATCAGGATAGTCGCGCGACACCGGCCGGGCGGAGGTCGCCGCCGGCCTCGAGCAGCGCGGCGACCGGGAGGGTGGCGGCGCCGACGGCGACCGCGTCCGGGCCGAGCACGCCGAGCTCGATGGAGGTCTTGTCGTAGGCGTGATGCAGGGCGTGGGCGGCGGTGGCGGACCGGATGTCGGGCAGCAGCCGGGTGCCCAGCGCCAGGCCGGCCCAGCCGCCGAGCACGATCCGCTCCGGGTTGAACAGGTTGACCAGGTTGGCGATCCCGGCGCCGAGGTAGCCGACGGTCTCCTCCAGGATCCGGGCCGCGGTGCGGGACCGGTCGGCGGCGGCCAGCAGGAAGTCCAGCTGGGACTGCTCGTCCGGCCGCGGGATGGCCCGGCCGCCCCGGGCCCGGCGGTACCGGTCCAGGATTCCCTCGGCGCCGACGTAGGCCTCCAGGCAGCCCCGGGAGCCGCACCGGCACGGGCGGTCGCCGTAGACCAGCGTCGTGTGCCCCCACTCCCCGGCGCTGCTGGTGACCCCGCGGTAGGTGCTGCCGTCGGTGACCACGGTGGCGCCCACCCCGGATCCGATCAGCGCGATGACCGCGTGGCGCGCGCCCCGGCCGGCGCCGAACCACATTTCCGCCTGGCCGAGGGTTTTGGCCCCGTTCTCCACGAACAGCGGCAGGTCCAGGCCCGCCGAGCCGAGCAGGTCGGCCAGCGGCACGCCGTCCCAGCCGATGGTCTGGGCGTGCACCCGCACCGTGCCGCCCTGCTCGACGGTGCCGGGCACGGCGAGGCCGACGCCGAGCACGTCGGTGTCCGCGACCGCCGCGGTGCGCAGGATCTCGCTCACTCCGGCGGCGATCTCGGCCGCGACCACGACCGGGTCCGGATGGGTGGTGGCCAGCGGCCGGTCGACCGTGGCCAGCCGGTCCATGGCCAGGTCGAACAACTCGATGGTCAGGCCGGTCTCCCCCATGTCGATGCCGATCACCCGGCGGTAGCCGGGATCGACCCGGAGCAGCACCCGCGGCCGCCCGCCGTCCGACTCGACGAACCCGGCCTCGACGATCAGCCGCTCGTCCACCAACTCGGCGGTGACGTTGCTGACCGTCGCGGCGGACAGGCCGGTGCGCTCGCCCAGCTCGAACCGGCTCAGCGGACCGTCGAAGAACAGGGTGGACAGCAACGTCGACCGGTTGCGACGGCGCAGGTCCTTGACGGTGGCGCGCTTCGGCTGCATGCGCAGATTCAACCAGGTCGGAGCTGGCGTCGCTGCCAGTTTCATCGGAACTTAGTTTTCTTCTTAAACTAAGACTTGACGTGACCCGGTTCACACCGGTTGACTCGGCTGCGGTCCAGACCTTTCTCTCCTCACCCCTGTTCCCGGAGGAGGAATCGATGCAGATTCGCCGTCTTGCCGCGATCGCGACCGCGGCCACTCTGGGTATCTCGCTGCTCACCGCCTGCGGCGGCGGGGGTGAAAACCCGCAGAACGCCGCGACCGACGTGCTCAACATCGGCATGCCGAACGGCCCACAGACCGAGAACCACAACCCGTTCCTGGGCACCTCGGCCGGCGCCTCGCTCGGCTACCGCCGGGTGATCTACGAGCCGCTGGTGATGACCAACGCGGTCCAGCCCGACCAGCCCGGCAAACCCTGGCTGGCGACCAAGTGGGAGTGGTCCCCCGACTTCAAGAAGCTCACGCTGACCATCCGGGACAACGTGAAGTTCTCCGACGGCAAGCCGATGACCGCCGCCGACGTGGCCTACACCTTCGAACTGCTGAAGAAGACCCCGGCGCTCAACATCGACGCGATCCCGTACGACACCGTCGCCGACAGCGGCAACCAGGTCACGGTCACCTTCACCAAGCCCCAGTTCGTCAACCAGGTCAAGATCCTGTCCACGTTCGTCGTGCCCGAGCACCTGTGGTCGCAGATCGCCGACCCGGCCAAGGACCCGGTCAAGCAACCGGTCGGCACCGGGCCGTACACGTTGAAGACCTTCACCCCGCAGACCACGACGCTCCTGCGGCGTGACGAGTACTGGCAGGACCTGCCCAAGATCAAGGAACTGCGGTACACCTCCTACACCGACAACAACGCGCAGACCACCGCCCTGGCCAACGGAACGGCCGAGTGGAGCTTCGTGTTCATCCCGAACTACAAGGCCGTCTACGTCGACAAGGACCCGGCCAACCACAAGATCTGGTTCCCCGCGATCCTCGGCATCCACGGCCTGTTCCTCAACACCGAGCGCGCGCCGTTCGACAACCCGGCGCTGCGCCGGGCGATGGCCATGGTGATCAACCGTGACGACATCTTCATGCAGGGCGAGGCCGGCTACTTCTACCCCAAGGTGGACAGCGTCACCGGCATCCCCACCCCGGCCGGCGACAAGTTCATCGCGCCCGAGTTCCAGGGCAAGAAGGTCACCGTCGACGTCGAGGGCGCCAAACGGGAACTGACCGGGGCCGGGTTCAAGCTCGACGGCGGCAAGCTCTCCGACCCGTCCGGAAAGCCGGTCACCATCACGCTGTCCAACCCGGCCGGCTGGTCGGACTACATCACCGACCTCGAGATCATCAAGGAGAACCTGGCCACCATCGGCATCGAGGCCAAGGTGGACAAGGCCAACCAGGACGTGTGGACCGAGAACATCGACACCGGCCAGTTCGAGGGCGCCATGCACTGGACCAACAACGGGGCCACGCCCTACGACATCTACCAGTCCGTGATGGACGGCAACCTCTACAAGCCGGTCGGCACCGCCGGGGTCAACGGGAACTGGGGCCGCTACCGCAACGCCGAGGCGACCGCGGCGCTCGACCAGTACGCCAACGCCACCGACGACGCGGCTCGCACCACCGCGATGAACCGGTTGCAGAAGATCATGACCGAGCAGATGCCGATGATCCCGACCTCCGCGGCCAACGGCGGCGGCGTGTACAGCACGAAGAACTGGGTCGGGTGGCCGGACGAGGCGAACCCCTACGCCCCGGCGCAGCCGACCCTGATCAACGCCGTGGACATCCTGCTCCGGCTCAAGCCGGCGTGATGATCGAGGCGGCCATGCCCGCCGCGTCCGGCGCCACCGAAGAGGTGGTGCTGGACGCGGCGGGACTGACCAAGCACTTCCCGGTCCGCCGGGGGGTTCGTGAGCTCTTCACCCGGACCCGGCGCGAGGTGCACGCGGTCGACGACGTGGACCTCGAACTGCGCCGCGGGCGGGTCACCGCGATGGTGGGCGAGTCCGGCTCGGGCAAGTCCACCGTGGCCCGGCTGCTCGCCCAGCTGCATCCGCGCACCTCCGGCGTGATCCGGCTGCACGGCCGGCCGGTCTCGGTGAAGGGCGGCCGGCGGTTCCGGGCCTACTGCCGGCGGGTGCAGCTGGTGTTCCAGGACCCGTTCTCCTCGCTCAACCCGGCGCACACCGTGCGCTACCACCTCACCCGGGCGCTGCACATCCACGGCCGGGCCGACGCGAAACCCGGCGACCTGCTGGCCCAGGTGCAGCTCACCCCGCCGGAGCGGTACCTGGAGAAGTTCCCGCACGAGCTGTCCGGCGGGCAGCGCCAGCGGGTGGCCATCGCCCGCGCCCTGGCCGCCCGGCCGGAGGTGCTGCTGGCCGACGAGCCGGTGTCCATGCTGGACGTCTCGATCCGGCTCGGTGTGCTGAACCTGTTGCGCGACCTGCGAAACCGGCTCGACCTGGCGATCCTCTACATCACCCACGACATCGCCTCGGCCCGCTACTTCGCCGACGAGATGCTGGTCATGTACGCCGGACGGGTGGTCGAGGGCGGGGACAGCGAGACCGTCACCCAGCGGGCCGCCCACCCCTACACCCGACTGCTGATCGACTCCGCGCCGGACCCGGACCGGGTCGCTGCGCCCACCGAGGAGGCCACCGGTGAGCCGCCGAGCCTGATCCACCCGCCGGCCGGGTGCCGGTTCCACCCCCGCTGCCCGCACGCGCTCGCGGTGTGCGAAACCGAGGTCCCGCCCCGGTTCGAGCTCACCGAGACCGGACACTGGACGGCGTGCTGGCTCTACCGGCCCGAGACCGGGTGAGCCATGGCCTACGTGCTGCGCCGGCTCGCCTTCTACGCGTTCACCGCGTGGGCCGCGGTCACGCTGAACTTCCTGATCCCCCGGCTGATGCCGGGCGACCCGGTGCTGTCGCTGATCAGCCGGGCCCAGGGCCAGTTGGACACCGACGCCATCGCGTCGCTGTACGTGCTGTTCGGGCTGGACAAGAGCCAGGGTCTGGTCGAGCAGTACCTCGCCTACTGGGGCCAACTGCTGCACGGCGACCTCGGGCTGTCCTTCACGTTCTTCCCCACCCCGGTGACCGAGGTGATCGGGGACAGCCTGCCCTGGACCCTCGCTCTGGTCGGTTTCACCACGGTGGTGGCCTTCCTGCTGGGCACCGGGCTCGGCATGCTGGCCGGCTGGCGGCGCGGATCGTGGACCGACGCCCTGCTGCCGGTCACCACGTTCCTGGCCTCGATCCCGTACTTCTGGCTCGGGCTGATCGCGATCACGCTGCTGGCCGGCCAGGGCGGGCCGTTCCCGGCAGGCGGCGGCTATGACCCCGGCGTGGTTCCGGGCTGGGACTGGGCGTTCATCGGCAGCGCGGTGTCGCACACCCTGCTGCCCGCGCTGACCATCCTGATCACCACGATGAGCGGCTGGGTGATCTCCATGCGGAACATGATGATCACGGTGACCGCCGAGGACTACATCACCGTCGCGCATGCCAAGGGGCTGCCCGAACGCCGGGTGATGCTCAGCTACGCCGCCCGCAACGCGCTGCTGCCCAACGTGTCCGGCTTCGCCCTGCAGTTGGGGCTGATCGTCGGCGGCACGCTGCTGGTGGAGATCGTGTTCTCCTATCCGGGGGTCGGCTACCAACTCTTCCAGGCGGTCGGCGCCAAGGACTACCCGTTGCTGCAGGGCATCTTCCTGATCCTGACGCTGTCCGTGCTGGCCGCCAACCTGCTCGCCGACCTGGTCTACATGCTGCTGGACCCCCGAACCCGCAGGGAGGGTTGAGGCGATGGCACTGCCCACGGTGGACATCACCTCGATCGCACCAGAGCCCGCCGGCGCCGTCCTCCCGCCATCACGGCGCCGGCGCCTGCGGTTCGTCGCCAACGGCAAGGTCATCGCCGGCCTGGCGATCCTGGGGTTCTTCGTGCTGCTCGCGGTGATCGGGCCGGTGATCGCGCCCTACGACCCGTCCGCGCGGAGCAACGACCTGGTGGCCGGGCCGTCCGGCGCGCACTGGCTGGGCACCACCCACCTCGGCCAGGACATCCTGAGCCAGATGCTGGTCGGCGCCCGCAGCGTGCTGTTCGTCGGCCTGCTCGCCGGGGTGATCGCCACCGTGCTCGCGGTCGTCATCGGGGTCACCTCCGGCTACTTCACCGGCGTGCTGGGTGAGCTGCTCTCCGTGCTGTCCAACGTGATCCTGGTGATCCCGGTGCTGCTGCTGGTGATCATGATCGGCACGATCATGGAGGAGGCGAACGACCTCACCATCGCCCTGGTGCTGGGCGCGACCACCTGGCCGTGGAGTGCCCGCGTGCTCCGCGCGCAGACGCTGTCCTTGCGCCGGCGCGACTTCGCCGAGGCGGCCCGGGCCGTCGGCGAGCCGAGCTGGCGGATCATCGGGTTCGAGCTGCTGCCGAACCTGACCGCGGTGATCGCCGCCCGGTTCGTCGACACCGTGATCTTCGCGGTGCTCGCCGAGATCGCCCTGGCGTTCATCGGGATCTCCGGGGTGTCCGAATGGAACTGGGGCACGATCCTGTTCTGGGCGCAGAGCCAGCAGGCCCTCGCGCAGGGCGCCTGGTGGTGGTTCGTCCCGGCGGGCCTGGCCATCGCCCTGCTCGGCACCGGCCTGGCGCTGCTCAACTTCGGCATCGACGAGTTCGTCAACCCCCGGCTGCGCAACGTGTCCGTGGGCCAGGTCGGGTTCACCCCGGTCGTACCGGAGAAGTCATGAACGCGCCGGTGCTGGAGATCAGCGGCCTGACCGTCGACTACGGGCTCGGCGAAAGCAACGTGCGGGCGGTGCGCTCGGTCGACCTCACCCTGCACCGCGGCGAGGTTCTCGGCCTGGCCGGGGAGAGCGGCAGCGGGAAGTCCACGCTGGCCTACGGCATGCTGCGGCTGCTCCCCCCGCCCGGTGTGATCCGCGCCGGGACGGTCACCTACCACCCGGAGGACGGCGCGCCGGTCGACGTCCTGACCCTGTCCGCCCAGGCGCTGCGCCGGTTGCGCTGGGCCGAGGTGTCGATCGTGTTCCAGGGCGCGATGAACTCGCTCAACCCGGTGCACACGGTGGCCGCGCAGCTCGGCGACGTGCTGGCCGCGCACCGGCCGGGCACCACCTCGGCCGGCCGCCGCCGGCGCGCCCGCGAACTGCTGGATCTGGTGGGGATCAGCGCCGACCGGCTGGACGCCTACCCGCACCAGCTCTCCGGCGGCATGCGGCAGCGGGTGATGATCGCGATGGCGATGGCGCTGGAGCCGCGCGTGGTGGTGCTGGACGAGCCGACCACCGCGCTGGACGTGGTGGTGCAGCGGCAGATCCTGGCCCAGCTGCGCGAGCTGCGGGAGCGTGTCGGGTTCTCGGTGCTGTTCATCACCCACGACCTGTCCCTGCTGGTGGAGTTCGCCGACCGGATCGCGATCATGTACGGCGGCCGGATCGTCGAGGTCGCGCCGGCCGCCGAGCTGTACCGGCAGTCGCTGCACCCGTACAGCACCGGGCTGCTCAGCTCGTTCCCGGCGCCGCGCGGACCCCGCCGGGAGCACTTCGGGATTCCCGGCTCCCCACCCGACCTGCGCGCCATGCCGACCGGATGTGCGTTCCACCCGCGCTGCCCGCGCGTGTTCGACCCGTGCGCGGCGTCGGTTCCGGCGCTGACCAGCCCCGCGCGGCAGGAGGGGGCGGACCGGACCGTCGCGTGCTGGCTGCACACATGAGCGTGTCGTAATGTCGACATGGAGGAGGATGGGATCTTGGACACGACAGCTGCACTGGCGGGGGCCCAGACCGAAGGCGATCTGATCGCGAGCCTGCCGGCGTCGTTCCGGTGGGGGGTGGCCACGTCGGCCTACCAGATCGAGGGCGCGGTGACCGAGGACGGTCGCGGACCGTCCATCTGGGACACCTACTGCCGGGTGCCGGGCGCGATCGACGGTGGCGACACCGGCGACGTCGCGTGCGACCACTACCACCGGATGCCCCAGGACGTGGCGCTGATGCGCGAGCTGGACATCGACACCTACCGGTTCTCGGTGGCCTGGCCACGCGTCCAGCCCGGCGGCAAGGGCCCGGTGAACGCCGCCGGGATGGCGTTCTACGACCGGCTGGTCGACGAGCTGCTCGGCGCCGGCATCGATCCGTGGGTCACGCTCTACCACTGGGACCTGCCGCAGGAGCTGGAGGACGCCGGCGGGTGGCCGGCCCGGGACACCGCCTACCGGCTGGCCGACTACGCCGGGCTGGTGTTCGACGCCCTCGGCGACCGGGTGTCCACCTGGACGACGCTCAACGAGCCGTGGTGCTCGGCCATGCTGGGCTACTACATCGGCCGG
>NZ_DASTBH010000047.1:0-2483 GCF_035712165.1 Actinophytocola sp. | reverse complement strand
GGTGCACATCGCTACCCACGGCGCCGCCCGGGTGTGCGCCGAAGCGGCCGCCGAAGCGCTTACGGGCTGACCAGCCCCCGGCTGGCCACCTGAGCCGACTCCAGATCCCGGCCGAGCTGCGCGCCCACGTTGCGGGCCCGGGCCAGGGCCGCGGCGGCGTCGCGCATGGACCGGGTCAGACCGTCGAAGGCGACCCCACTCGTGGTGCCGGGCAGCGTGCCGCCCAGCAGATCCCGCTCCAGCAACGCGGCGAACTCGGGCAGGCTCCGGACCAGGTTCTCCACCAGAGCCTTCATCGAGGCGAGCACCTGGCAGACCTCGGCCGCGGTACCGATCCCGTCGGTTCCGTTCATGCCGGCCGAGCGCAGGTACAGGCTCAGCATCGCCTGGCGGGCCTGCTCGGCCAACCCGGCCGCGGTGTCGTCCACCTCGCTGTTTCGGCGCACGTCCATGGCCCGTCCCTCGCTCGGCGGCGTCGTGACGATGGGTTTACCCATTTGGGTGCGGGCCAAAACGGAATAGCGGGCCAGTGTGAGTTGCTGACCTTGGTATGGCATCGAACGGCGACTACGAGCCGAGCCCGAACGATTGGGTTCGCGAGCAGGTGGAACGGTACGAAAGCTCGGGTGGAACCGAGGGGACCACGCTGCGGGGCAAGCCGGTGATCATCCTGACCACCGAGGGCGCGCGGACCGGCAAGGTCCGCAAGACCCCGCTGATGCGGGTCGAGCACGAGGGCAGCTACGCGGTGGTCGCCTCGCTGGGCGGCGCGCCGAAGCACCCGGTCTGGTACTACAACCTGCTGGCCCACCCGAAGGTCAAGCTCCAGGACGGCCCGGCCAAACACGAGCTGACCGCCCGCGAGGTCACCGGCGAGGAGAAGGCGCTGTGGTGGGACCGCGCGGTGCAGGCGTGGCCGGACTACGCGGAGTACCAGACCAAGACCGAGCGCCAGATCCCGGTGTTCGTGCTCGAACCCTGATCAGCGCTCGGTGTCCCGGTCCAGCACCGGTTTGACGTCCACGATCGGGGTGCCGTCCAGTGCCTCGAGGTCACGCACCTGAACCCGCACGCCGGCCACGGCCAGGACCGTCACCCGGTGCAGTCCGACCGGGTTGGGCCGGTCCGGCGAGCGGGTGCTGAACACGCCGGTCAGCGGGCGGGATTCGTCGTCGCGCGGGTGCACCGCGAGCACGTCCCGGCTGGCCCGGTCGAACCAGGTCAGCACCAGGACCTCGGCGCCGACGCGGACGTCGCGCAGCGCGTCGGCCATGGCCGGCTCGAACACCAGCCAGCAGTCCGGCGCGCCCTCATCGCCCTGCTTCGGCGCCTGCGCCCGGTCGGTGAGCGGGGACTCGACCCGCCCGACCGGCCGGACCACGAACTCTCCCACCATGAATTCGATCAGCTCCCGATCCACACGGTCTTGGCGTTGCAGAACTCCCGGATGCCCAGGGCGCCCAGCTCGCGCCCGTAGCCGGAGTTGCGCACCCCGCCGAACGGAAGATCAGGATAGGAGGTGACCATCCCGTTGATGAAGACCTGCCCGGCGTCGAGCTCGGCGACGAACCGGTCGCGCTCGGCGTCGTCCCGCGTCCAGGCGTTCGCGCCGAGTCCGAAGTCGGTGTCGTTGGCCAGCCGGATGGCCGCGTCGAGATCGGGCACCACGTGCAGCGCGGCGACCGGGCCGAACACCTCCTCGCGGTACATCCGCATCTGCGGTGTGATGCCGGAGACCACGGTCGGCGGGTAGAACCAGCCCGGCCGGTCGACCCGGCGGCCGCCGCAACGCAGCCGCGCGCCCTTGGCGACCGCGTCGTCGACCTGCTCGACGACCTCGCTCAGGCCCTGCTCGGTGGCCAGCGGTCCGACGTCGGTGCTCTCCGCCATCGGGTCGCCGACCACCAGCGAGGACATGTTCTTCACGAACAGCTCACCGAACTCCTCGGCCACGTCGGCGTGCACGATGAAGCGCTTCGCCGCGATGCAGCTCTGCCCGTTGTTCTGGCACCGCGCCGTGGTCGCCACCGCGGCGGCCCGCTCCAGGTCGGCCGAGGGCATGACCACGAACGGGTCGCTGCCGCCCAACTCGAGCACGGTCTTCTTGATCTCCCGGCCGGCGATCGCGGCCACCGCCCGGCCGGCCGCCTCGCTGCCGGTCAGGGTGGCGGCCACCACCCTCGGGTCGGTCAGCACCGCCTCGATCGCGTCCGAGCCGACCAGCAGGGTCTGGAACGCGCCGTCCGGGAAGCCGGCGTCGCGAAAGACCTGCTCCAGGCGCAGCGCGGTCTGCGGCACGTTGGACGCGTGCTTGAGCAGCCCGACGTTGCCGGCCATCAGCGCGGGCGCGGCGAACCGGACCACCTGCCAGAACGGGAAGTTCCACGGCATGATCGCCAGCACCGGCCCGAGCGGCTGCCAGCGGGTGTACGCGGCGGTGGCCGACACCGCCCCGGCGTCGGCCGGCTCGTCGGCCAGGAACC
>NZ_DASTBH010000046.1:0-3879 GCF_035712165.1 Actinophytocola sp. | reverse complement strand
GTCCGGCAGCGAAGCTCACCCAGTCCGGCAGCCCGGGTTCGGCGTCCAGGTACTCCAGCACGAGCACCCGCACCGCCGGGTCCGCCGCCAGCAACTCCGGCACCAGCGGCGGCCGCCGCGCCCCGGCGAGCCGCAGCGCCGCCAACTCCCGCGCGTACCTGGCGTCGGCGTCCGCGCCGTCCACCACCTGCTTCACCACCACGCGACGCTCGCCGAGGTCGGCCAACCAGACCCGCGACCGTGGACTGCTGTACAGCCGCTCCGCCCCGACCGGACGTCCGAGCCCGTCCCAGACCTGATCCCCGCCCGGCACCCGCTCCGGCATCGCTCCCCCAGGTTCGACGTCAGTTCCCGTGCAGGCTAGCGCGAAGGTGCGACGCCGGGCGGCTCAGCTCAGCACGGCGTCGGCGGCCTTCTTCAGGGCGCTGGGTTGGCTGGGTTTGCGGGGTGCCTTGGCCCGGAGCTGGATCATGTGGGCGCCGATGTCCTGGAGTTGCTTGCGGCCGAGGGCGGCGCGCACCTTGGGGAACCAGTCCTGCTCCTCTTCCTCCATGTGGTGGGTGACGCTCTCGATCAGGACGGTGGTCTTGGCCTCGAACCGTTCGTCGTCCGGGTCCATCGCGGCGAGCTCGACGCAGAGCACGTCGGCGACGTGGTGCTCCTCGTAGGACTCGAGCACATCGTCCTCCAGGTCGGGGACGAGCTCGCGAACCTTGGGGTACATGCCCTCGTTCTCGATGTAGGTGTGCACCGTGAGCAGCTCGAGGATCCGGTTGACGATCTTTCCCTTGCTGGCCTTGGCGTTCTTGCCGGTGTTCTCGAACTCCCGGAAGAGTTTGCGGATCTCCTTGTGGTCGTCCTTGAGCAGCACGATGGCGTCGGTCGACATTCGGGAAGGTTCCTTTCAGACGTGGGCGAGTTGGGGAATGGCGGGGCGGATCTCGCGCTCCCAGAACCGGAAGAACCGCTCCTGGTCCGGGCCGATCTGGTTGACGTAGACCTCGTCGAACCCGGCGTCGAGGTACCCGCGCAACGTGTCCAAATAGGACTGCGGGTCGGGTCCGCAGGGCAGCGTGCCGGACATCAGGTCCTTGCCCACCAGTTCGGAAGCCTGCTCGAAGTGCCGGGGCGTCGGCAGCACCTGGGCGAGCTCGCCGGGCAGCATCGCGTTGGGCCACAACTGGTGCGCGGTGGCCAGGCCCTCCTCGGCGGTGGGCGCGTGGCAGACCTTGAACCCGCCCTGGGTCGGCTTGCCGGCGCCGCCGGCCTCCCGGAACATCCGCACCAGGTCGGCGTCCGGGCTGGTGCACACGAAGCCGTCGCCGATGCGTCCGGCCAGACCGGCCGCCTTGGGCCCGAAGCCGGAGACGTAGATCGGCACCGGGCGGTCCGGCACCGTGTACACGCGGGCGTTCTCGACGGTGTAGTGCCGGCCGTGGTGGGTGATCTCCTCGCCGCTGTGCAGCGCCCGGATCACCGCCACCGCCTCCTCCAGCATCTCCAGCCGGATTCCGGCCGGCGGCCAGGCGTCACCGAAGATGTGCTCGTTGAGCGCCTCGCCGCTGCCCACCCCGAGCACGAACCGCCCCTCGTGCTGCACCGCCGCGGTGGCCGCGGCCTGGGCGATGATCGCCGGATGGATCCGCACGGTCGGGCAGGTCACCGCCGTGGTCACCGGCAGGCTGGTCGCTTCGGACAGCGCTCCGATCACCGACCACACGAACGGGCTGTTGCCCTGCGCGTCGTTCCACGGGTGGTAGTGATCCGAGATCCACAGCGCCTCGAACCCCGCCTGCTCGGCCATCTTGGCCTGCCGCACCAGCTCACGCGGACCGAACTCCTCGCAGGACAGAAAGTACCCACACCTCACCATGACCGCCCGACTACCCGGTCGGAACGGTGGTCAACCCTCGCCGACCGGATGGTGTGGCGGCGGGGCGGTCCGGCCCGATGCTGATCAACGCGACCTGCGAAAACGCACCGGCCAACTGTTGTGCCGGGCAATACTTCCCTGCGGTACAACTATCACCATGAGCCCATCGACCCCGGCCCGCGAGGCGGGAGCGGATGCCGACGCGGTGACCGACGCCGTGTTGGCCGCGTCCCGGATGCTGATGGGGTTGTCCGCGCGTTCCATCGCGGCGGTCGACGACACGATCACCCTGCCGCAGTTCCGGTTGCTGGTGGTGCTCGACGGTCGCGGGCCGCTGAAGCTCACCGCCATCGCGGGGGCGCTGGGCGTCAACCCGTCCACCGCGACCCGCATGGTGGACCGGCTGGTCACCACCGGCCGGATCAGCCGGGAACCCAACCCGGCCTCCCGGCGCGAACTGGTGGTGGACCTCACCGCCTCCGGCCGGGCGCTGGTCCGCGACGTCATGCGCCGCCGCCGCGCCCTGATCAACCGCATCGTCTCCGGCATGACCCCCACCGCCCGCCGCAACCTGGTGCGCGCGCTGGGCGCGTTCACCGCCGCGGGCGGCGAGCCGCCCAACGGCGCGGCGACCTGGTTGTGACGCCTACCGGCCGGGCAGCGCCTCCTGGAGTTTGGTCTTGGCGCCCTGGGCGAGCAGGTGCCAGGCGTTGGGGTCGCCCTTGAGCACGGCCTCGGCGGCGGCCTTGATCTGGTCGAAGGTGGCGTGCGGCGGGATCGGCGGAACCTCGGGATCGCAGTGCACGTCCAGCAGAGCCGGCCGCTCCGTGCTCAGCACCCGGTCCCAGGCGCCGGCGAGTTGGTCCGGGTCGGTCACGGTGACGGCCTCGAACCCGACCGCGCGGGCGATGTCGGCATAGGAGATGTCCGGCAGGTTCTGCGACTGCTCGAACTTCGGCGCGCCGCCCATCGCGCGCAGCTCCCAGGTGACCTGGTTGAGATCGTTGTTGTGCAGCACGCAGATCGCGATGCGCGGGTCGGTCCACAGGTGGTGGTACTTGACGATGGTGATCAGCTCGGTGAGGCCGTTCATCTGCATCGCGCCGTCGCCGACCAGCGCCACCACCGGGCGGTCCGGGTGCGCGAACTTGGCGCCGATGGCATACGGGACGCCGACGCCCATGGTGGCCAGGGTGCCGGACAGCGACCCGCGCATGGTGCCGCGCATTCTCAGGTCGCGGGCGTACCAGTTGGCCGCCGAGCCGGAGTCCGCGGTGACGATCGCGTCGTGCGGGATGCGTTCGGACAGCTCCGACACGATCCGCATCGGGTTGACCGGCTTGGCCGAGAGCATGGCCTGCTTGGCCATGGTGTCCCACCACTGCTCGACGTTGCTCTCCACCGTCTCGCGCCAGCTTCGGTCGCTCACCCGGCGAAGCTTGGGCAGCAGCGCGGCCAGCGTGGCCTGCGCGTCGCCGACCAGGGCCACCTCGACCGGGTAGCGCAGGCCGATCAGGCTGGCGTCCACGTCGATCTGCACCGCGCGGGCCTGCCCGAACTCGGGCAGGAACTGCGAGTAGGGAAAGCTGGACCCCACGATCAGCAGGGTGTCGCAGTCACGCATCAGCTCGTAGCTCGGCCGGGTGCCCAGCAGACCGATCGACCCGGTCACCCAGGGCAGGTCGTCGGAGAGCACATCCTTGCCCAGCAACGCTTTGGCCGCACCGGCTCCGGTGATCTCGGCCACCTGGCCCAGTTCGGCCGCCGCTCCGCGGGCGCCCTGCCCGACCAGCATCGCCACCCGCCGGCCGGCGCCGAGCACCTCGGCGGCCCGCTCGATCTCCGCCGCCGGCGGCACCAGCGTGCTGGCCGGGACGATCGGCGGGCTGGACGGCACGTTCTTGAACGCGTGTTGCGGCGGGGTGTACTTCTCCTCCTGCAGGTCCACCGGAATGATCACGGCGGTCGGCGCCCGGCGGGCCAGTGCGGTGCGCATCGCCCGGTCT
>NZ_DASTBH010000045.1:0-2168 GCF_035712165.1 Actinophytocola sp. | reverse complement strand
CGGTATCGCCTGCCGGAGAAACGCGACCAGGTCCTCGCGCCGCCCCGGCGCCACGCGCCCGCGCAGGTGCAACTCGATCATCCGGCCACGTTACGGGTGGGGCGAGATCACGGGTGGCGCAGGGTGAGCAGGAACTCGGCGCTGCCGTGATCGGCGAGGGAGCCGAGGGAGCCGTAGCCGGCGGGGCTGGGACACATCCTCGACTCCGCCGCCGTGCCCCAGCTCATCCTGCGGATCGGCTGGGCACCGACCGCGGCCGAACCCCTCCCCCGCAGCCCGCGCCGGCGGCTGGAGGATGTTCTCGGCTTCCTACCCGGCATGTCCCCGGAAGACCTGGAGCGGTGACCGGCGCCATCGACCGGCCGGGCAGTGTCCACTGTGGCCCGGCGCCGCAGCCGGCTGGCGACCCGTTCGCCGCAAGCCGTCGGAGGTCCCGCACCGCCGGGACGTTCGCCTCTCCGCAACCGACCCCGCGGACACGACGCTGAAGGGTGACTCCTCATCTGGTGGGAGGACACCATGGAACAGCTCAGCCCGCTCGACGCCGCGTTTCTCGAGGCCGAGGACACCGATCGGCACGCGTCGCTGGCGATTGCCTCGGTTGCCGTGATCGAGAGTCCGCCGCCGAGCCAGAAGGACTACGTCGCCACTATCGGGGCACGACTCCGGACCATCCCGCGGGCCCGGCAGAAGGTGCGCCGGGTGCCGTGGGATCTGGGCCCGCCGGTGTGGGTGGACGATCCGTGGTTCGACCTCGGTTATCACTTGCGGCGCACCGCGCTGCCGGCCCCGGGCGATGACGCCGCGCTGAACCGGCTGGTGGGCCGGATCATGTCGCAGCGGCTGGACCGGGACCGGCCGCTGTGGGAGAGCTGGGTGATCGAGGGCCTGGCCGGCGGGCGCTGGGCGGTGCTGACCAAGCTGCATCACTGCCTGGCCGACGGGGTCTCCGGCGCGCAGCTGTATGGCGTGCTGTTCAGCGGCTCACCCGAGCCCGACCCGGAAATCCCTTACCAGGCCCCGGAGTTGATCCCGCCGCCGAGCATGGTGAGCCTGCTCGCCGACGCCCTCGCCGACTTCGTGCGGTTTCCGGTCGAGCAACTGCGCCTGCTCGTTGGCGCCGCCCGGTCGCCGCGCCGGCTGATGCAGGGCCTGACCGGCACCGCACGCGACCTGGCCGCGCTGGCCGGACGCCTGTGGCCGGCGGGGCCCTCGTCCCTGTCTGGTTCGATCGGAGCGCAACGCCGTTATGGCATCGCACGCGCCTCCCTACCCGACGTCGTCGCCATCGGCAAAGCCCACGGAGCGACAGTCAACGACGTGGCGCTCACCGCGATCAGCGGGGCGTTCCGCGCATTGCTGCTGCACCGCGGTGAAGTGCCCGACACCCACACGTTGCGCACGCTGGTACCGGTTTCCGTGCGCGCCAAGGGAGATCACGACATCCTGGACAACCGGGTCTCGCTGGTGTTGCCGTTCCTGCCGGTCGACATCGCCGACCCGATCGAGGCGCTGGCCGTGGTGCACAGCCGGCTGCGCGAGGCCAAGGCCGACGGCGAGGCGCAGGCCGGCCAGGCCGTCACCGAGCTGGCCGCGCACGAGCCGTTCGGCCCGGTCTCCTGGATGATCCGGCTCGCCACCCGACTCCCCCAGCACAGCATCATCACCGTGACCACCAACGTGCCCGGCCCGCGCGAACCGCTCTACGTCCTCGGCCGCAAGGTGGTCGAGCTACAGCCCTACGTGCCGATCGCGCTGCGACTGCGGATAGGCGTCGCTGTCATGACCTACTGCGACCAGATGGTCTTCGGCATCACCGCCGACTACGACAGCACGTCCGAAGTCGACCTGCTGACCGGCGCCATCGAGTCCGGCATCGCCGAGCTGTCCGCGGCCAGCCGGCCGCGTCGAGCCAAGGCCAAGCAACGCTAGGACGTGCCATGCCGCCGGTCGGGAGAAACGTCATCGCGCGCCGCACCGTGGTGCGGGCCGGGCTGGCCGCGGCGGGCACCGGGCTGCTCGCCGGGTGCACCGGCGGCGCCGACCTGCCGGCGGGTCTGGTGCTGCCCACCGACCCGTCGGTCTCGCTCGCCGAGGCACGCCGCCCGGCGAGCGGGGTGGTGCGCGCATATCCGGTCAGCGCCCAGGTGGACACCGTGGACCTCGGC
>NZ_DASTBH010000044.1:0-2615 GCF_035712165.1 Actinophytocola sp. | reverse complement strand
CTCGACCATCTCGCCGGCCGCCATCAGCGCCTCGATCGCGGTCCGGACCAGGCCGAAACTGAGCTTCTCCTCGGTCTCCCGCCAGCGCTCCCAGCCCATCACCACCGGGCCCTCGTGGATCACGATGCGCTGGTAGGACGGATCCAGGCAGGACTTGATGTAGACCTGGACGCCATTGATGGCCCGGTCCCAGGCCCGGCCGTCGCCGGCGATGGCCGCGCTGAGCCGGCCCACCGCGGCCCGCTCGACCACGTCGAAGGCGGCCTCGAACAGGGCCTGCTTGCCGTTGAAGTGGTGGTACAGGGCGCCTTTGGTGAGCCGGGCCCGCTTGGCCACCGCATCCAGCGAGGTGCCGGCGTAGCCATGCCGGGTGAACAGCTCGACGGCCGACTCCACCAGGGCAGCCCGGGTCGACTCCGAATAGTCCAGCCGCCTCGACCGCAATGTCACCACCCTCACAACCCTACCGGTCACATACCGACGGTATGCTGCAAACCAACGGTATGAGTGTGAGGGGGCTGGCCATGAGCTGGGCGGATTTCTACCGACGGCGGGACGCGCTGGACGCGGTGCTCGAGCACGCCCGCCGGGAACCGGACGGCCCGCTGCCGTTCGCTGAGGTGACCGGGGTCACCGAGGTGTTCGGCAGCCGGACGGAGCTGTTGCTGGCCTTGCACTACCGGTGGCTCCTGGCGCTGACCGGGCGCCTGGGGGTCGCCCTGTCCGACGCCGAACCCGGCGCCGATCGGGTGGACGCGGTGGCCGCGGCCCGACGGGCGGCGGCCACCGCACATCCCGTGCTGCGCGGGCTGCTCGACCGGCACGCCGACGAGGGCGACGAGGCGATGGCCACGGCGCTGGCCGGCGAACGCCGGCTGCTGGCCCTGGCCGCCGGCCTGGACGTGCTGGACCCGAGCCCGGAGACGGTCGAGGTCACCGGCGTACTGTGAGGTGGTGACGATCGCGCCGGACGGACGAAAGCTGCTGCGCCTGGAGGTACGCAACAGCCAGACCCCGATCGAGAAGAAGCCCCCGTGGATCAAGACCCGGGCCCGGATGGGCCCCGAATACCGCGAGCTCAAGGGTCTGGTCAAGCGGGAAGGCCTGCACACGGTGTGCGAGGAGGCCGGCTGCCCCAACATCTTCGAATGCTGGGAGGACCGCGAGGCCACCTTCCTCATCGGCGGCGACCAGTGCACCCGGCGCTGTGACTTCTGCCAGATCGACACCGGCCGGCCGGCGGCGCTCGACCGGGCCGAGCCGGCCCGGGTCGCCGAGTCGGTGCAGGCCATGGGCCTGCGCTACTCCACCGTCACCGGCGTCGCCCGCGACGACCTGCCGGACGGCGGGGCCTGGCTCTACGCCGAGACCGTGCGGAAGATCCACGAGCTGAACCCCGGCACCGGCGTCGAGCTGCTGATCCCGGACTTCAACGCCGACCCCGGCCAACTCGCCGAGGTGTTCGGCGCCCGCCCCGAGGTGCTCGCGCACAACCTGGAGACCGTGCCGCGGATCTTCAAGGCCATCCGGCCCGCCTTCCGGTACCAGCGCTCGCTGGACGTGCTCACGGCCGCCCGGGCCGACGGCCTGGTCACCAAGTCCAACCTGATCCTGGGCATGGGCGAGACACCGGACGAGGTCACCGCGGCGCTGCACGACCTGCATGCGGCCGGCTGCGACATCATCACGATCACCCAGTACCTGCGCCCCAGCGTGCGTCATCATCCGGTGGACCGCTGGGTCCGGCCGGAAGAGTTCGTGGCGCACAAGGAAACCGCCGAACAGATCGGGTTCGCCGGGGTGATGGCCGGGCCGCTGGTGCGCTCGTCCTACCGCGCCGGCCGGCTCTACGCCCAGGCCCTGCGGCACCGCGGCGAGCCGCTGCCGGAGCACCTGAACCACCTGGCCGAGGCCGGACCGGCCGCGCAGGAGATCGGCGCGCTCCTGGCCAAGTAACCGGCCGCGGGCAACTTTCCATGGTCAGCGGGCGGCGTGTCCCAATAGGATGCCGCCATGCAGTTCGCCGCCAGCGGGATCGCCGGCGCCGGCATCGCCGGCCGCACCATCCTCACCTCGAGCGGCGGACTCGCCCTCGCCGAACTGCTCGACGGCGAACTGGAGACCATCAAAGCGCGTTGCGCGATGGGCTTCGGGGAGGACCCGTCGGACCGGCCCAGCCCCTCCACCCTGGCCGAATGGTGGGCGGCACTGCTGGACCGGGACACCGGCGAGGTGCTCGGTGCGATGGTCTGGCGCGCGCTGCCGTACGGGGACAGCCTGGAGTGCACTGCCTGGAACATCGGCATCCGGCTGATGGCCAACGCGCGCGGCCGCGGCATCAGCCACCTGGCGGGTCGGATGCTGGCCAGCTACCTGCTGGACACCACCGACCTGGACCGGATCGAGGCCAACAGCGAGGTCTCCAACGTGCCCGGCTGGCGAGGGCTGGAAAAGGCCGGTTTCCACCGGGAAGGCGTCACCCGCGGCGTATCGGTGCGCGGCGGCGAACGCCGGGACATGCTGCTGTACAGCCTGATGCGCGATGACCTGGCCGGCCCGACCGGGGACCGCACCGTGCTCCGGACCGGCGCGACGGTGGTGCTGGCACAGGCCTG
>NZ_DASTBH010000043.1:0-9837 GCF_035712165.1 Actinophytocola sp. | reverse complement strand
TGTCGACCCAGCAGGTGCCCTGCGGATGGGCCGTGTGCCCGATCGTGACGAACGGCATCCCGGTCTGCCGTAGGCGGGTGACCCGCTCGTCCTCGAGCCGGATCTCCATCAGGACGACACCGTCCACCCGTCGCCCGCTGACGATCCGTTCGAAGGAGCGGTCGTGGTCCCCGCCGGACGGCGAGAGCAACACGTCGAGATCGACCCGGGCGGCGGCTTCGACGACGCTGGCGACGAAGCCGAGCTGTACGTCGGTCAGCCGCAGGCTGGCCGGCGGAATGACCAGACCGAGCGTGCGGGTCCG
This sequence comes from Actinophytocola sp., assembly GCF_035712165.1. Lineage (GTDB taxonomy): Bacteria > Actinomycetota > Actinomycetes > Mycobacteriales > Pseudonocardiaceae > DASYTH01. The sequence goes on along the minus strand of NZ_DASTBH010000043.1, from coordinate 9,533 downwards.
GCCCTCCCGCAGGCTGCGGGCGGCGGCGTTGGGCCGGTAGTCGAGCTCGTCGATGACCGCCTGGATGCGCCGGCGAGTGGGCTCGGAGACGAAGCGCTTGCCGCTGAGCGCGTACGAGACCGTGCTGCGGGACACGCCGGCCCGGCGGGCGATCTCGCCGATGTTCATCGCACCCTCACGAATCGGTTTCGGATTCCGCGTCGGTCGCGTCCATTCTCACCCGTCGGTCCAGCGGCGCCGGCCTCCGGGCGCACCTCCGTGGCGAATCGGTTCGCCGCAGCGTAGGGCTCGCGGGCAAGCGTGTCAATGCCTTCGGCGGTTGACCGCCCGTCGTGGAAGGGTCCGCTGCCGACCGTGGAAGCAGTCTTGACCCTCGACCGGAGTTGAGCCTATCGTTCCGTCGAACCGATTCGGCGAATCGGTTCGTTCCAACGTCCGGCCGACCTCTCGCGTCCGACCGGGAGCACCCATGACGGCGGCCCGCCGGTCCGGCGGCGCCGACACTTCGGGCCGGACGCCGCCACTCAGACCGAGGAACCTGGAAGGGCCTCCCATGAAGACTTCCGCCAGGACGCGGCGCGCGATCGGCGCCGCGCTGGTCGCGGTGGCGGTGGCGGGCGGCCCGGCCGCCTGCTCGTCCGCCGCCGACGACGACAGTTCGTCCGCGGGATCCGGTTCGGGCACGTACGCGATCTGGGACCCGTACCCGCAGTTCAGCGACGACTCCGAGTGGGTGAAGCTGCTGCGCGGTTGCGGCACCGCCGCGGGCGTGACGGTCGAGCGGACCGGCTTCGACACCACCGACCTGACCAACAAGGCGTTGCTGGCCGCGCAGCAGGACAACTCCCCGGATGTTTTGATCATCGACAATCCGGTGATCTCGACGCTGGCCGAGGCGGGGGTGCTGACCACGACCGAGGAGACGAAGCTCGACATCTCGGCGATGGAGCCCAACCTGATCGCCGCCGGCCAACTCGGCGGCAAGACGTACGGCGTCCCGATCGGCGCGAACACACTCGCCCTCTACTACAACAAGGACCTGTTGACCGCGGCCGGCGTGGACGTGAACTCGGTGACGGACTGGCCGTCGCTGACCGCGGCGCTGGCCAAGGTCAAGGCGGCCGGCAAGAAGGGCATCACGTTCTCCGCGATCGGCACCGAGGAGGGCAGCTTCCAGTTCCTGCCGTGGTTCTGGGGATCGGGCGCGCAACTGACCACGCTGGACTCGCCGCAGTCCGTCGCCGCGCTGACGCTGTGGACCGACTGGCTGGGGCAGGGGTACGCGCCGAACTCGGTCATCAACAACACCCAGACCACCAGTTGGCAGGAGTTCGCCAGCGGGGACTACGCGTTCAGCGAGAACGGCACCTGGCAACTGGCCAACGCCGAGAAGCTCGGCTTCGCGTACGGGATCATCCCGATCCCCGGCCGGACGGGCGGCACCGCGCCGGCACCCACCGGTGGCGAGTTCGTGTCCATCCCGGTGCAGGGCCGCACGGAGCGGTACGCGACCTCGCAGAAGCTGGTGTCGTGCCTGACCAGCGCCGACAACCTGCTGACCACCGACACCACGCTGTCCTACGTCGCGCCGGTCGCGGCCGTACAGGCCAAGCAGGTGGCCGCCGACCCGAAGCTCAAGGTCTGGGTGGAGGCGGTGGGGGCAGCCAAGGGACGCACCAGCGACAACCTCGGCACCAAGTACCCGAAGATATCCGAGCCGCTGTGGACCGCGATGCAGGCGGCGCTCAGCGGCTCGAAGTCACCGCAGGAGGCGCTGACCGCGGCACAGGCGGCGGCCTCGAGCGCGACGAACTAGGCGATGACGCGCCATCCGTCGCCGGCGTTGGAGCGCCAGGGCGGGGCGGTGACCACCACCGCCCCGCCCGCGTCGCCGGGCCGCGGGCGGCGCCGTCGTCGCGAGGGCCGGTGGGCGGCCTGGGCCTTCCTCGCCCCGGTGACCATCTACCTGCTGCTGTTCTACGCCTACCCGCTCTACCGCAACGTCGAGCTGAGCCTGCGCGACTACACCGTCCGCTCGTTCGTACACGGCGGCGCCCCGTTCGCCGGGCTGGACAACTACCGGGAGATCCTGACCAATCCGACGTTCGGACCGGCGCTGGCGCACACGGTGGTGTTCACCGTGGCGTCACTGGCCTTCCAGTTCAGCATCGGCCTGGCGCTGGCCGTCTTCTTCCACCGGCACTTCCCGCTGTCCCGAACGCTGCGGGCGCTGTTCCTCGTACCGTGGCTGCTGCCCTTGATCGTGTCCGCCTCCACCTGGTCGTGGATGCTCAACAGCGACGCCGGCGTGATCAACGCCGCGCTCGGCGCGGTCGGGATCGAGCCGGTCAACTGGCTCACCTCACCGCAGTGGTCGCTCGCCTCGGTGACCATCGCCAATATCTGGATCGGCATCCCGTTCAACCTGGTGGTCCTCTACAGCGGTCTGCAGGCGATCCCCACCGCGCTGTACGAGGCGGCCGCCCTGGACGGCGCCTCCGGTTGGCAACGGTTCTGGCGTGTCACGTTCCCGCTGCTGCGACCGGTGTCGGCGATCACGCTGCTGCTGGGGTTCATCTACACGGTCAAGGTGTTCGACATCATTTGGATCATGACAAGGGGCGGCCCGACCGACTCGTCGACGACGTTCGCCACCTGGTCGTACCGGCTCGGGTTCGGCAACCTGCTGCCCGCCTTCGGGCCGGGCGCGGCCGTCGGCAACCTCCTGATCATCATGGCGTTGATCTCGGGCCTGCTCTTCATCCGGACGCAGCGCAGGCAGGCGTCATGACCGACCGCACCGGGCGGAGCGAGGGCCGGGAGGGCATGACGAAGGCGCACGCACCATGAGGGGCGCGGTCCGGACGACCGTCGCGGTGGTGCTGACGGCGGTCATGCTCTTCCCGGTGTACTGGATGATCAATGTGTCGTTCACCCGGGATCAGGACATGCGGGAGAGCCCACCGCACCTGTTCCCCACGGACGGCACGCTGGCGGGCTACCGCGCGGTGTTCGACCAGCAACTGCCGTACCTGGGCACCAGCCTGCTGGTCGGGCTGGGCACCGTGGCGCTGACCGTGGCTCTCGCCGCACCCGCCGGGTACGCGCTGGCCAAGCTGCGTCCGGTCGGCGGCGGCGCCCTCACCTTCGCGCTGCTGATCGCCCAGATGATTCCCGGGATCATCATGGCGATGGGTTTCTACGCCATCTACCTCAACCTCGGCGTGCTGAACACGGTGCCCGGCCTGATCCTCGCCGACTCCACGATCGCGGTGCCGTTCGGGGTGCTGGTCTTCACGGCCTTCATGTCCGGCATACCCGAGGAGCTCATGCAGGCCGCGAAGGTCGACGGCGCCGGGCCGCTGCGCACGTTCTGGTCGGTGGTCCTGCCGGTCAGCCGCAACTCCGTCGTCACGGTGTCGCTGTTCGCCTTCCTCTGGGCCTGGTCGGATTTCATCTTCGCGTCCACTCTGGACAACGGCGGCGACCACCGTCCGATCACGCTCGGCATCTACCAGTACATCGGCAACAACAACCAGCAATGGAACGCCATCATGGCCACCGCCGTCGTCGCCTCGGTACCGGCCACCGTCCTGCTGGTCCTGGCCCAGCGGTACATCGCGACGGGGGTGACCGCCGGAGCCGTCAAGGACTGAGGCGTACCCGCCTGCCCGAACCGAACCCGCTGAAGCGAGAAAGTGAGCTGCGCACATGGCCGTCGCCCCGTCCGGTCCGACGTTCTCCATCCAGGACGTCCCGTTCAGCTACCGTGGAGCCTGGATCGACATCTCACCGGTGGTGGCGGAGAACACCTACGCCGACGAGCTGCATCTGGTCTCGCACCAGACCGGCCTGCACCCCGTGCTCCGGTTCGTCCCGTCCGACCGCGGCGCGGTGGTCACGGCGACCGCGGCGCTGCTGACCTGGCGGCGCGGGACCGGCCTCGTCGAGTCGGCCTTCGAGGACGCGGGCACGATCCGGCTGCGCGGCGACGGCCTCGGGATGCGGATCGCCGCGGCCGCCGGCACCCTCACCCCGTTCAGCGGTACGTACCTCTACCGCGACCCGGTCGACGGCGCGTACGTGTTCACCTCCTACGAGACCGGCCGCCGCTACCGTCTCACCGTCCTGCGGGGCGACGTGGACGGGGCCACCGGCGTTGAGGCCCTCGGTACGGCCGAACGGTCCGTCACCCTGCCCGCCGACCGACCGTGGGAGGTCGCCGTCGAGGAGTACGACACGGCCCGCCGCCCGTACCGGCACACGATCGCGTTCGATGAGGTCCACCGCGCGGCGGCCACCGAGTTCGCCGCGTTCCTGGACGCGGTCGCGCCGTGGCGCGGCCCCGCGACGCCCGCCGCCGAACTGGCCGCGTACGTGCTCTGGTCGGCCACCGTCGCACCGGCCGGATTCGTCACCAGGCCCGCCGTGCTCATGTCCAAGCACTGGATGGACAAGGTGTGGAGCTGGGACCACTGCTTCAACGCCATCGCCCTGGCCGCCGGGCAGCCGGATCTGGCCTGGCACCAGTTCCAGCTCCCGTTCGACCACCAGGACTCCGCCGGTGCCCTGCCGGACTCGGTGACGCACTCGGAGGTGCTTCACAACTTCGTCAAGCCGCCCGTCCACGGCTGGGCGCTGCGCCACATCCGCCGGCGACTGCCCGAGCCGCTGGACCGGGCGGAGCTGGCCGAGACCTACCGTCGCCTGGCGCGGTGGTCGGATTTCTGGCTCACCACCCGGCTGGCGCCCGGCCACGCCCTGCCGCACTACCAGCACGGCAACGACAGCGGCTGGGACAACGCCACCACCTTCGACGGCCACCGCGTCATCGAAACCGCGGACCTCGCCGCGTTCCTGGTCATCCAGTCGCGCGAACTCGCCGAGCTAGCCACCGAGCTCGGCCGGCCCGATGCCGCCGCACGGTGGTCCGGTACCGCGGACCGGCTTCGCGCCGCGATGCTGAACGAACTGTGGGCCGGCGACCGCTTCACCGCCCGCAGCGCACACACCGGCGAGGCGCGGCAGAGCACCAGCCTGCTCGACCTCATGCCGATCAGCCTGGGCGCCGACCTGCCGGCCGACGTCAGCGCGGCGCTCGGGCGCGCCGTCGAAGCCCACCTGACCGCGCACGGCCTGGCCACCGAGCCGGTCGACTCACCGCACTACACCGCGGACGGGTACTGGCGCGGCCCGATCTGGGCACCCTCCACCGTTCTGATCGAGGACGGCCTGCGCCGCGCCGGCCACACCGACCTCGCCGACGACATCCGCCACCGCTTCCGCGCCCTCTGCGAGAAGTCCGGCTTCGCGGAGAACTTCGACGCCGAGACCGGCACCGGGCTGCGCGACCGCGCCTACACGTGGACCGCCAGCAGCTACCTGATCCTCGCCGCCCCCGTGGAGTAGGCGTAGCGCCCACGAGCCGTCACGCCGTCGCGGAACCGGACACCGGGCCGGTGGTGCCGCCGGGCACGAACACACCTGTGCGCAGCACGGCGGACAGCGGCGGCCCGCCGTCCAACTGCCGTAGCAGGTCTTCGACCGCGAGGCGGCCCAGCTCCATGCCGGGGGTGCTGATGGTGGTGAACGGCGGATCCCACATCTCGGCGAAGTCGGCCGAGCTCAACATGGACACGACCGACATGCGGTCGGGCACGGCCCGATCCAGCCGCTTCAGCTCCGCGACGAGGCCGGCCGCACCGGCCTCGTCCTGGATGATCACCGCTGTGGTCCTCGGCGCCTGGGCCAGAAGCTCGCGCGCGGCCTCGCGGCCGGACGCGACGTTCGACCGGCAGTACAGCACCACCGGATCGATGCCCCGCTCGGCGGCCAGGTCCCGGTAGGCACGCTCGGAGCGCACGTAGGGACCGAAGCCGGCGACACCCTCCTCGCCCCGGTCGCCGTTGACGAACGCGATGTGCCGGTGTCCCAGCTCGGCCAGGTGGTCCATGGCCGACCGCATCGAGGCGGTGATGTCGATGTCGACGTAGTGCAGCCCGGTGACGTCGCGCGTGCGGCCGATGAGCGTGAACGGGGTGTCGAGCTCGCGCAGTGCCTCCACCCGCGCGTCGTCGAGCTGCACCGACATCAGCAGGACCCCGTCGATGAGCTTCTGCCCGACGAGGGTGACCAGTTCGTTGCCGTCATTGCCCACCGGCCAGATCACCAGGTGGTGGTTCGCCTGCTTCGCCGCGGTGGCGGCACCGATGATGAACTCCCGGGTGGCGGCGCCCAGCCAGAGCCGGGAGAACGGGGTGACCACCGCGAGGATCTGGGTACGGCGACTGGCGAGCGCGCGGGCGACCAGGTTGGGCCGGAAGCCGAGTTCCGCCATCGCCCGTTCGATCCGCCGCCGAGTCTCGGGCATGACCGGTTTGGTGTTGTTGACCACGAACGACACGGTGGCGATCGACACCCCCGCCGCCTGCGCCACCTCACGCATGGTGACCGCCATTCGCGCGTCTCCGATCCTGGTCCGAACGAACATGTTGACAACCCGTCGGCTGGCTCCCACACTCTACCGCGAGCGAGGTATAGCGCTTAACCGCGATTCTCAACACAGCCGTCACCTCGTTGGTCCCCAGGCGGTTAAGCGCTATACCGCCGCGCGATCGAGTCGGCTAAGGAGCTGTACCGATGATGTTGATGAGAAGACTGGCTGCCGTCGCCGCCGTGGCGACCCTGGCACCGCTGACCCTTGCCGCGTGCGGCGGCGACGAGTCCCCGTCCGAGGAGGCGGTGGACAGCCTGACCGTCCTGGACTACTACACCGACGAGCCGACCACCTCTCAGGTCCGGGCCCTGCTGGAGAAGTGCGGCACGTCGATCGGGGTGGCGAAGATCGACCGAACGGCCGTACCCGGGCCGACCCTTATCCAGAAGGTGCTGCAACAAGCGTCGTCGAAGACGCTGCCGGACGTGCTCATGCTGGACAATCCGGATATTCAGCAGATCGCCGCCACCGGCGCCCTCGCGCCGCTGGACGACTACGGCATCACCACCGACGGATATGCGGCCGGTCCGGTGTCGGCGGCGACCTACGAGGGCAAGCTGTACGGCCTGCAACCGGCGGCCAACACCATCGCGATCTTCTACCACAAGGCGGTGCTCGCGAAGGCCGGCGTCGCTCCACCCACCACGTGGGCCGAACTGAAGGCCGCCGCGGCGAAGCTGACCGTCGGCGAGCAGTACGGCTTCGCGTTCAACGCCACCGCGGACTTCGAGGGGGCCTGGCAGTTCCTGCCGCCGATGTGGACCAACGGCGGCGACGAGACCGATCTCAAGAGCCCGCAGGTGGCCGAGGCCCTCCAGCTGTGGAAGGACCTGGTGGACAGCGGTTCGGCGTCCAAGAGCGTGGTCACCTGGAACCAGGCCGACGTCAACGACCAGTTCATCGCGGGCAAGGCGGCGATGATGCTCAACGGCCCCTGGCAGATCCCGAGCCTGCAGACGGCGAAGGTCGACTTCGGCGTGGTCCCGTTCCCGGTCAACACCCAGGGCCAGACGTCGACCGCACCTCTCGGCGGTGAGGCGTGGACCATTCCGCAGACCGGCAACGACGCCAAGATGCGTAAGGCGGCCGACCTGGTCAAGTGCATGAACACCGACGAGAACCAGGTGGCGCGCGCGAAGGACGGCGGCCTGGTGCCGACGAAGCTCGCGCTCGCCGACCAGTTTAAGACGGACGTCCCGGCGATGGGCGGCTTCGTCGACGCGGTGGCGGACGCCCGCGCCCGCACCGGCAAGCTGGGCGAGAAGTGGCCCGACACCGCCAAGGTGATCTACTCCGGCCTGCAACTGGTGCTGACCGGTCAAGCCGCTCCCGCCGACGCGATGGCCAAGGCCGGCGCCTAGCCCGGTTCGTCGTGGAGGCGTCCATGTCGGATCCCCAACCCGTGACTCCCGCGTCGGCCCCTCGGCCGGGCCGACGCGGGGAGAAACTCGCGGAGCTGCTGTTCGTTCTGCCGGCCGCGCTGGCCATCGCCGCCCTGTTCGGCTACCCGGTGATCAAGAACCTGGTCATGAGCTTCCAGGACTACAGCCTGCGGACCTTCTTCACCGGCGAGGCGCCCTGGGTCGGCCTGCAGAACTTCGTCGCGGTGGTCGAGGACGCGGTGTTCTCCTAGGCGGTCGTCAACACCGTCCTGTTCACCGCCGGCTCGATCGTCGGGCAGTTCGTCATCGGGCTGTCGCTGGCGGTGTTCTTCCACCGGAACTTTCCGCTCAACAGGTTGCTCCGCGCGCTCTTCCTGCTGCCGTGGCTCATCCCGTTGATCGTGGGCAGCACCGCGTGGCGGGCGATCCTGGAGCAGGACAGCGGGATCCTGAACGTCACCCTGGAGCGCATCGGCATCATCGACTCGCCGGTTCCCTGGCTCACCTCTCCGGACGTCGCGCTCGTCGCCGTGATCCTGGTGAACGTGTGGCTGGGCATCCCGTTCAACCTCACGCTGCTGTACAGCGGACTGCAGGACATACCGGCTGAGCTGTACGAGGCCGGTGCCCTGGACGGCGCCACCGGGTGGAAGGCGTTCTGGCGCATCACCTGGCCCAACCTGCGCGAGGTCGTCGGCGTCGTGCTGATGCTCGGCGTCATCTACACGCTGAAGGTGATCGACATCATTCTGGGCCTCACGGGGGGCGGCCCGGCCAACGCGACCGAGACCATCGCCACACAGTCATACGAGCGCTCGTTCGTGGAGTTCAAGTTCGGCGAGGGGGCCGCCCTGAGCAACATCCTCATCTTCATCTCGCTGGCGTTCGCGGTCGTCTACCTGCGTGCCACCCGACGCCGGATCTACGATTGATGAATCGACCGATGACCTCTCGCCGTTCCCGGGGCGCCGTCCGCACCGCGATCGCGATCGTGCTCCTGGCGCTGATGCTGTTCCCGGTCTACTGGATGTTCAACATCTCCCTGCAGCCCAGCGGCAACACGCTGTCCGCGACCTTCTTCCCGACCGACCCGACGCTGGACGGCTACCGGACCGCGCTGCGGGACCAGGGCGGGAACCTCATCACCAGCCTGCTGGTCGCGTCCGGCACCGTGGTCGTGACCCTCGTCGTCGCCGCACCGTGCGGTTACGCCCTCGCGCAGTTCAGGTTCGGCTGGATCAGCTGGGCCCTGCTGGCGATCCTGCTCTCCCAGATGATCCCCGGGATCGTGATCGCCAACGCCCTGTACACGCTCTACGAGCGGCTGGGCCTGCTCAACTCCGTGCCCGGCCTGATCGTCGCGAACGCGGCCAACGCGATTCCGTTCGGCATCCTGATCCTGCGCTCGTTCATGCTCGGCGTTCCGCCCTCGATCGTCGAGGCGGCCCGCGTCGACGGCGCCGGACCGATCCGTTCGTTCCTGTCGGTCGTGGTCCCGATCAGCCGCAACTCCCTGATCACCGTGGGGCTGTTCGCGTTCCTGTTCGCGTGGAGCGACTTCATCTTCGCGCTTACCCTGACGACGAAGGGCACCGTCGTTCCGGTCACCCTGGGCATCTACACCTATCTCGGCGCCCACGTGGACAACTGGAGCG
>NZ_DASTBH010000042.1:0-2430 GCF_035712165.1 Actinophytocola sp. | reverse complement strand
CCGGTGCTGCAGCAGGCGTCGATCAGCATGACCGTTCTCGCCGAGCCAGCCACGATCATCGCGACGGCCACCCACCCCCGTCGCGGCGGCGACGTCGGCCGCCAGCCACACCTAGCGGTGGTGCCGTCGCCCACGACTCCGAGATCGGCGGCGGGCGCGGCGGCTACAACCAGGACCACGAGTTCTTCGGCCACCGCCAGGCCATCTGACCCAGACAGCGAAAGGACGCCGGTATGCAGAAGATGTCATTGACCGCCCTGGCACGTCAGCAGCTCAAGCTCGCACACGCCTCCTCCAGCGGTCGCAGCAGCTCCACCGTCTACGGCGGACACGAACACCACCTCCGCCAGACCCTCATCGCGCTGACCGCTGGTCAAACCCTCAACGAACACGAAAACCCCGGCGAGGCCACCGTCCACGTCCTGCACGGACGGGTCCGCCTCGCAGCCGGTGACACGTCATGGGACGGCACCGCCGGAGACCTGCTGATCGTCCCGAACGCCCGACACAGCCTCGAAGCACTCGACGAAGCCGCCGTACTCCTCACCGTCAGCAAACATCCGTAACCGCGGGCCGCTGGTTACCGCGGTGGCGGGTGACACGAACGCCGCTATCCGGTGGCGCCGCAGCGGCCTCAGGGGGTCCGACCGTCCGGATCGGTGCCGGCGAGCCGGCGCTGCCACAATGCCAAAGGTGGAGGAGTACGCGGTCGAGTCGACGATGAACGGCCGGTCGAACTGGTAATTCAGCTCTGGGAGCTCCCGCAGGGTCGCAGCGGACAGACCCAGGCCGCGTAGCAGCCACCGTGGTGTGGCGGTCGCGCGTACCGGTGGGACGCCACCGATGCGGCACATGTGCTCCACCACCGGCGGGCGGTGGGACCTCAACCGAGCGCCATCAACCTCGCCGGGTCCCGCTGCCTCAGCCCGCGGGGTTGCGGATCTTGGAAGCTTGCCGCGCCAGCATCGGCGACCTCGGCGAAGAACACGGCCACCCCGTCCTCAAGGTGCGCGATAAGGGCGGCAAACCGTCCTCGTGCCGCCCCCGCCCGCGGTGGCCCGATCGCTCTACCAGGCCGTCAGCGGCGCGCGACGGCGGCCCGATCCTGCGCAACACCTTCGGCAGGCGGATGGACCGGCACGCCGCCACCCGTCGGCTCAAGCACCTGGGCCCGAGCGGCCGGGATCCGGCCGGCCTGATCGCCTTGTCCTGATCTACGAGGCGCGAGTACGGCACCGCATGGTTCGACGGCCGACTGCTTGCGGCGATACTGCAAGAATGCGGCAGGTGCTATGTCCCGTGCTGGTCGGGCGGGAGGCGGAGCTTGAGGTGCTGCTCGACGCGTTGGCCGGCGCGTCGGGCGGTCGGGGCGGCACGTGGTTGGTGATGGGCGAGGCCGGGGTGGGCAAATCCCGGTTGGTCCGTGAGGTGTCCCGAATGGCGCGCTCGCGCGGATTGCCCGTCCTCACCGGCCGGGCCGTCTCCGGCGGTCTGCCCGTGGCATTCCGGCCGCTGTCCGAGGCTGTGCTGGGGGCACTGCGCCGGTACGGCGACCCGGATACTGCGGAGCTGCGGCCGTTCCGGCCGGCGCTGGGGCGGCTGGTGCCCCAGTGGCGTGCGCACGAGCCGGCGGGCCGTGGTGAGTCGCCGGTGGTCCTCGGCGAAGGGCTCCTGCGGCTGTTGCGGGTCTTGGCCGGTGATCACGGCTGCCTGCTGATCCTGGAGGACCTGCACTGGGCCGACCCGGAGTCGCTGGCGGTGCTGGAGTATCTGTCGGACAACCTTGCCGCGGAACGAATCGTCTGTCTGGCCACGGCCCGCCCGGAGGAGGGTGGTGGCGGCCGTGCACTGATCGGGACGTTGGCAGACCGGCGGGTCGCGCGCGTCGTCGACCTGCGGCGGCTCGGCGAGCGGGACACCATCCGGTTGGCGCGGGCCTGCCTCGGCGCCGCGGACCTGCCCACCGAGGTGGAGGCGTTCATCGGCGTCAGCTCCGACGGCCTGCCGTTCCTGGTGGAGGAGCTGCTCGCCGTACTGGTCGGCGCGGGGATTCTGGTCGAGGAGGACGGCCACTGGTCGACCACCGGTCCTCTTGGCGGCCGGGTGCCCCCGACGTTCGCCGACGCGGTCGGTCGGCGCCTGGACTCGCTGTCCGCGGGCGCCCGTGGGGTGCTCCACGCCGCCGCGATGCTCGGCCGGCGGTTCGACTGGTCACTGCTGCCGGTCATCACCGGCCTGGCCGAATCCCAGGTGGCCCTCGCGCTGCGCCAAGCGGTGGGCGCGCAGGTGTTGACCGTCGAAGCCGAAGGATTCCGCTTCCGCCACTCGCTGACCCGTGACGCGGTTCTCGGGGAGCTGGTCGCGCCCGAGCGCACCATCCTCGCCCGGCGGGCGCTGGACGCCATCGAGCAGACCCGTCCCGATCTTCCC
>NZ_DASTBH010000041.1:0-2181 GCF_035712165.1 Actinophytocola sp. | reverse complement strand
CGGAGCTGTCCGGGCCACATATCGCCCAGTGAACCATCGATGTCAACCCGCTGTAGTCCCGCACCATCGCCACAGTGATCGTCTGGTGGGAAAGAGGTCATCAACGCACACCTCCACAGGGGCCTGCGGTCGTCGCGCGGTGGGGCGCCGCAGCTGCACCTCGTTGCCACCCGATCGGGTCTTGCCGCGATGTCGAGGGTTCGACCATCCGGGCCGGCCGGTGGGATCTCAGCAGCCCCGCCCCCCGGGTTACCGATGGTCGGCTGGAGCCGGGTCGCCGAGGCGGATGCCGTGGCGGAGCTCGCCGAGGCGGCGACCCTTGGCTCCGGTCGCTGGCCACCGGCGCGGCTGCACGTCCGGTGGCCGTTCAGGCGGCGAGGATGGCAGCGAAGCGTTGCCGGGCGAGGTTGAGCTGGGCAGTGATGTGGCGCCTGACGTCCGGCGACAACGGGGTGTCGGGCAGGTCCAGGAGCATCTGCATGATCGGCACCACCGGGTCGTACTTGCGCGCCGAGTAGGCCAGCTTCGGCCCGGCGGTGTGAACCAGGCCCACCCCGTTGTCGGTGAAGTCCGACAGCTTGATCACCCTCGCCCACGGTTCCGCGGTCAGTGCGGTCACCAGATGCTCGCGGTACTGCACGTGCGGGTCACGACCCGGCGCGTACAGCGGGTTGGTCACGGCAAGGACCAGGCGGGTCACCGTCGGGCCGACCCGGCCGGCCAGTGCCGCCACCGCCTCGTCGCGCGGCGGCGCAAGCTGCGACGAGTCCGAAGGGCGCGAGGGCTGCGATGGGCGGGAAGGGTGAGACGTTGTGTCGTGCCCGCAGGTGTCGTGCCCGCAGGTGTCGGGCCCGCAGGTGTCGGGCCGCGGGCCGGGCCTACCGGCCATCGCCCAGGTTGGTCCTCGACGCTGTCGTGCAGCAGCGCGGCGGCCAGCACGGCGGTGTCGGTCACCCGGTAGTAGCACAGGATCCGCAGCGCGACCCGCAACAGGTGGTTGACGACCGGCTCGCGGACTCGCCGCTGACCGGCGTGCAGGTCGCTCGCCCAGTCCAGCGCCTCGGCCAGGGTGCACTGCGCATCGAGCGGCAGCCGTTGGGTTTCCAGCGCCCACCGGTCGCGCAGCCCGCGCTCGCCGTAGACCTCGGTGATCGCGTGCAGCGGCATGGCCTGCAGGTACGTCGGCTGGCCGGCTGTGACGTCGGCAGCGGTACCGCCCGCCCTGACGGTCGTGCCGCCGGTCGTGTTGCTCCTCGCGTTGCCTGTCGTGCGGGTCTGCGCGTCGATGCCGTCCACAGTGGTCGCTCCTTTCCCTGAGGTGGCGCCGCCTCGCCGGAAACGGTCGGCGAACCGCGGCGGCCGCGGTAGCGCCATGTCGCCCGTCCCGGCTGGTCTCACGACCCCAGCCTGCCCAACACCGACGCCGATCCGGAACTATCAATTCCATATCCGTCTATAGTTATGGACTATGAGCGGACTGGACCTGCTCGAGGCCGACGCGCTACGCGCGTTCGCCGTATTCGCCGAGCACCGCAACTTCACCTCCGCCGCGGCCGCCCTGCACATCTCCCAACCCTCCCTGCACGTGAAGATCGGCAAGCTGGCCCGGTCCCTGGGGGTTGAGCTGTACGAACGCGACGGGCGGCGGCTACGCCTGACCGCCGCCGGCGAGCAGCTGGCCGGCTACGCCCGCGAACACCGCCGCCGGCTGGACGAGTTCATGCGCGACCTGCACCACGAGCTACCCACCCTCACCGTGGCCACCGGCCGCGGCGCCCTGCGCTGGGTCGTGGCCGAACCGATCCGCCGCCTGCGCCGGCAGGGCCGCGCCGTGCGGATCCTCACCGCCGACCGCGACCACGCCCTGACCGCCGTCAGCACCGGCCAGGCCGACGTCGCCGTCCTTGGCGAGACCCGCCACCGAGCCGCTACCAGCGACTGCAGATCGCCGACTACCCGCAGACCCTGGTCATCGACGAACGGCACCCGCTGGCCACCCGCACCCGCCTGACCCGCACGGCCCTCAACGGGCTGGACCTGGTCGTACCGTCCCCGGAACGCGCCCGCCGCCGCGCCCTCGACCGCGCCCTGGCCGACGCGTCCGTACGCTGGCGGGTCGCCGCCGAGGTCGACGGCTGGGACCTCATGGTCCACCTCACCGCGCTGGGCATGGGCGCCACC
>NZ_DASTBH010000040.1:0-15914 GCF_035712165.1 Actinophytocola sp. | reverse complement strand
CCGGGCAGCATCGCCATCTCCCAGTCGATCACCGAGCAGACCAGGTCACCGTCGACGAACTGGTGGCGCACGGTGAAGCTGCGCACGGCGGCGCCGGCCTCGCGGGCCATGGTCCGAAACCCGGCGGCGTCGGAGAAGCTGGCTACCGGGCCGGTGAAGGTGAAGTCCTCGGCCAGCGGCACACCGGTCATGTCACCGGCCCGGGCCTGCCAGGCGTCGTAGTACAGGTTCGCGGTCGTTCGGGGATCCATGGGTCTCTCCTGGGGTGCGGGCCGCTGGTCGCGGCCACTCACCCTGATTGATCCCGCGCGGTTGTCGAACTCATCGGTGCGGCCGAGATCTCGGGCAGACCGAACACCGGGAACAGGTGCGGACTGGGGAAGCCGGTGATCGTGGCGATCTGGTTGGCGGCGATGCGCAGGACCATGATGCCGTAGCCACGGCACTGCCCTGTGTCGTCCGGGAGGTAGGCGGCGAGCGCGGGCTGGCCGTTGGCGCGGGTGCTGACCAGTCGGATGAGGTCGAGGCGGCCACCGGCGGGCACGGTGGCGAAGAACCGGGCAACGGTGTCCCGACCGGTGAACACCAGAGCCTCGGGTGGCATGTGCAGGGTGACGTCCTCCCGCAGCAGCGCGGCCAGGGCGGCGATGTCGCAGCGTTGCCAGGCCAGGACAAACCGGTCCACGATGGACTGTTCAGTAGGCCGCAACGGCTGCGGCTGGTCGGCGGTGTCGGCGGTGGCCATGGTGGTCCGGGCGCGTTGCAGCGCGCTGTTGACCGCGGCGACGGTGGTGTCCAGCAGTTCGGCGACTTCGGCGCTGGTGAAGGTCAGCACGTCGCGCAGGATCAGCACGGCCCGCTGGGTGGCGGGTAGCCGCTGCAGGGCGGTGATGAACGCCAGCTTCACGCTGTCGCGACGGGTGAGCACCACGGCGGGATCAGGGTTGGTGACCTGGTCGAGCAGCCGGTCCGGGTAGGGCTGCAGGTAGTCGATCTCGGCGTCGATGACCGGTTGGCGGCCGCGGGCCTCGATGGCCTTGAGGCAGGTCGTGGTGGTGATCCGGTACAGCCAGTGCAGCAGCGGGGCGCGGCCCTGGAACGTCGCCAAGCCCTTCCATGCGCGCAGCAGCGCCTCCTGCACCGCCTCCTCGGCCTCGTCGTAGGAGCCCAGCATCCGGTAGCTGTGCACATGCAGTGCCCGCAGATGCGGCGAGACCAACGCCCGAAACGCGCGGTCATCCCCGCCGCGGGCGGCTGCCAACAGGTCGGTGTCCATGGTGCCGGTCGGCTGCATCGCGCCACAGTAGCGCCGGCCTCCGACACCACCGACGAGTTACAGCTGTAGCCGGCAGGGTAGCGGGGTCGGTTCGGTCGTTGCTGGTGGCGGCGATCCAGGCCCGGCCGCGCAGCGAGCATCCGGTGGTGCGGATCCACGCGGCGGTGCGGGAGGGGTTGGCGGCGATCTACGCCGCCGATCGGGAAGCCCTGCTGGTGCGGGTCCGGTTGGCGTTGTCCACGCCGGCGTTGCGGGCGCGGTTATGGGAAAACCAGTTCGCCACGCGGGAGTTGTTCGAGGGCGCGCTGGAGGAGGGGGTCGCCGCTGATGGCGTGGCCGAGCTGCCGGACTTGATCGACGAGGCGGTCGGCGTGCTGGCCGAGGCGCCGAGGGGGCGGTCGTGACGGATCCGGTGATCGTGGTCGAGGAGCTGCGGATGCGCTACCGCGGCGCGGCTCGGTGCTCCGTGGACGGGATCTCGTTCACCGTGGCGGCCGGGGAGACCTTCGGGTTCCTCGGCCCTAACGGGGCGGGCAAGACCACCACCCGGCGGATTCTCACCGGGTTGCTGCGCGGTCACCAGGGCCGGGCCGACGTGCTGGGGCGTCCGGTCGGGCGGTGGGGGCCGGAGTTCTACGAGCACATCGGGGTCGGGTTCGAGCTACCCGCGCACTTCTCCCGGCTGACCGCCCGGGAGAACCTGGCCGCGTCAAACCCGCTTTCACTCCCGACGACCCCGACCGCGTCCTGAACATCATCCTGACCCACCAGAAACAACGCTGACCGTCCACATCAGACTATCATTTTCAGACATACCGTGGTCGCGGGTGGAGGGAAGCCAGGCGCGCGTCAGGGGTGGAGTATCGGCGTCGCACGTGGTCGGACAGCGCGGTGATCTCCTCGGAGGACAGCACGGCGTCGCGGTCGTGGAGGACGGCGGTCAGGTCGGCGATCGGCAGCAGGGTCACGTCGGCGACGAGTCGGACGCGGTCCAGGGTCGGGCCGTCGACCGTCAGGACCGTGAGGCGGGTACAAGGAGCACATCGAACCTGATAGGGGATACACATCGGGGGTCGCGGACACTGACCCGAACCGAGGTTCATTTTGCGCAAATGGGCTTTTGCGGTTCGCTTCGAACAATGGTGGCGCGCACCGTACACGTTCTCCCGCGCTGGCCCTGTTCGGCACCCCCCGACGCGACGTGCACCAGGAGCCCGTTAACCAGCAACACTGCCTCAGCGGTGGCGGCAACGGCAACGGCGTGCGAGCGTGTTGACCGCCACCGGCCTGCCGATGCTCATCACCGGCATACCGCGCTGGTCAATGGCGCCGCTGCGGTTACCGGCAGCGGCCGTGTCGCACCGCGCCGGCTGACCACCGCGCCAGCGAAAGCGCATCCGTGCGCACACTCCACAACAATATGCCCACTATTAAGGAGTACCTCATGGGAATTGTCATCATCGGCGGTCTGATCGACTCCGTCCTTGGCATCGTCAACGGCGCTGTAGTGGCCATTACCAGCGCCGCCAGCGCGGTCCTCCTCCCCCTGCTCCCCATTTAGCACCAGATCCTGAGACCAACCAGTAAAGGAGCACCTCATCATGGGCATCGTCATCATCGGCGGTCTGATCGACTCTGTTATCGGCATCGTCACCGGCACCGTGTTCGGCATTGTCGGTGCCGTCAGCGCCCTGCTTCCCCTCTAGCAGCAGAGCCCGACCGACACGACCGCCCGCCCGGCAGGGGGTCGTGTCCCGGTATTGCCCGCACCTACCCGTCAGCACCGCACCGAGATGTCTATTAAAGGATAGTGGTCCGGCCGGGCTCGTCGGGCAGATGGGCAGCGTGGCCGCAAGCTGTGGCGTGACGCTTCTCCTCGAACCAGCAGCGGTGACCGGGCTACGGGCCACGGTCACGGGTTCCCACTCCATCGGTGCGGTCCTGACGGTTCCAGCGGGCAGTGATGTTGCACGACCCCCGCCAGCCGGTGTGGTCTGGCGGGGGTCGTGCCCGGTCGGCTCCTGGCCCTAGATGGGGAGGAGGGGGAGGAGGACCGCGCTGGCGGCGCTGGTGATGGCGACGACGGCGCCGTTGACGATGCCAAGGACGGAGTCGATCAGACCGCCGATGATGACGATTCCCATGATGGGGTGCTCCTTACAGTGGTGGGCTGGTGTGGAGTTGTGCGCCTGGCGTGGTGCTCAGCCGGTGCAGTTGGGCACGGCCGGGACGCTGCCGACGCAGTTGTTCGGGGTGTTGGCGGTGATGGGTGCGTTGGTGGTGGTCATGACGCCGCCTTGGCGGTAGACGCCGCCGGCGGTGCCCAGGAGCAGCACGGCCTGGTTGTTGGTGACGGCGGTCTGGGTGAGGGTGGTGGCGGTGGAGTTGACGGCGGAGATCCCGCCGCCCCGGCCGGCGCTGTTGCCGGTGATGAACAGTGGACTGCCGGTGACGCCGGTGACGGTCAGCGTGCCGCGCAGTCCGTTGTAGATGCCGCCGCCGTTGCCTGAAGCGGTGTTGCCGGACACCGGGCTGTTGGTGAATGTTGCGGCGGGTGCGGTGCCGGTGGGGGTGTTGCGGTTGGCCAGGCCGCCGCCGTTGCCTGAGGCGGTGTTGCCGGTCAGGGTGCTGCCGGTGAGGGTGACCGCGCCACGGTTGAGGATGCCGCCGCCGCTGCCGAGCACGTTGCCGCGGGTGAAGGCGACCCCGGTGGTGAGGGTGAGGCTGCCGGTCGGGCCGACCTCGGCGATCCGGAAGAGCAGCAGCGAGGTGCGAGTGACGGTGGCCGGGCCGATCATCTCGATCGGGGTGGTGATCACCGGCAGCGCGTTGTTGGCGCCGCCGTGGCTGGTGGTCATGCCATAGGTGCAGCCTCCCGCCAGCACGAGAGTGTCCGCGGCGGCGGTGGAGTTGGCCAGATTCACCGCCGCGACCAGAGCGTTCTCGCTACACGCCACTGGGATGGTGATGGCCTGCGCCGCTGGAGTGAGGGCCACCAGGCCCCCGGTCACGACGGTGGCCCCGATCAGGGCCCGGACAATGGTGCGGATGGTTCGCATGACAATGTCATTTCTGGAACATAATTTGAGAGATGACCCACCCGGCGCAGCACGCCAGCGGGAGGAGATGACGCAGACGACACGGACGCCACCGCTATGGGGCGGGCTGCGTCCAATCATCCACGCAAAAACCTCGGCTTGTGATCAGCATCCGTGATCATCACGGGCACATCACGCCACCGAGGTCCGGGGTAACAATCGTTAATCTACTCCTTATTCCAGATGATCGATACCCCAGTCCCCCACGTGGGGTAGCCACAAGAGTTTGACAAGGCCCGATCCCGGCACCGGTTGCATCGGAAAATCAACCGTTCCACATCGAGATCGGCAACCGGTGCGGGTCCGCACCCGCGGACGCCCACTCCCAACGTCGTACTGAACGGCGTCCTCCCGGCGGCAGGCAACGACGGCTTGCTTGGCACCTTCAGCTACCCGTGAGGTTTGCATTATTTGCGTCGGTGATTCCGCACGTTTGCCGATGGTGGCGGACGGTAGCGTGGCAGATTACCGCACACACTGGCCGTCGCCGACTGCTATGTAACGCTCAAGCAGGCCGAACGCGATGGTGTAATTGAAAACCCTAACCTTCACCACCGGGCCGGAGTATCTCCTGACGCCAAGCGACGTCCTGCTCACTCCGGATGCCTTGAAGTTTACGCGGGACAGAACATCAGCTTCGCCTTTGACAGGCAAGGACCGTAGCGGGTGTTGGCCAAGACCAAGATCCGCCATAGCCGACTCGCGGACTACGGGACCTGCTCGCCTCCTGGGTCGACATCCGCGCCGAGCATCGAGATCGCCTTGATGACTACGCTCGGCCACATCGCGATGACGTCCCGGGGCTTGCGCGGATCAAGCAGGTGAAGCGGGCGGAAGACTTCGAGGGGGTGCTCACCTTCGGGATCGCGGTCGACCCGGCCGGCGATCCGGCGCCGTTCTGGGCCTACGCGCTGTCGGGCAGCCGACTGGTGATCGACGTGGCGCACGTCGGTCAAAGCCTGTGGTACTGCGGGGAGGTCTTCTTCGGCGACCAGCAGAAGATCGTCAACAACATCGATCCGCCGGTAACCGCGGTCGAGCGCCGCCGAGCGCGAGCGCGGGCTGGTGTTCGTGGACAGTCACGCGACCGGGTTCGCCGACCTGCGGGTCAGCCAGTGGAAGGTCGCGCACGTCCGGCTGCTCGGACCGATCGGCAGCGACGAGGCTGGAAGTCCTTGGGTGCGGCGGTCGTTCGACTCTGCTGCCGTTCGGATCACCCGCTTAGCGTCAAAGTTGGGGCATAGATGTTGGGAGATCCGATGAAGCACAGCAAGATCACAGACCTGATGGTGCGCGAGGTGGCGTGGGTCCGTACGGACACACCGTTCAAGGAAGTCGCCGAACTGCTGAAGGATCGTCGGGTGAACGGGATGCCGGTGGTCGACGACGACCACCGGGTGGTGGGCGTGGTGTCCATCATGGACCTGTTGCCGAAGGAGAGCGAGCACGAGCCGTCCGGCCTGCTCGCGCGGCTGGCGTTGCCGAGCCGGCGGCAGGCGCGGGCCAAGGCGCAGGCGACGGTGGCCGGCGAACTGATGACCGCTCCGGCGATCACCGTCGGCGAGGACGAGTCGGTGGTGCACGCGGCCAAGTTGTTGGAGCAGCACCAGATCACCCGGTTGCCCGTGGTGGACGGTGCCGGCCGGCTGGTCGGCATCCTCGGCCGCGGCGACATGCTGCAGGTGTTCCTACGTCCGGATGAGGACGTCCGCGACGAGGTCGTGCACGAGATCTTCGAGCACGAGCTGGGTATGACGGTAACGCCCGCGACCGTGTCCGTGCGGGTGCGCGACGGTGTGGTGCACCTGTCCGGACAGCTGGAGTACCGCAGCCAGATCCCGGCCGCCGTCGCGTTGACCCACCAGGTGGACGGCGTCATCGACGTCATCGAGGACCTGACCTGGACGACCGATGACCGACACGGCCGACCCGGCATGCCGGACACCACCCAGGCACATCTCGCCGTGCGCCGCAACATCCGATAGCCAACCACGACACAACGTGGTGTGACGGCCGAACGGGACGAGCTGCCGCCGGGTTACCCGGTGGCCTACGAGCGGTCGCTTCGGCTGCGCGACGGGCGCACCGTGCGGGTGCGGCCGATTCTGCCGTCCGACGCTGCGGAACTGGCCGAGGCGATCCGCACGGCCGATCCGGACACGTTGCATCGCCGGTTTCTCGGCGCGCCGCCCCGGCTCACCCCGACCCTGCTGGCCCGGCTGACCACCATGGACTATGTGCGGCGCTTCGCCCTGGTAGCGCTCGACCCCACCACCGAACGGGGCGTCGCGGTTGCCCGGTACGAGCCGCTCGAGGAGGGCGTCGTCGAGTTCGCCGTCGCGGTCGACCCCGCCTGGCGCCGGGTCGGACTGGCCACCGCGTTGGTGGAGCTGCTCGCCGAGGCGGCGATGGAACGCGGCATCCACTCCTTCGGCGCCTCCTACCTGGCCGGGAACCGCCCGATCGCGGCGCTGCTCGCGCACGCCGGTCCGGGCGCCAAACAGCTGATCCAGCACGGCACCGCCGAACTCGCCGTCACCCTCGACCGCGAACACGTCGCCGCCCTCCATCGTGACCTGGCCAGCCGCACTACCCGCGATCGACCGCCGCCGTAATGCCCGGCCGGGCGCGGACCTTCGCCTCCTGTGCCGCCGGGCGTCCGCGCGCTGCACTGGGTGTGGAGGTGAAGTGTGATGTCGTTCGTGGACCGGGTGGACGCGGGCCGGCGACTGGCCGGCGAGCTGGATCGGTTGCGCGGTCAGGACGTGGTGGTGCTCGGGTTGCCGCATGGCGGCGTCCCGGTGGCCCGGCGGGCCCTGGCCGAACGCTGGACCGAGGTGCGCCCCGAACTCACCGACGCGGGCGATCCGTTCAACCCCGGGGCACCTGGCCGAGCTCCGCACGGTGGAGGAGTCGATGACCGCCAACCGGCCCCGGATGCCCTCGATCGTCATCTCGGCGTCGGGCATGGCCACCGGCGGCCGGGTGCTCTACCACCTGGAGCACCTGCTACCGGACCGGCGCAACACCGTGGCCGTCGTCGGTTTCGCGGCCGCCGGGACCCGGGCCCGCCAACTGGCCACCGGCGCACGCGAACTCAAAATCCACGGCCGGTATGTGCCGGTGCGGGCTGAGATCGTCGTGCTCGACGCGTTCAGCGCACATGCCGACGCCGACGAGCTGATCGCCTGGGCGGCGGCCACCCGGGCACCGGACACCGCCTACCTGGTGCACGGGGAACCCGAGGATCCGCCACCCTGGCCAGCCGCCTGCGCACCGAGCACGACTGGAACGCCGTCGTGCCCCGCGACGGCGAACGGGCGCTGATCTGAACCGCTTGGCAGCACCGCGCGGTAGCCCGGGGTCATCAGGGACCTAGGGCTCGCCGGTACTCGTACGTTGGGCTCTACTGCGGGCTCTGTGCCGGCGGCATGGTCGGGGTAAGCGATGACGGGAGAAGTCATGACCGCGACGGATGAGCGTGGGGTGCGGGCGCTGCTGGCCGACGGCCGGGTGGTGGCCGTTCGGGAGCTGGGGCCGGCCGATGAGGCGGAGGTGCTGGATCTGCACGCGCGGCTGTCCGAACGGGACCAGTATCTGCGGTTCTTCGGGCCGATGGCTCCGTTGGGGTCGGTGGCGCGGCAGATCGCCCGGGCGCGGGATGACGGGCACGCCGCGCTGGGCGCCTATCTCGGGGGTGTGCTGATCGGGGTGGCGAACTACGAGGTGCTCGGCGACGATCCGAATACGGCGGAGGTCGCGCTGGTGGTGGATGGTGCGGCGCAGGCCCACGGGGTGGGCACGCTGCTACTGGAGCACCTGGCGTCGCTGGGGCGTTCCCGTGGGTTGCGGCGGTTCGTGGCCGATGTGCTGGCGGAGAACCACCGCATGATGAAGGTGTTCGTCGACGCCGGCCTGGCTTACCGGTCCACCGGCGGCGGGCCGGAACGGCAGGTGATGATCTCGCTCGCGCCGGACGAGACGTATCTGGAGGCGGTCGGGGAGCGGGAGCGGGTGGCCGACGTCGCCAGCCTGGCCGCGGTGCTGCGGCCGGGTTCGGTGGTGGTTGTGGGCGCGGGGCGGCGGGCCGGGTCGGTGGGCAACGCGGTGCTGCGCAACCTGCTTGGCGCCGGCTTCGCCGGGGCGCTGACCGCGGTGAACCCGCATGCCGACGAGGTGGCGGGGGTGCGCTGCTGGCCGTCGGTGGCCGAGCTGCCCGAGGTGCCGGACCTGGCCGTGGTCTGCGTGCCCGCGGCCGCGGTGCCGGACGCGGTGGAGCAGTGCGGGCAGCGGGGTATTCGGGCGGCGGTGGTGATCTCGGCCGGGTTGAGCGGATCCGAGCTGGGCCCGGCGGTGCTGGACGCGGTGCGCCGGCACGGCATGCGGCTGGTCGGTCCGAACTGCGTCGGGGTGGTCAACACCGACCCGTCGGTGCGCCTGGACGCCACGTTCGCGCGCGGGGCGGCGCCGGCCGGCCGGGTCGGGGTGGTCACCCAGTCCGGCGGGGTGGGCATCGCGCTGATGGAGTCGTTGCGCCAGTTGGGACTTGGGGTGTCCACTCTGGTGTCTACCGGGGACAAGTACGACGTGAGCGGCAACGACCTGCTGCTGTGGTGGCGGCAGGACACGCGCACCGACATCGCGGTGCTGTACCTGGAGTCGTTCGGCAACCCGCGCAAGTTCAGCCGCGTGGCCCGGGCGCTGGCCCGGACCAAGCCGGTGTTGGCGGTGCGACCGGCGGGCAGCGATGTCGCGCAGCGCGCCGCCGCCTCGCACACCGCCGCCACGGCCACGCCGGCGGTCACCCGGGACGCGCTGTTCGAGCAGGCTGGGGTGATCGCCGTGGACACCGTGGGCGAGCTCATCGACACGATCGCCGCGCTGTCCTGGCAGCCGCTTCCGGCGGGCAACCGGGTCGCGGTGCTGAGCAACGCCGGCGGCTCCGGGGTTCTGGCCGCCGACGCCTGTGTCCACAACGGACTCATTGTCACCGAGCTGGCGCCGGCCACTACGGCGGCACTGCGCGCCCTGCTGCCGGCTCAGGCCAGCGTCACCAACCCGGTGGACACCACGGCCACCGTCGATGCGCCCACTTTTGCCGCCTGCCTGCGGGTCCTGTTGGCCGCGGACGAGGTCGACGCGGTGATCGCGGCCGGTGTGCCGACCGCGCTGGGCGACCCGGTCACCGCCGTGGCCACCCTGGCCGGGAGTCTGGAAAAGCCGGTGCTGGCGGTGCGACCCGGACAGCTGGCCTCGGTCACCGGCCTGGCCGCGACCTCGGCCACCATCGCCTGCTATGCCGACCCGGCCCCGGCCGCCGCGGCCCTGGGCCGGGTCGCCCGCTACGCCGGCTGGCGGCGTGAACCCGCCGGCCACGTCCCGGATCTGACCGGGCTGGCCGTGCCGGGCGCCACCGGCCTGGTCCACACCCACCTCTCCGCCCTCCCGGCCGGTGGCTGGCTGGAGCCGTTGGAGGTCACCGCGCTGCTGGAGTCCTTCGGGATCCCGGTGCTGCGGCCGATCATCGCCGATGACGGCGACGGCGCTGTGGCCGCGTGGCGCTGGTTCGGCGCCCCGGTGGCGATCAAGGCGATCGCCGACACGGCACTGCACAAGAGCGCGGCCGGCGGGGTGCTGCTCAACCTCGCCGATGAGACCGAGGTCCGGGCCGCCGTGGACACCCTGGCGCAACGGTTCGGCGCCGCGCTGCGGGGGATGCAGGTCCAGCCGATGGTGCCGGCCGGCCGTGAGCTGATCGTCGGGGTCAGCTCTGATGAGCTGTTCGGGCCCTTGGTCGTGTTCGGTCTCGGCGGCACCGACACCGACCTGATCGCCGACCGCACCGCCCGCCTGGCCCCATTGACCGACACCGACGCGCAGCGCATGGTGCACAGCCTGCGCAGTTCGCCGGCCCTGTTCGGTCCGAACGCGAAGAACCCGCTGCCTACCCATGACATCAGCGACGTGCTGCTGCGGGTCGGCCGGTTGGCCGAACTCCTCCCTGAGATCGCCGAACTCGACCTCAACCCGTTGGTGGTCACCGAAACCGGATGTGTGGCGGTCGATGCCCGGATCCGGATCGAACCCCGCCACCCCACTGACCCGTTCCTGCGCCGCCTGCGCGGCTGAGAGAGGAGGGCTCGCGATGCGGAAATCGACCGTGTCCTCGGTGATGACCACCGAGGTGATCACTGTGACGCCGCGGACGCCGTTCAAAGAGGTGGTCGCGGTGCTGTCCGGCAACGGCATCGCCGCCGTGCCCGTCGTTGGTGCGCGGGGCGAGCTGGTCGGCGTGGTGTCCGAGGCGGATGTGCTGGCCAAGCAGGAGTTCCACGCGGGTACCGACGCCCGGCCGCTGGGCCCGGCCCGCCGGACGCGCTGGTCGCGGGCGCGGGGCCGGTGCGCGGCCGAGGTGATGTCCGCGCCGGTGCTCACCATCGGGCCCGACGAGCCGGTCGCGGTCGCCGCCCGCCGGATGGCGGAACGGCGCGTGCGGCGGCTGTTCGTCCTCGACGCCGACGGCGACCTGGTGGGCGTGGTGTCCCGGCGCGACGTGCTGGGCACCTTCCTGCGCCCGGACCAGGACATCCGGACCGACGCCGACTCAGCCCTGCGGACCGGCCTGGGTCACGTCGCCGGCCGGGTGACCGTGCGGGTCCGCGATGGCGTGGTCATCCTGGACGGAAGCCTGGACCTGCACAGCGAAGCATTGGTGGCGCGGGGACTGGCCCGAGCCGTCCCGGGCGTGGTCGGCGTCGTGGACAACCTGACCTACCGCGCGGAGACCGTCACCGAACTCGACGCCTCGTAAGGCGCTGTCGGGTCAGTGTTGCCGTTTTCTCGGTGCCATACCGGGCAGGTAGCCGATCACGTCGTGCACCGGTCGGCGCGGGCTTTCCGGCAATGGTTCGGCGAGCACCAGCAGCGCGCCGGCATGGTGTGCTGGCGGCCAGGACGCCGTCCTGGTGTGCGGGGTGCGGCGGCCGGTCCAGTGCGCCAGCTCGGCGTCGTAGCCGGGGCTGCTGGCCTGGCGGGTTGCGGCTTCGGCGAGTGCGCGGACGAGGTGGCGGCGGATGGGCGGTTCGGTGACCGGATCAAGCAGGACCCCGGCCCGGCTGGCCCGGCGCGTCGTAGTAGTCCGGCGAGTCGGCCTCGCGGACGTTACGCACCTCGACCCGCAGGCCGCGCTGCTGGAGTTCCGCGCCGATCTCGACTTCGGTGCCACCGCGCCATTCCTGGGCCCGGTCGCGTGGTTGCTGCTGGGTGTGGGTTGCTTTCCACGCCGGGACGTCACTCCGGCTGGCCGGTGAACGCGGGGGCGGCGGCGTTGAAGGTGTGGAACACCCGGCGCAGGTCGTCCTCGCTCCTGCCGCACCGGCGCAGCAGGGGGAGGAGCGCGGGCACGTTCGGGTCGCGCATCGGGCCGAAGCAGCCGTAGCAGCCGCGCCGGTAGGCGGGGCAGATCGCGCCGCAGCCGGCGTGGGTGACCGGGCCGAGGCAGGGGGTGCCGTGCGCGACCATGACGCAGGTGATGCCGGCGCGTTTGCATTCGGTGCACACGCTGGTGTCGGGCAGGTCGGGTTTGCGGCCGGCGAGGTAGGCGGTGAGGACTTCGAGGAGTTGGCGTTTGTCGATGGGGCAGCCACGCAGTTCGTAGTCGACCGGGACGTGTGCGGAGATGGGGGTGCTGGTGGCGAGGGCGTCGATGTGTTGGGGTGCGGCGTAGACGAGTGCGGTGAACTCGTCGACGTCGGCGAAGTTGCGTAGGGCCTGGATGCCGCCGGAGGTGGCGCAGGCACCGATCACGATCAGCACGCGGGACTGGTCCCGGATCCAGCGGATGCGTTCGGCTTCCTCCGGGGTGCTGACCGAACCTTCCACGATGGACACGTCGTAGGGGCCTGGTTCGGAGACGCTGGTGGCTTCGAGGAAGTGGCTGATGTGGATGGCGCCGGCCAGGGCGAGGAGTTCGTCCTCGCAGTCCAGCAGGGTGAGCTGGCAGCCGTCGCAGGACGTGAACTTCCACACCGCCAGGGTTGGTTGGTTCATCACAGCTCCCGGACCTCGAGCAGCGGGGCGGCGACGGAGTAGGGCACCACCGGCCCGTCCCGGCAGGTCAGCAGCGGGCCGAGCTGGCAGTGACCGCACAGCCCGATCCCGCATTTCATGTTGCGTTCCAACGACACCTGGATCCGCGCGGCCGGGACACCCTTGTCCAGCAGGGTTCTGGCGCAGAACCGCATCATCGGTTCCGGTCCGCACAGCAGGGCGGTGGTGCGCTCGGGAGTCAGCCGCAGCGCGGCCAGCGGTTCGGTGACCAGGCCGACACCGCCGATCCAACCGGCGCCAGGGCGATCGACCGTCACCGCCAGCTCGACGTCGTCGCGGGCGGACAGCGCCGCGAGCTCGTCGGTGAACAGCAGTTCGGCCGGCGCTCTCGCGCCGGCAATCAGCACGATCCGGCCGTAGCGGCGACGATGCCGCAGGGCGTGCAGCAGGGCCGGCCGCAGCGGCGCCAGCCCGATGCCACCGGCGACCAGCACCAGGTCCGAGCCGGCCGGCCCGTCGAGATCCCAGGCGGTACCGAACGGGCCGCGCACCCCGACCGCCGTGCCCGGCGCCGCGTGCCGCAGTGCCCGGCTGACCGCGCCGACCCCGCGAATGGTGTGCACGAGTGCGCCGTCATCCGCCTCCGGGTCGCCGCTGACCGAGATCGGTACCTCGCCGACGCCGAAGACGTAGAGCATGGTGAACTGGCCCGGCCGGAAATCGGCGATGGGTTCGCCCTCGGCGCGCAGGATCAGGGTCGCGGTGTCGACCGTCTCGGTGCGGTTGGCCGCGACGTAGTAGGGCAGCGGCAGCCAGGGGTCGGCGTCAATCCGATGCGATGTGGTCGCGGCGGTCATCGTCGCCTCCCTCCCGGACGAGTGCGGCCATCTCGGCGGTGATGTCGATGCCGGCCGGGCACCAGGCGATGCACCGTCCACATCCGACACACCCGGAGGTGCCGAACTGGTCGTGCCAGGTGCCCAGCTTGTGGGTCAGCCACTGCCGGTAGCGGCTGGCGCCCGAGGTGCGCACCTCGCCGCCGTGGATGTAGGAGTAGTCCAGCTCGAAGCAGGACGCCCAGCGCTGCCACCGCTCGGCATGGTCGCCGGTCAGGTCGGTGACGTCCTCGGTGGTGGTGCAGAAACAGGTCGGGCACACCATGGTGCAGTTGGCGCACATCAGGCACCGGCTCGCGACATCGGTCCAGTGGTCGGACTCCCGGCTCGCGGTCAGCACGTCCGGCAGGTCGACCTCGGGCATGGTCCGCCCCATCCGGTCGGCCGCCGCGGCCACCGCGGCCCGCGCCGCCTCGGCTTCGACGGGACTCGCGGTTCTGGTCGGCACCGCCGCGAGCACCTCGGCCCCGCGTTGGCTGCCGACCTCCACCACGAACCCACCGGCCTGCTCGGTCAGCGCCAGGTCGTGCCCGGCGCCAACCCCGGGTCCGCAGCCCATGGACGCGCAGAAGCACACCCCGCCCGGCTCGGTGCAGTTCACCGCAACGATGAAAATCCCCGCGCGCCGGTCGTGGTAGCGGCCGCCATGATCAAGCACCCGGTCCAACACCCCGATCGCGGCGAGATCACAACCCCGCACCCCCAGAAACGCATACCGAACCGGCTCGGGCTCCTCGGGGGTCACCCGGAAACCGGCCTCATCCCGTTCGGCCGACCACAACTTCGCCCGGGACGGATGCAGAAACCGTTTCCACGACTGAGGTCCAGCACTGTGCGCGAACACCGCGTCATCCGCACGGCGCCGCAGGCGGTAGTGCCCGGGTCCGACCTCGACACCCCACCCGGCCGGCAACTCCCGCGCCGAGGACAGCTCGTCCAGCACGATCGCCCCGTCTCGCACGGTGGGACCGACCACCCGATACCCGCGCTCCCGCAGCACCTCGACCAACCGGTCGAGACCGTCACGGGCCAGCCAGGTCATCGTCGCCTCCATCGTTCGTCGCTGGCTCGATCATCCCGCGTCGCCGGTTCGGGCCCCAGGGGCCGACGGCTTACCCGTGGCGGGACTAAGGGCCCCACCGGCGGCCGCGCGCGGCGATCGAGGTCGATCACTCAGATCACCGCGACGACCGTGGCCACGGTGATGATCCATGATCCAGGTGCGGTCGCCGTGCCCACGCCGTACAAGGCCGTGCTGGAGTTGCTCACCCGAGTAGCCGCCGTTCCCGGCGTGCTCAGCATCAGCGACCGGCTGGTCGCCGCGTTCGACGGACGACCCGTTGAGGCCAGTCGATCAGACCGGGGTCTCGTCCGGCGCTGTCCCGCCGTCCTGGCCGGGCGGCGGCGTGCTGTGGTGGGTCTCCCGGTAGATGGCGGCGTCGACCAGCCGCCGGACCGGGTCGCCGGATGTCGGTGTGTGGCCGGCCCGGGACAGCACGTCCCTCCGGGCCTCCTCGCTGGCGGCGAAGTTCTCCCGCTCGTTCATCGTGCTCACCTCCGTCCGTGAACACGTTCAGCACAACAGGATGGATGGCGATGCCGCGCCGGTCGGAGGTCCCACACCGGTGGGGTCCTTGGTCGCGTTCAGTTTTCGTGGGTGATGTCGACGGCCATGGCGTCGGGGATGTGCAGGTGGGTGTCGTCGTAGGCGTAGGTGAGTTCGGAGTGGACGTCGATGACGCCGTCGACCCGGCGGGTGAGGGCTTCGGCGATGGGAACCATGCTGCGGCGTTGGAGTTGGCCGTGCAGGGACACCATGCCGTCGTGCACCTGGATAGTGACGGTGGCCGGGTTGACCACGGTGTCGAGGTTGCGTTCGAAGACGTCGCGGGCGATCTCCTCGGCGATGGCGTTGTCGGTGCGGAGGAAGACGCCGAGCAGGTCGCGGCGGCTGACGATGCCGACCAGCCGACCGCTCGGATCGACGACCGGGAGGCGTTTGATGGCGTGGCGGTCGAGCAGTTTGGCGGCGTCGACGACGGTGGCGTCCGGGCCGATGGTGATCGCGGGGGTGGTCATCAGCTCGCCTGCTGTGGTGCCGCGCGCTTCGTCGGGAACGTGGCGATGCCGCGACCACCGGGACTCGGCGGGTTCCTGAGCCCCCTGCGTGGGCAACAGGTCGGCTTGGGACACCACGCCGATCACCCGGCCGGCGGGGTCGAGCACGGGGACGGCGCTGATCCGGCGCTGGTCCAGCAGCGCGACGATGTCCTTGAACGGAGCTGATTCGTCGACGGTGGCCACGTCGGTGGTCATGACATTGCGGATCTTTCGGTGCTTCATCACGAACCTCCTGTCGTGCTGATGGGGAAGCCCGGCCGGGCGGGGCCTCGGCCGGGCGTGTTGGGTGGTGGTCAGATCAGCCAGCGGTTGCGGCGCACGATGTTCAGCCGTTCCCAGCGGTTGCCCAGGCCCCAGTAGCGGCCGGCGTAGAGCGCGGCCAGGGTGAGCAGGACCAGGGCGTAGATGATGTGGTCGTCGAGCAGGGGGTTGGTGGAGCGGGTCAGCTCGCCGGTGGCGGTGTGCTGGGCCAGC
>NZ_DASTBH010000039.1:0-9875 GCF_035712165.1 Actinophytocola sp. | reverse complement strand
AAGGCACTCGCCCGGTCGCAGCGGGTGACGTCGGCCCGGCTGACCGACGCCACCGGCTGGCGGCCGGAGCACCCGGTGGTGACGCCGGAGTGGTTCCCCGGCTAGTCAGGTTTTAGAACTAGGCCATGTGTGGGTAGGTGTGGTCGGTCGGCGGCACGAAGGTCTCCTTGATCGTCCGCGGGCTCACCCAGCGCTGCAGGTTGTGGCTCCAACCCGCCTTGTCGTTGGTGCCCGAGCCGCGGCTGCCGCCGAACGGTTGCTGGCCGACGACCGCGCCGGTCGGCTTGTCGTTGACGTAGAAGTTGCCGGCCGCGAACCGCAGCGCCTTGTGCGCCTGCTCGATCGCGTTGCGGTCGGTGGCGAACACCGCGCCGGTCAGCGCGTACGGGGTCGAGCCGTCGACCAGTTCGAGCACCTTGCTGTACTCGGCGTCGTCGTAGACGTAGACGGCCAGGATCGGGCCGAACCACTCGGTGGTGAACACGTCGTGCATCGGGTCGGTGCCGAGCAGCACGGTCGGCTGCACGAAGTAGCCCACGGAGTCGTCCGCGGTGCCGCCGGCCAGCACCTCGACCGTCGAGCTCGACGCGGCCATCTCCAGCACCTCCCGGTGCTTGGCGAACGCCCGCCGGTCGATCACCGCGCCGCCGAAGTGGGTGAAGTCGGTCACGTCGCCGTAGGACAGCGAGCCGACCGTGTCGACCAGCTGCTCGCGCAGCCCGCCCTCCCACACCGACTGGGCGATGTAGGCGCGCGAGGCGGCCGAGCACTTCTGGCCCTGGTACTCGAACGCGCCCCGGACCAGGGCGGTGGCCAGCGGGCCCGGATCGGCCGTGAGATGTGCCACCACGAAGTCCTTGCCGCCGGTCTCCCCCACGATCCGCGGGTAGGAGCGGTAACCGTCCAGCCGGTCACCGATCATCCGCCACAGGTACCGGAACGTACGGGTGGAGCCGGTGAAGTGCAGCCCGGCGAAGTCCGGGTCGGACAGGGCCACCTCGCTGACCGCCTCGCCGTTGCCGGTCACCATGTTGATCACACCGGGCGGTAGTCCGGCGGCCTCGAGCAGCCGCATCGTGTGGTGCGCGGCCAACTGCTGGGTCGGCGACGGCTTCCACACCACGGTGTTGCCCATCAGCGCGGGCGCGGTCGGCAGGTTGCCGGCGATGGCGGTGAAGTTGAACGGAGTGATCGCCGTGACGAACCCGTCCAGCGGGCGATGGTCGAACCGGTTCCACACCCCCGGCGAGGAGAACGGCTGCTCGGCCAGGATCTGCCGGGCGAAATGGACGTTGTACCGCCAGAAGTCGATCAGCTCGCAGGCACTGTCGATCTCGGCCTGCTGGGCGGTCTTGGACTGGCCGAGCATGGTCGCGGCGTTGATCGTGTCCCGCCACGGTCCGGCCAGCAGCTCGGCCGCCCGCAGCAGGATGGCCGCACGCTCGTCGAAGGGCAGCTCACGCCACATCGGGGCGGCGACCTTGGCGGCGCTCACCGCGTCGGCCACATCCTGCCGGGTGGCCTCCCCGGTGACACCGAGCACGTGGGCGTGGTCGTGTGGCTGCACCACGTCGATCCGCCCGCCGCCGCCCATCCGCTGCCCGCCGCCGATGGTCATGGTGAGCTCGGCCCGCTCACCCTCCAGCTCGGTGATCCGGCGTTGCAACGACTCCCGTTCCGGGCTGCCCGGCGCGTAGGCACGCACCCGCTCGTTGACCGGTCCGGGGACCGACGACACCGCGTCCATCGTGTGGCTCCTTGAGGGTTGGCTGCTCGTGGCTGCGAGAGCCATCCTCCCACCTCAGAGCAGCTCGAGGAGAAACGGCAACTCCTGGGGCGCGTACCAGGACAGCTCGTGGTCCTCGGCCTCCCCGAGGGTGAACTCCGCGTCCGGATCGCCCAGGTCGGCGGCGTCGATCACGGCCGAGGCCGCCCGCACCGCCGTCTCCGCCTCCGGGGTGTCCACATGCACCGCGGCCACCACCTTGAGCGGCACCGGGCCGGCCAGCCGGACCACGGCGTAGTCCAGGTCCGGGCGGAGCGTCGCGCCGTCCACGTCGGCCGAGATCACCGCCCGGCGCGACATCGCCGGCACGTCCTGCGCCAGCTCGGCGGCGATCAGCCGCAGGGACGCGCGGGCCGCCTCCAGCATCGCCGCGTACTCCAACTCGTCGTTGTCGCCGGTGCGGTAGTACTCCCGCAGCGCCGGGGTCAGCGCGAACGCCGTGTTGTCCACCGCGACCAGCTCGCCGTCCTCGTCGAGGCGGCGCAGCATGGCGATGGTCGCCGGAACGTAGACCCTCATGACTGGCCCCTCTTGGTTAACGCGGTGCCGTCGGCACCAGCTCGTCGACGGACTCCTCCACCATCTTCGCCAGAACGTCCACATCGGACAGGGCGTCGCGGTCGCCGGTCAGTCCGAAGTAGACACCACCGTCGTAGGAGGTGACCCCCACGGCGAGCGCCTGGTTGCGCACCAGCGGCACGACCGGGAACGTCTCGGTCAGCTGGGCCGTGCCGGCGTAGAGCGGAACCTGCGGGCCGGGCACGTTGGCGATCACCAGGTTGAAGATCCGTTTGGAGAACGAGGCGGCCGCCCGGGCGCCGAGCGCGTGCAGGGTCGGCGGCGAGAGCCCGCCGACGCCGAGCAGTGCCGAGGCCGCGACGGCGGAGCCGGTGTGCGCCCGCATCGCGTGGCTGATGTGCTGCAACCGCACCACCGGGTTCGGCTCGCCGACCGGCAGGTCCACCAGGTACGGCGTCACCTTGCTGGCCGCCGCCCCGGCGTCGTCCCGCACGGCCAGCGGCACCAGCGCGCGCACGGTGGTCCCCGAGGTGACCGGCTCGCCCCGGGACAGCAGCCAGGTGCGCAGCGCGCCGGACACCACGGCCAGCACCACGTCGTTGACCGTGCCGCCGTGCTCGGCCCGCACACCGCGCAGGTCGGCCAGGCGCGCCCGGGCCACGGCGAACCGCCGCTGGCTGGAGATCGGCACGTTCAGCGGCCCGGCGGCGGCCGGGCGGGCCACCGTGCCCATCGTGTCGATCAGCGCCGCCGCCGCGCCGGTCACCTTGCGGACCGTGGCCACCGCGTCGGTCGCCACCGACCGCAGGTTCTCGACCATCTCCCGGGGCCGGCCCACGGTCTCCCGCATGGCGTCCAGGGCCAGGCCGGTCCGCCCGGGCAGCCGGCGCGGGCGCCAGTCGCCGTCGGCGTAGCGCTCCGGCATGTGCGGGGTGGGATCCAGGACGAGCTGGCCGATGTCGACCGTGCTCACCCCGTCGACCAGGGCCTGATGCGTCTTGGTGACCAGTGCGACCCGGCTCTTGGCCAGCCCCTCGACCAGGTAGGCCTCCCACAGCGGCCGGGCGTGGTCGAGCGGGCGGGAGAACAGCCGGGCGACCAGGTCGAGCAGCTGCTCCTCGTTGCCCGGCCGGGGCAGCGCGGAGCGGCGCACGTGGTAGGTCAGGTCGAAGTCCGGGTCGTCGACCCACACCGGCCGGGCCAGATGACCCGGCACCGGCAGCACCCGCCTGCGGTACCGGGGAACCTGCGGCAGGTGCTGCTCGATGAGCGCCACCACCTGGCCGTAGTCGAACCCGGAGCGCGGCCGGCGAAACAGCGCCACACTGCCCACGTGCAGCGGCGCGGACCGCTCCTCCAGGTAGAGGAACGACGCGTCGAGCGTGGACAGGCGATCGGCCATGCGAAGGATCCTGGCACAGTGTTGGATTGCCCTCGCTCGCAAGCTCGCTCGGGCGGCTCGCGGGCCTCGGTCCGGTGTCTTCCCTCGTGCGCTGCTCGGTCGCTCGTTCCTCGCTCCCTGCGCTGCTCCTCAGTCCAGACACCGGCGGCCCGACTCGCGGCCGGTACTCGTCGTGCGATGCTGCGGGGGTGGAAGGTGTTTCGCCCAAGGACAGGTTCGTGACGGTCTTCGGGCGCAAGCCGGTGCTGGAGGCACTGGGCGACGAGCGGTTGGCCGTGGACAAGGTGATCGTCGCGGACAGTGCGCGCGGGCCGGCGGTGCGGGAGATCACCGACGCCGCGGCCCGGCGCGGGGTGCCGGTGTCCCGGGCGAGCGCGCACCGGGTGAAGGTGTTGGCGGGCAACGGAAAGCAGGACCAGGGGGTGCTCGCCGACGTGGTCGCGCCGCGGATGCGGCGGCTGGCCGACGCGCTGGCCACGGGCCGGCCGGCGCGGGTGCTGCTGCTCGACGGGATCACCACGCCGGCCAACGTCGGCATGATCCTGCGCACCGCCACGGCGGCCGGGGTGGACGGCATCGTGGTCCCCCGGCGCGGCGTGGCCGGCATCGACCCGCTGGTGATCAAGGCATCGGCCGGGGTGGCCTTCCACGCGCCGGTGCTGCGCTGCGCCACCGCCGAGGAGGCCGCCGAGGCGCTGCGGGCCGCGGGCTACCCGCTGTTCGGGCTGGCCGCCGACGCCCGCCGGTCGATCTTCACCGCCGAACTGCCCGAGCGCGCGGCATTCGTGCTGGGCGGCGAGACGCACGGGGTGGGCGCGGAGGTGCGCCGGCAGGTGACCCACTGGGTGTCCATCCCGATGGCCACCGGGGTCGAGTCGCTCAACGTGGCCAGTGCCGCGGCGGTGCTGTGCTTCGAACTGGTCCGGCGATTTCATCCGAACGGGTGGACTGTGACCTGATTCCGGCTCGGGCCTCCTCAACAGTGCGGACCACCGACCGCGATCGAGGAAGCCGATGTCCGCACCCGCCGTATCCCGGCCCCCGCGCGTGCTGCTGCGCACGCTGCCCGAGTACGAACCGTCCCGGCACGCCGGCCCGCCCGGACCGGACGAGCCACCCGAGCCGCCGCCGGTTGCCGCCGCACCCTGGCAAGGGCCGGACCGGACCGAACCAGGCCCCACCCGGCCCCGCCTGGCCCTGCTGGCCGGGCTGATCCTGGAGGCCGTCGACGGCCGCCGCCCGCTCGGTCACGTCCGCGACCTGGTCACGCCCGACGTGTACGCGGCGCTGTGCACCCGGCAACGCCAGCAGCCCGGCCGGCACCGGCTGCGCTCGCTGCACACCTGCCGCCCCACGCCAAGCACCGTCGAGGTGTGCGCCACCGTCACCATCACCGGCGGAGCGCACCCGACCCGCTACGTCGCCTACGTCGCCCGGTTCGACGAGACCGAAACCGGCTGGCTGTGCACCCTCTTCAGGCCGGTCTAGGACCCGCACCATTCGCCGGAACGCACCCACCGCATAAATTCGGAGAGGCGGGACAGCTACCGGCGGGGCTTCTTACGTGGCTGCTTGGAACTGGCCCGCTCGGCCGCGCGGCGTTCCCGGCGGGTGCCGGCGCCGCGGTTGCCGGCGCCGTTGCCGGAGCCCTCGCTGTGCGAGGCGACCCCGCCGCCCTCGGCCGGGCCGCTGTAGGTGAGCCGCTGCTGCGCCGGGGCGCCCAGTCCGGCCTTGCGCAGCGCCGGCGGGATCTGGTTCTCCGCCGCCGCACGGGCCGCCGCCTGGGCCTGCTCGGCCTGGCGGGCCTGCTCGGCGGCCCGCGCCGCCCGGGCCACCCGCTCGGCGTCCGCCGCCGGGGCCGGCGCGGGCTCCGGTTCGGCCTGCTGCACCTGCAGGTTGAACAGGATGCCGACCGACTCCTCCTTCAGCGCGTCCAGCATGGCCGCGAACATGTCGAAGCCCTCCCGCTGATACTCGATCAACGGGTCACGCTGGGCGGTCGCCCGCAGGTAGATGCCGTCCTTGAGGTAGTCCATCTCGTACAGGTGCTCGCGCCACTTGCGGTCCAGCACCTGCAGCAGCACCCAGCGCTCCAGCTCGCGCATCTTGCCGGCGCCGGCGACGCCGTCGATCTCCTTCTCGCGGTTGCGGTACGCCGTGCGCGCGTCCTCGAGCACCGCCTCGGTCAGCGAGTCGGGGGTCAGGTCGTCCTCCCGCTCGACCAGGTCCTGCCAGCGGAACCCGACCGGGTACAGCGTCTTGAGCGCCGTCCAGAGCTTGTCGAGGTCCCAGTCCTCCGAGTAGCCGCCCTCGGTGGCGCCCCGCACGTAGGCGGACAGCACGTCGGTGATCATGTGCTGCACCTGGTCGTGCAGGTCCTCCCCGCGCAGCACCCGCAGCCGCTCGCCGTAGATGACCTGGCGCTGCTTGTTCATCACCTCGTCGTACTTGAGCACGTCCTTGCGGATCTGGAAGTTCTGCTGCTCCACCTGGGACTGCGCGCTCTTGATCGCGCGGGTCACCATCTTGGCCTCGATCGGCACGTCGTCGGGCACCCGCAGGGTCACCATCACCCGCTCGACCATCGCCGCGTTGAACCGCCGCATCAGCTCGTCGCCGAGGGAGAGGTAGAACCGGGACTCGCCCGGGTCGCCCTGCCGGCCGGACCGGCCGCGCAGCTGGTTGTCGATCCGGCGGGACTCGTGCCGCTCGGTGCCCAGCACGTACAGCCCGCCGGCCGCCTTGACCTCCTCGGCCTCGGCCCGCACCGCCCCGCGCGCCTTCTCCTGCGCCGCGGGCAGCGCCGCGACCCATTCGTCCGGCGTCTCGATCGGGTCGAGCCCGCGCGCCCGCAGGTCGGTCTCGGCGATGTGGTCCGGGTTGCCGCCGAGCATGATGTCGGTGCCCCGGCCGGCCATGTTGGTGGCCACCGTGACCGCGCCGCTGTGCCCGGCCTCGGCGACGATCGCCGACTCCTTCTCGTGGTGCTTGGCGTTGAGCACGTTGTGCGGGACGCCCATCTTCACCAGCAGCTTGGACAGGTACTCGGACCGCTCCACGCTGGTGGTGCCGACCAGCACCGGCTGGCCCTTCTCGTGCCGCTCGGCGATGTCCTCGGCGACCGCCTCGAACTTCGCCTCCTCGGTCTTGTAGATCAGGTCCGGCCGGTCGTCCCGGACCATCGGCATGTTGGTCGGGATCGGCACCACGCCGAGCTTGTAGGTGTTGTGGAACTCCGCCGCCTCGGTCTCGGCGGTACCGGTCATCCCGGCGAGCTTGTCGTAGAGCCGGAAGTAGTTCTGCAGCGTGATCGTGGCCAGGGTCTGGTTCTCGGCCTTGATCTCGACGCCTTCCTTGGCCTCGATCGCCTGGTGCATGCCCTCGTTGTAGCGGCGGCCGGGCAGGATGCGGCCGGTGAACTCGTCGACGATGAGCACCTCGCCGTTGCGGACGATGTACTCCTTGTCCTTCTTGTAGAGCTCCTTGGCCTTCAGCGAGTTGTTCAGGAACCCGACCAGCGGGGTGTTGGCCGCCTCGTAGAGGTTGTCGATGCCGAGCTGGTCCTCGATGAACTCGACGCCCTCCTCGGTGACACCCA
The DNA here is from genome assembly GCF_035712165.1 of Actinophytocola sp. Taxonomy (GTDB): domain Bacteria; phylum Actinomycetota; class Actinomycetes; order Mycobacteriales; family Pseudonocardiaceae; genus DASYTH01. The sequence continues at coordinate 2,570 of NZ_DASTBH010000039.1, read as the reverse complement.
CCGTGCGCTTGCGCTCGTCCAGCTCGTAGTGGACGTCCTTCTTCATGAGCGGGGCGAGCCGGGCGAACTCGTTGTACCAGCGCGAGGACTGGTCGGCCGGGCCGGAGATGATCAGCGGGGTGCGCGCCTCGTCGATCAGGATCGAGTCGACCTCGTCGACGATGGCGAAGTTGTGGCCGCGCTGGACCATGTCGTCCAGGCTCCAGGCCATGTTGTCGCGCAGGTAGTCGAACCCGAACTCGTTGTTGGTGCCGTAGGTGATGTCGCAGTGGTACTGGGTGCGGCGCTGCTCGGGGGTCATCTCGGCGAGGATCACCCCGACGCTCACGCCGAGGAAGCGGTGCACCCGGCCCATCCACTCGGCGTCGCGCTTGGCCAGGTAGTCGTTGACCGTGACCACGTGCACGCCCTCGCCGCTGAGCGCGTTGAGGTAGGCGGGCAGCACACAGGTCAGGGTCTTGCCCTCACCGGTCTTCATCTCGGCGACGTTGCCGAGGTGCAGCGCGGCGCCCCCCATCACCTGGACGTCGAAGTGCCGCTGGCCGAGGACCCGCTTGGCCGCCTCACGGGCCACCGCGAAGGCTTCGGCCAGCAGGTCGTCCAGCGACTCGCCGTCCTCGTACCGCTTGCGGAACTCGTCGGTCTTGGCACGGAGGGCGGCGTCCGACAGCTTGACGACGTCGTCCTCGCGGGAGTTGACGTCCTCTCGGATCTTGCGCAGGTGCTTGAGCGTCTTGCCCTCGCCGGCGCGCAGAATCCTGGACAGCACCATCAGGTCGACCTCACTAGCTTGGCTTTGTTCGCGTCCGCCCCGGACGCCTCAACCCATCGTAGGCCGTGTGAGATCGCACTCCGCCAACGTGTGCCCAGTGTGGCTGATGGTGCCCCAGTGACAGAACACTGCTCCTCGGGGGTGCCCCGGACCAGCCGGGGCACCCCGATTCGCGTTGTCGATGAGATGACGGTTGGTCAGCCCAACCTGATCACGCCGTAGTCGAACGCCCGGCGGCGGTAGACGACGCTCGGCGCGTCCGATTCGGAGTCGTGGAAGAGGTAGAAGTCGTGTCCGACCAGCTCCATCTCGTAGAGCGCCTGGTCGACGGTCATGGGCTTGGCGGAATGTGTCTTCTCCCGCACGATGTGGCCCGGCAGATTGTCTTCGATGTCCCAGCGCTGTTCCGGAACGTCGGGAGTGCCTTCGAACTCCGACTCCCGGGTCGGCAGTAAGGCGGTCTGGGCGACGGCGCGGGTGTTCGTCTCACCCCGGATGAACGCGCCGTTGGGCGCGGCGCCGACGGTGGCGGTGGCCTCCGCCACGGAGGCCGGGCTGCGACGCCCGTAGTGCACCCGCCTGCGGTCGTGCAGACGGCGCAGCCGGTTCTCGAGTTTGTTGACGGCGGCATCGAGCGCGGCGTAGAAGTCGCCTGCGGTCGCCTCGGCTCGTACGGCCGGCCCTCGGCCCATGCCGGTGATCTCTACTCGCTGGCAGCTCTTCATCTGCCGGCGGTTGGGTTCGTGGAACAGCTCGACGTCGAAGCGAATGACCTTGCGGTCATACCGCTCCAGTCGGGACAGCTTGTCTTCGACATGGATCCGATAGTGATCCGGAATCTCGACGTTGCGGCCCTTTACCACGATGTCCATACACGACCTCCCTCGCAAAATTGCGAGCTCGATAGCGAACACTGCGGCGCCGAAAATGTCTGACGGTTATCGGATTTCGTTACCGACCACCAGACGGGTGCCCGACGGGTTCGGCCGCACGGCCGGGACGTCGCCCGCCGTGCCGGACTCCCCACCTCAGGGCCCTTCCGGCGCCAGGGTCATGGGCTTTTCGCCTCCTCCCTGCGAACCGGGGACGTGATAGCGGGCACGTTAGCCCGGCTCGTCCCGGAGCAACAGTCCCAACAAGGGCGAAGTTGCGGTGGGTGATCATGTGACTGTCCGCAACCAAGGCCGGCGGTTCATTACTTGACCGTCCTCCGTTCGTCCAGTTGCCGGCCGAATTTTCACCCCTACGGCCCAAGGTAATACACACTTTGCGCACCTGCCACACCCATTCGGAAGAACCCGCGCCCGACCCGTCGGCACCCCGTCAACCCTTGCCGCCACCCCCAAGTCACCCATCCGGGCAACCTCGGCGTTCCCGCCATCTGGGAGGACGGTGGGGGGTCAGACGGTCGCGGTGAGGGTGACGATCGCGGTAACCGGAATGCCGGCGGCGGCGAGGGTGGTCGTGCAGGCGGCGGCGGTGGTGCCGGTGGTGAGGACGTCGTCGAGCAGGATGACGGGCTGTCCGGGCGGGGGCGCGGCGGTGGGAACGAGGTGCAGGCGGCCGCGCAGGTTGGCCGAGCGGGCGGCGGCGGACAGGCCGACCGAGTCCCGGGCCCGGCGGTCGAGGCGCAGGACCGGTGCGACCGCGGCCGGATGGCCGGCGGCGGCCAGCGCGGCGGCGCACTGCCGGGCCAACGCGAGCAGGTGCGACCCGCCGCGGCGGCGCGCGGCGGACGGACGGGACGGGGCCGGGACGAGGTACCAGGTCCCGTCCGGGGCGGGTCGCACGCCGGGCA
>NZ_DASTBH010000038.1:0-32268 GCF_035712165.1 Actinophytocola sp. | reverse complement strand
GTCCATGCGGAAGGCTTCTTCGGCGAGTTTGGCGGCTTCGGCGGGGGTGGGGGGATCGGGCTCGGGGGGTTTGGGGCGGGGGCGGCGGGCGACTCTGGCCGGGTTTGAGTAGATCCAGTTCCAACGTTCGGCGACGGACATGATGCCGCTGATGATCGAGTGAATTTGGTGGACTGTGGAGGCTGCCAGGGGTTTGCAAAGGTGGGGGGTGCAGTCGTTGGCCGCGCAGTCGTGGGGGTCATCGGTGGCGTGCTGCTCGACGAACGGCTTGCCGTCGCAGCGGGTGCGGCAGCGACGAAGCTCGGTGTAGAAGGCCTCCAAAGCGTGGGCGTCGATCTTGCGGGCGGGGACCTTGCCGAGCGCGGGACGGATGTAGCGCTCGATGTAGTTGACGTAGCTGGCGCGGGTGCTGTCCTCGATTTCGCTGGTGCGTAACCATTCGTTGACCGCGTGGCCGAACGGAACGGATGACTCGGTGTTGCGTTGTTTGAGGACTTGGGCGCGGAACTCGGTGAGTTTGTCTTCGGCCTTCTTGTGGGCGGCCTTGTTGGTGCCCTTGATCGAGGCGGTGAGGTAGCGGTCTCGGCCGGTCACGGGGTCTCGGCCGGCGAACAGGCGGACCTGGAGTGCGCTCCCCGCTGCCGGACGCTGCCCATCCGTCTCGCCTCGGAGTCAGTGGCCATGTACGCAGTTGTACTCGTGGACAGGGTCATGGACACCGATCAACTTGGATCGGAACACGTATTGCGTTTGTGCTGGTAGATGCTAGTGGGGCCGAGGGGAGTCGAACCCCTACTGGCTGGAACCTAAATCCAGTGCCTCTGCCTGTTGGGCTACGGCCCCTGTGGGTTGGGTGGCAGCGTAGCGGGGGGTGGGCCCCGGGGTGCTGTGTCATCATTGTGGCCGGGTGGGTGGTCGGGCTAGGAGGGGGTATGGGACCTCGGCGGATGTTGGACCGGTTGGTGGACCGGTTCGAGACGCGCGGGGTCTACGTGCCGGGAGAGGATAACCGGACGATCTCCCCGCTGCGGGATTTTGCCTGGTTGCTGGCGGGGTGGTTGCTGACCGCCGCCGTGTTCGTCGTCTTCTTCGCGGTTGCCGCCTGAGGGCGAGTGATCGATCACCGCACGTGGCCCAACGGTCACAGGTTGGCTACAGGTGCGACTCAACGGGTCAACTTTGGCACCTTAATGGCCGGTAGGCGGTCAAGGTGGGGGAAGCACTCCTTCGTCGGAAAGTAGCCATCCACGTGAACAGAGCCAGGCTCGCGGCCGCCCTCGGTGCGCTGTCGCTCCTGGCGGCCTGCGGGGCCGGGCCGGTCTCCGGCGCGGCGGAGGTTCCGTTGCAGCCGCTGTCCCAGACGTCATCCAACGCTCCCCGCCTGATCACGGAAAACGGCCTGTCGGTGACCGTCTCGCCGCCCAAGGTCTTCACCCCCACCGACGCCGCGTCCCCGCCGGCCGCCCGGGCCGTCGCGTTCGACATGGTGATCGACAACGAGGGCACCTCGGTCTTCCGGCCAGCGCAACTGTCAGTAACGGCTACCTGCGACGGGGCTACCGCCGTCCAGGTGATCGACTCGACGCAGGGCTACACCGGTTTCGTCTCGGCCACCGAGGAGGTCCCGCCCGGCCAACAGGTGCGCCTCGCGGTGGCTTTCGCCCTGCCGACCGAGCGTTCCCAGTTCCAGCTGCTCGTCCAGCCCGACGCGCTGGCCGGCAGCCAGTTGACCGTCTTCCAGGGCACCGTGTAACCCGGTCGGTGCGCACCCGCTAGCGTCGGCGCCATGAGTGAGCAGAAGCGGTTGTCCGAAGGAGATCCCGCGCCCGACTTCAGCCTGCCGGACAGCACCGGCAAGCAGGTCTCGCTGTCCGACTACCGGGGCCGCACCGTCGTCGTGTACTTCTACCCCGCCGCGGGCACCCCCGGGTGCACCAAGCAGGCCTGCGACTTCCGGGACAACCTGGCCGAGCTGAACGACGCCGGGTTCGACGTCCTCGGCATCTCCCCGGACAAGCCGGCCAAGCTCGCCAGGTTCGCCGCCGACGAGCGGCTCAACTTCCCACTGCTGTCCGACGAGAACCGCGCGGTGCTCGCCGAGTGGGGCGCCTTCGGCGAGAAGCAGAGCTACGGCCGGACGATCACCGGCGTGATCCGCTCGACGTTCGTGGTCGACCCGGATGGCAAGATCGCCAAGGCGATGTACAACGTGCGCGCCACCGGGCACGTCGCCAAGCTGCGCAAGGACATTTCGGTATAGCGCCCGGGCAAAGCTGTCGGTTCGCTGTGTAATTCGGGCCTGGGACAACCGAATGGGCCCGCCGGGCGTAACGCCTGGACGTGCGGAAGGTTGCCGGGGAAGCACGTCAACCTGGCTGCCGGCCAGGGCGTTCTCCAGGCATGCGAACCAAGCCTGGACCCACCACCCGGCTGCTGCTCGCCGGACTCGCCGCCGTTCTCACCGGCTGTGCCACGCAGCCGCAGAAGACCGGAACCGCCCCGGTCGCCGTCCTGTCGGTGCCGCCGGACATCCCGGAGCCCCGGCTGCCCCAGCCGATGCCGGCTCCGGCGCCCGCGCAGCGCACGATCGACCCCGGGCCGGTGATCGGGGCGGCCCGGGCGATCGAGCCGGCCACGACGCTCGGCGCCGTCGTGCTCGACCGGACCACGCGTGCCGAACTGCTCGCCATCGAACCGGACCGGCAGTTCCGCGCGGCCTCGCTGGTCAAGCTGTTGATCGCGATCGATGTCCTGTCCCACGGCGCGGACGACCGATTACGCGACCGGATCAGCACCATGCTGCGGGTCAGCAACGACGGCATCGCCAGCGACCTGTGGAGCCGCGCAGGCGGGCCCGAACTCGTGCGGCGCACCAGCAACGCGCTGGGCCTGACCGGCACCCACCCGCCGGCCGATCCCGGACAGTGGGGCGACGTGCTGCTCACCGCCCGGGACGTGGTGCGCGTCTACGACCACGTGCTGACCACGCTGCCGGAGCCGGACCGCACGCTGATCGTCGGCGCCCTGGCCGGGGCGCCTCGGGTCGCCGCCGATGGGTTCGACCAGCACTTCGGCATCCCCGCCGGGCTGCCCGGGCAGCAATGGGCGATCAAGCAGGGCTGGTCCAACAGCGCCCGGGACATCTCGCTGCACACCAGCGGTCTGGTCGGCGCGGACTGGCGCTACGTCGTGGTGGTGCTCACCGAGCATCCGCGCCGGGTGGCCTGGAGGGCCGCGGCGAACGCGGTCACCGCGGCGACTCAGGCGCTCGCGGCGGCATTCTGAGCGCGCGCCGTCAGCCGGCCAGCGCGCGCAGGTGCGTCACCAGTTGCCGCAGGGCGATGCCACGGTGCGAGAGCGCATCCTTCTCGGCCGGCTCCAGCTCGGCGGAGGTCCGGCTCGCCCCGTCCGGCACGAAGATGGGGTCGTAGCCGAACCCGTTGGCACCCCGGGGAGTTCTGACCAGAGTGCCGCGCCATTCACCGCGTACCACGGTTTCCCGCCCGGACGGGGTGGCCAATGCCGCCGCGCACACGAACGCGGCGCCCCGCCGCTCGTCGGGCACGTCGGTGAGCTGGGCCAGCACCAGTTCCAGGTTGGCCAGGTCGTCGCCGTGCCGGCCGGACCAGCGTGCCGACAGCACGCCGGGCATGCCGTTCAGGGCGTCGACGGCGATGCCCGAGTCGTCGGCGATCGCGGGCAGCCCGGTGGCGGCCGCGGCGTCGCGCGCCTTGGCGACGGCGTTCTCCTCGAACGTGGCGCCGGTCTCCGGCGCCTCGGGGAAGGCCGGCACGGCGTCCAGGCCGACCACCTCGACCCCGGAGACGTGCTCGGCGAGCAGGATGCGGCGCAACTCGTCCAGCTTCTTGGCGTTGCGGCTGGCCAGCAGCACCCGGGTCAAGACCGGCCCGCCTTGGGCCGGGGCAGCTCACCCGGATAGGGCTTGGCCAGCGCGTCGGTCTGCCGGCGGTTGATCTCGACACAGCCGGCCAGCGCCAGGTCCAGCATCCGGTCCAGCGTCGAGCGGGTGAACGTGGCGCCCTCGCCGGTGCCCTGGACCTCGACGATCGTGCCGGCGTCGGTGGCCACCACGTTCATGTCCACCTCGGCCCGGGCGTCCTCCTCGTAGGGCAGGTCGAGCCGGACCCGGCCGTCGACCACCCCGACGCTGACCGCGGCGACCGCGCAGGCCAGCGGCTGCGGGTCGGCCAGCCGCCCGCCCGCGCCCAGCCAGGTGACCGCGTCGGCCAGGGCGACGTAACCGCCGGTGATCGCCGCGGTGCGGGTGCCGCCGTCGGCCTGGATCACGTCACAGTCGATGACGATGGTGTTCTCGCCGAGGGACCTGAGGTCGATGCAGGCCCGCAGCGAGCGCCCGACCAGCCGGCTGATCTCGTGGGTGCGGCCGCCGATCTTGCCGCGCACGGACTCCCGGTCGGTGCGGGTGTTGGTCGCCGAGGGCAGCATCGCGTACTCGGCGGTGACCCAGCCCAGACCGGAGCCGGCCCGCCAGCGCGGCACGCCCTCGGTCACGCTGGCCGCGCACAGCACCCGGGTGCGGCCGAACTCCACCAGCACCGAGCCGGCCGGCCAGTCCTGGAAGCCCCGGGTGATCCGGATGTCCCTGAGCTGGTCGTCTTCCCTGCCATCGCTTCGAGCCACCCGGCCACCCTATTCCGCTGCTCAGATCGGGTAGCTCTGGCCCTGCCGGACGAGCACGGTCTCGCCCTGGTAGGCCGACCGGGCCTCGGCGAGCACCGCGGCGGCGTCGGTCCACGGCGGCACGTGGGTGACGAGCAGCCGGCCGACCGCCGCACGGCGCGCCACCGTTCCCGCGTCGGTGCCGGACAGGTGCAGGTTCACCGGGCGGCCCGCGGCATGGGTCCAGGACGCCTCGGACAGCAGCACGTCGGCCCCGGCGGCGAGGTCGGCCAGGCCGTCGAAGATTCCGGTGTCGCCGGTGAACATCAGCGTGCGCCCGCCACCGGAGATCCGGAAGCTGTACGCCTCGCACGGATGCGCGGCGAGCAACGCGGTGACCTCGAACGGTCCGATGTGGACAGTCTCGGTCGTGATCTTGTGGAACTCGTATACATCGGACAGGTCGGTTTCCGCCTCGGTCGCCGCGTCCGGGCTGTGCGAGGCGACGAGCCGCCGCTCCGTCTCACCGGGCCCGTAGACGGGTAACCGGTTTGCCCGCGGATCCCGGGTGGGCGCCGGGTGATAACGGCGCAGCACGGTCAGCCCGGTGAAATCCGCACAGTGATCCGGATGCAGGTGCGAGAACAGCAGCGCGTCGAGGTCGAACGGGTCGCGCAGCGCCTGCAGCACGGCAAGTGTGCCGGTGCCGAGATCGAGCCCTAGTGCGAAACCATCGGCCTCGAGCAGGTAACCGGAGGTGGCGGCGTTGGGTCCGGGGGCGCTTCCGGAACAGCCGAGCACGGTCAGCAACACGGGGCACAGCCTTACATACGAGAGCCGCCAACGGGATCGGGTCCGCGCCTCAAGTGTGAAGCGCGGACACGGCGACAGGTGTGATCGGGCCGAGGAAGCGCCGGGCGAGCCGAAGGAACGGCTCGGTCGGACCGGTGGCCAGAAGCTCGTGTCCGACCTGGCCGTCCACTCCGGGCTCGGCCAGCAGGTCGTCCTCGATCAGCACGCGCACCACGGCTTTCGCGGTCTCCTCGGCACTGGAGACGAGGGTTACCCCCTCCCCCATGACAATCTGTAGCACGCCGGACAGCAGCGGGTAGTGCGTGCAGCCGAGGACCACGGTGTCCACATCGGCCTGCTGCAACGGCTCGAGGTAACCCTGGGCGAGCCCGAGCACCTGGCGGCCCGAGGTGATGCCGCGCTCGACGAAGTCGACGAACCGCGGGCAGGCCGCGGTGCTCACCGCAATGTCCGGTGCGGCGGCGAAAGCGTCGGTGTAGGCGCCGGACCGGATGGTGCCGGTGGTGCCGATCACACCCACCCGGCGGTTGCGGGTGGCCGCGACGGCGCGCCGCACCGCCGGAACCACCACCTCGATCACCGGAATGTCGTAACGCTCGCGGGCATCGCGCAGGCATGCGGCCGAGGCCGTGTTGCACGCGATCACAAGCAGTTTGACGCCGCTGGCCACCAGATCGTCGGCGATGTCCAGCGCGAGCCCGCGCACCGTCGCGATCGGCAGCGGCCCGTACGGACCGCCCGCGGTGTCGCCCACATAGCGCAGCCGTTCGCCGGGTAGCTGATCGGCGATGGCCCGGGCCACGGTGAGTCCGCCGACACCGGAGTCGAAGATCCCGATCGGAGCGTCCCGCGCGGCGCTCACCCGGCCAGATCTCCGGGCTGCGCCGCCGGAACCGGTGCCGGGGCGGCGGCCCGGCGGTTGGACCGCGCCACCAGCCAGGCGGCCAGCACGCCGAACACCGCCCCGAACAGGTGGCCCTGCCAGGAGATTCCCGGGTGTCCGGGCAGCACGCCGAGCAACATGCTGCCCCAGTACAGGAACAGCACCACCGCGATGGCGAGCTGCGCCATGCTGCGCGTGAAGATCCCGCGCACCAGGAGGAACGCCAGCCAGCCGAAGGCGAGCCCGGAGGCGCCGACCGTCACGCCGGAGCCGCCGGCGAGCCAGACGCCCGCGCCGCTGCCCAGCCAGATCGTCAGCGTGACCGCGACCCACTGGCCGAGACCACCGGCCATCGCGAGGAACCCGAAGATCAGCACCGGCAGCGTGTTGGCCAGCAGGTGCCCCCAGCCGTGGTGCAGCAACGGGGACCACAGGATGCCGTCCAGCCCGGAGACCGTCCGCGGCACGACGCCGAACTGGTCGAGGTCGACCGGCAGCACCACGTCGATCAGCTCGACGAGATAGAGCAGCACGGTGAACGCGGCGACCACGACCGCCGCCTGCCGCGGGTTGGGCGGCAGGATCCGGTTGACCGCACGGCGGTCGCTGGTCACGGGCTTGACAGGCAGTGTTTCCACGCAACCGAGACTACGTCGTCGCGCGGATGGCGGTATCGGGTGAAACCCCGGATGTCTGCTCAGGGTCGCGCCGGCGCGGCAGCAGCAGCGCGAGCAGGAACGTGAGCACGATCGCACCGAGGGCGTAGGCCGCCGCGACCCGGGTCGCGTGGGTGAAGTTGGCCTGCTGGGCCCGCTGGGCGGCGGCGGCGTAGGCGGCCGATGCGGGGTCGTCGCCACCGCCTGCCGGGCAGCCGGGCGGCGCGACCGTCGGGTCGGTGGCGCGGGCCCGCTCGACGTAGCACCGGGCGAAGGTGGCCACCCCGGCGTCGACCGCGGCCGCCGGCTGGCCGGTGGCGGCCAGGTCCCGGCGCAGTTCGGCGAGGACCCCGGCGCTGGCCGGCTCGGCGTGCGTGCCGAGCGCGCCGAACAGCGCCACGCCGACGACCGCCACGCCCAGCGCGTTGCCGATCCGCTGCGCGGTGTTGACCATGCCCGCGGCCGACCCGGCCTCCCGGGGCGGCACCGAGGCCAGCGCGATGTCCACGTTCGGCGCGATGGTGAGCCCGTTGCCCAGGCCGACCAGCAGCAGCGCCGGCATCAACGCCACGCCGGTGGTCGCCGGTCCGATGAGGACGATGACGCCCACCGTGCCGGCCGCCACCAGGGCGGGGCCGAGCAGCAGCACGCGGTTGCCGAGCCGGGCGTGCGCCTTGTCGGACAGCCCGCCGCCGACCATCGAGCCGACCGCGAAGGCCATCAGGATCAGGCCGGCGGCCAGCGCCGAGCGGCCCAGACCCAGCTGCAGGTGCAGCACGAGGGCGAACAGCAGGCCGATGAACCCGGCGAAGTAGGTGAGCCCGATCGCGGTCCCGACCGCGAGCGAGCGGTGCCGGAACAGCCGCAGGTCGAACAGCACGTCGCGGCCCAGCCGGATCCGGCGCAGCTCCCAGGCGACGAACGCCGCACCGGCCGGGACCGTGGCCGCCAGGGACAGCCACGCCCACGGCGGCCAGCCCGCGTCCCGGCCCTCGATCAGCGGGATGGTGACCAGCGACAGGGTGAGCGCGGCCAGGGCGATGCCGACCGCGTCCAGCGCGCCGCCCCGGCCCCGGGTGGGCGGCAGCAGCCGGGCCGCGAGGATCATCGCGACGATCCCGATCGGCACGTTGATCAGGAAGACCGGCCGCCAGAGCAGCCCGGCGATGTCGGCCTGCACGAGCAGCCCGCCGAGCAGCGGGCCGGCCGCGACCGACACCCCGGCCACGATGCCGTACATCGCGTAGGCCCGGCCGCGCTCCCGGGGCGGGAACATGACCTGGATCACGGCCAGGATCTGGGGGTTGAGCAGGCCGGCGAGGGCGCCCTGGGCCACCCGGGCGAGGAGCAGCTCGGTGGGGTTGCGGGCCAGGCCGCACAGCGCCGAGGTGACGACGAAGCCGAGCATGCCGAGCACGAACAGCCGGCGGTAGCCGAACCGGTCGCCGAGCCGCCCGCCCGGGATCAGGGTGAGCCCGAAGGTCAGCGCGTAGCCGCTGATCACCCATTCGATCTGGCCGTAGCTGGCGCCCAGGTCGAGCTGGATGGCCGGAATGGCGACGTTGACGATCGTCGCGTCCAGCAGGATCATGCCGGCGCCGGTGAGCACGACGGCCAGCGACAGCCAGCGGCGCGGGTCGGGCGTGGCTTCGGTCGGGTGGACGGTCATGACACCCCCCGCATCAACCTCAGTCGGCCAGCAGCCCCGGCAGCCGGGCGAGGAACTCGTCGTGCCAGGCGATCTCGGCCTGCAGCCGCAGGATCTGGTGCCGGAAGCCCATCCGGTCGCGGTCGGTCAGGTACTGGTCGACCCGTTCCTGGAGGTGCTGCCACTCGATCACCTGCGCTGCGTAGGCCGTGCGACGGTCGGTGAGTACGGCTCGGACCTGGTCCTCGGACAGGTCCTCGATGAAGTTCAGCGCAAGGTCCACCGGGTCGTGGGGCAGTTTGGTCGTTCTGAGGGCTTTGTCCCGATGTATCCCGAGCTCCTCTCGACCCGCCTGCGTGATCTCGTAGACGGTGCGGGCCGGCAGCCGGCCCTCCTGCTCGGTCTTGACCGGGGTGATCAGCCCTTCGTCGGCCATGCGGTGCAGCGCACCGTAGAGCGAGCCGGGCTTGATGTCCGTCCACAGCTCGGTGCGCTCGAGCTGGGCGTTGCGCCGGATCTGGTGGCCGTGCATGGGGCCGTGCCGGGCGAGGGAGGCCAGGACGAACAACCGCGTGCTGTTCATGTCGAAAGTGAACCATGTCCGACAGAGTACTCACGTATGAGTAGTCGTGGACGACTAGTTCAGCACTCCGGCCAGCCGGACCAGTGACCGGTCCATGTCCCGGGCCACGTCCTTGGTGCCGAACAGGCGCATGACGGCCCCGCGCACCGGTCCGGCCGGCTCCTGGCGACTACGCAGCCGGACGGTGGTGGCCGCCCCGTCCGGCTCGAGCTCGATGCGGAACTCGGTGGACGCGGCGAACTTCGGCGCCGGCTTGCCGTCCAGGCGCTCGGCCAGGTGCCGCCAGGCCAGCAGGCGGTTCGGCTCGAGCGCGGTGATCTCCTGGTCGACCTCGGACCGCTTGCGACCCCAGCGGCCGTGCTGGGTGCGTAGCTGACCGACCCCCTCCCCCGCGCGGACCTCCACCCGCTCGGCGAAGGCGAACCACTCCGGCGCACGGGCGGCGTCCGACACCACCGCCCAGACCTGGTCGACCGGCGCGTCCACCCGCGCCTCCCGCAGAATCTCAATCATGGGCACCACCTCGGGATATGATGTGCAACAGGATGAATAGTTCAGAATCTGAACGTTTCGAGATACTGTACCGCCGGATCTGGGGTGCGCTCAACCGGCCGGACAGCCCTGAACTGAGCCAGCACGAACGGCAGGTGCTGCATCACGTCGCGCCGGCCGGCGGCGTCGCCCTCACCTGGCTCGCCGGACACCTCGGGCTGCCCAAGAGCACCACCTCGGTGCTGGTCAAGAGCCTCGCGGCGCGCGGCTTCGTGGAACGTGCCCGCGACCCGGCCGACGAGCGACGGCTGGCCATCCGGCTCACCGACAAGGGCAGGCGCACTGTCGAGGCCGACACCGTGCTACGCCCGGACGCCCTGGCAGCGGCCATGACGGCGCTGGACCCGGATACCCGCGCCGCGCTGCTCGCCGGCCTGGAGCAGCTCGCCGACGCGGCCGAACAGCCCTGAAGCCTGTCCCGTGGATCCTTGTGGAAGCCCGCACCCGACCAACAGCTACCTCAGGGGACCGTGACGGCACCCAGCCACATCGGACCCGCTACCGGCGCCCGTCCCCGCAACGCAACGACCGCATTGAAATTCCGGAGCGGCGGCTATGCCCAGAGGTGGCCGTCGAGCTTCGCGGCGGCCTCGTCGAGAGTGCCGCTGTAGGCGCCGGTGGACAGGTACTTCCAGCCGGCGTCGGCGACGATGAACACCACATCGGCGCGCTCCCCCGCACCGGCGGCCTTCTCCGCGACGGCCAGCGCGGCGTGCAGGATGGCGCCGGTGGAGATGCCGGCGAAGATGCCCTCGGTCTCCAGCAGCTGGCGGGTGCGGCGCAGCGCGTCGTAGGACCCCACCGAGTAGCGGCCGGTGAGCACCGACGGGTCGTACAACTCCGGCACGAAGCCCTCGTCCAGGTTGCGCAGCCCGTAGACCAGCTCCCCGTAGCGCGGCTCGGCCGCCACGATCTGCACGTCGGGCTTGCGCTCCCGGAGGAACCGGCCCACCCCGACCAGCGTGCCGGTGGTGCCCAGCCCGGCCACGAAGTGCGTGACCGTCGGCATGTCGCGCAGGATCTCCGGGCCGGTGGTCTCGTAGTGCGCGCGGATGTTGTCCGGGTTGCCGTACTGGTAGAGCATCACCCAGTCCGGGTTGGCCGCGGCCAGTTCCTTGGCCCGGCGCACCGCCTCGTTCGACCCGCCCGCCGCAGGCGAGAACACGATCCGCGCGCCGAAGGCCTGCAGCAGCGTGCGGCGCTCCTCGGAGGTGTTCTCCGGCATCACGCACACCAGGCCGTAGCCCTTGAGCTTGGCCGCCATGGCCAGCGAGATCCCGGTGTTGCCCGAGGTGGGCTCCAGGATCGTGGCGCCGTGCCGCAGCCGGCCGTCCCGCTCGGCGGCCTCGATCATGGCCAGCGCCGGGCGGTCCTTCACCGAGCCGGTGGGGTTGCGATCCTCCAGCTTGGCCCACAGCCGCACGTCCGGCGCCGGCGCGAGGCGGGGCAACCCGACCAGCGGGGTGTCCCCCAGCGCGTCGAGCAGCGAGTCGTATCGAGCCACGGGCGCTCGTCAGCCCCCGGCGACCGCGGGCAGGATCGTGACCGTGTCGCCGTCGGCGATCTTGGCGTCCAGGCCGCCGGAGAAGCGCACGTCCTCGTCGTTGACGTAGACGTTGACGAACCGGTGCAGCGAGCCCTCCTTGACCAGCCGCGCCTTCAGCCCGCCGTGGTTGGCCTCCAGGTCGTCGATGATCTCAGCGAGCGTGTTCCCGCTGGCCGCGACCGACTTCTCGCCGCCGGTGTGGCTGCGCAGGATGGTCGGGATGGAAACGGTGACGGCCATGGATCAATCCTCCGGTAGCAACGGATCGTAGGAGTCGACGATGTCGACGGGTTCGGGCGTGACCTCGCCGTCCACGATCCGGTACGAGCGCAACTCGTGCTCGTGCGGGTCCCGGGTGGAGACCAGCACGTAGTGCGCGTCCGGCTCGGCGGCCAGGTTGATGTCGGTGCGCGACGGGTAGGCCTCGGTGGCCGTGTGCGAGTGGTAGATCACCACCGGCACCTCGCCGTTGGCGTCCAGCTCCCGGTACAGCTTGAGCAGGTCGGTCGAGTCGAACTCGTAGAAGGTCGGCGAACGGGCGGCGTTCACCATCGGAATGAACCGCTCCGCCCGGTCGGATCCCTCCGGGCCGGCGATCACTCCGCACGCCTCGTCGGGGTGGTCACGCCGGGCGTGCGCCACGATCGCCTCGACCAGGTCACGGCGTAGCTGCACGACATCCATCCTAGGGGCCGGAAACGCCCGTCCCAGGTTCTGGGACGGGCCACAGGTCCCGGTAGGCCGGCAGGCCGGCCAGACCCTCGGCGGACAGCACGCCGTGCACCACGGCCCGGGCGAACACGTCGGCGGCCGCGGCGGCCAGCCGGTCGAGCAGGAACACCCGGGCCATCGGGTCGTCGGGCATCGGGCGGGCTCCGGTGGCCACGGCGAACACGGTGTCCCCGTCGAACATCGAGTGCGCCGGACGCACCGCGCGGGCCAGCCCGTCCTGGGCGCCCACCGCCAGCCGCCGGCACTCGGTCTTGGTCAGCGCCGCGTCCACCGCCACCACGCCGATCGTGGTGTTCAGCCCGGACCGGGGCACGGCGGGCAGGGCGGCGGGGCGGTCCGGCCAGCGCCCGCCGAACTCACCGGCCACCTCCAGGTCGGCGGCCCACGGCCGGCCGGTCTGCGGGTCGACCGCCTCGCCGAGGGCGTTCACCGCCGCCAGCGCGCCGACCGTGTAGCCCTCCACCGTCTGGCCGGCCGTGCCGGTGCCGCCCTTGAGTGAGCCCACCTTGGCGCCGGTGCCGGCCCCCACGCAGCCCTGCGCCACCGGACCGGCGGTGGCCGCGGCACACGCCTGGTAGCCGAACTCCGCGTCCGGCCGGTTGCCCCAGTCGCCGCGCGGCAGGTCGAACAGCACCGCCGCCGGCACGATCGGCACCACCTCGTGCGGCTGTGCGCCGACCCGAAACCCCCGGTCGCGCTCGGCCAGCCAGCGCATCACACCGTCCGCGGCGGCCAGCCCGAAGGCGCTGCCCCCGGACAGACACACCGCGTCCACCCGGGACACCAGGTTCTCCGGCAGCAGGACGTCGGTCTCCCGGGTGCCGGGCGCGCCGCCCCTGCCGTCCACCGAGCCGGTGGAACCGTCCGGGCACAGCACCACCGTGGTGCCGGTCGCCCAGCCCGCGCCGATCCGCTGATACTGCCCGACCAGCACACCCTCGACGTCGGTGATCGCGTTCACGGCTTGTCGCCGGCCAGGGCGTGCACCAGGCTCTCCTGCATCCAGGTCAACCACTGGTAGACGCCCAGGTGCGGGGCGCGCGGGTCGTCGGCGGGCAGCTCCTCGGGCATGTCCTCGGTGACGTCCAGCGCGGTGCCCAGAGCCAGCCGCACGTCGTTGATCGCCGAGAGCCACGCGTCGGCGTGTTCGAGCGAGAGCCGGATCCGGCCGCCGTTCTCCGGGCAGGTGCGCAGCACCACACCGGCCACCCCGGTCTTGAGGTCGAGCAGCGCGGGCTCGTGCAGCGAACGCAGCGCGCCGGCCGAGTTGACCTCCGCGTCGGTCGGCGACTCGTCCAGCCGGTGGAAGTCGGGCAGCAGCCGGGACAGGATCGGATCGTCCGGCGCGCTCGACGGTCCGGTGCGGATTCCGGTCAGCTGGGCCAACTCGTCGTTCGGGGCCTCGGCGGCGCGGGCCCGCAGGATGTCGTCGATCTGCGAGACGAGGCCACGCAACACCGCGGCCTCATGCCGGTCGATGTCTCCGACGACCGTGTTGCCCTTGCGCTTCCAGGGATTCACGACTCGTGCTGCATGGTCGCCCAGAGGCCGGCCGCGTGCAGTCGCGCGACGTCGCCCTCCACCTTCTCCTTCGACCCGGAGGAGACGATCGCCTTGCCCTTGTGGTGCACGTCCAGCATCAGCTTGGTCGCCTGGTCCCGGCTGTACCCGAACAGCTTCTGGAACACGTAGGTCACGTACGACATCAGGTTGACCGGATCGTTCCACACGATCGTCTGCCACGGCTTGTCGTCGACCCCGAGCGCTCCCGACGTGGGCTCGACCCGCGTCTGTTCCTGCTCGACAGGCGTGGTCATGGGTCAATACTGGCATGTTTAGGCTCCGGGCATGACACCCGGGAGCACCGCGCTGCGGACCGACCATTACGAGCTGACCATGCTGGCCGCGGCGCTGGCCGACGGCACGGCGAACCGGCGGTGCGTGTTCGAGGTGTTCGCCCGGCGGCTGCCCGACGGGCGCCGGTACGGGGTGGTCGGCGGCACCGGGCGGGCGGTCGAGGCGATCGGCCGGTTCCGGTTCGGCGAGGCCGAACTGACCGAGTTGGCGGCGCGTTCGGTGGTGGACCCCGCGACGCTGGAGTGGCTGGCCGGCTACCGGTTCTCCGGCGACGTGGACGGCTATCCGGAGGGCGAGCTGTACTTTCCCGGCTCGCCGCTGCTCACCGTGCGCGGCACGTTCGCCGAGGCGGTGCTGCTGGAGACGCTGCTGCTGTCGATCATGAACCACGACAGCGCCATCCTGTCGGCGGCCGCCCGCATGGTCAGTGCCGCCAACGGCCGGCCGCTGATCGAGATGGGCGGCCGGCGCACCCACGAGGACGCCGCGGTGAGCTGCGCCCGGGCCGCCTACCTGGCCGGGTTCGCCAGCACCTCCAACCTGGAGGCCGGCCGCAGCCACGGCATCCCCACCGCCGGCACGTGTGCCCATGCGTTCACCCTGTTGCATGACAGCGAGCACGCGGCGTTTACAGCCCAGGTCAAGGCCCTGGGCCTGGGCACGACGCTGCTGGTGGACACCTACGACATCACGCAGGGCATCGAGACGGCGATCGAGGTGGCCGGCACCGGGCTCGGCGCCATCCGGATCGACTCCGGCGACGTGGGGGTGCTCGCCCGGCAGGCGCGCGAGCAACTGGACCGGCTGGGCGCGCGGCACACCAAGATCGTGGTCTCCGGCGACCTGGACGAGTACGCGATCGCGGCGCTGCGGGCCGAGCCGGTGGACGCCTACGGGGTGGGCACCTCGCTGGTCACCGGCTCCGGCGCGCCGACCGCCGGCATGGTCTACAAGCTCGTCGAGGTGGACGGCCGGCCGGTGGCGAAACGCAGCTCGCACAAGGAGTCGCGGGGCGGGCACAAGGCGGCGCTGCGCCGGCACAAGCCGACCGGCACCGCGCTGGAGGAGGTCGTGTACCTGGTCGGCAGCGATCCGCAGGCCGGCGAGCACGACCGGGACCTGGTGGTTCCGCTGCTGCGCGAAGGTGAGCCGGTAGCGCCGGCACCCTCGCTCGAGGAGAGTAGGCAGCGGGTCCGCGCGGGCCTGGTGAGCCTGCCGTGGGAGGGCCTCAAGCTCTCCAGCGGCGACCCGGCGATCCCTACGGTGTATGTGAGCTGAGGAGGTCCGGTGGCCAGGGCGTTGATCGTGGTCGATGTGCAGAACGACTTCTGCGAGGGCGGGTCGCTGCCGGTGACCGGCGGGGCGGCGGTGGCCGGGGCGATCAGCGGGCACATCGCCGCAGGCGGCTACGACCACGTGGTGGCGACCCGGGACTACCACGTGGATCCCGGATCGCACTTCAGCGCCGAGCCGGACTTCGCGACCACCTGGCCGGTGCACTGCGTCGCCGGCACGCCGGGCGCCTCGTTCCACCCGGAGCTGGACGTCACCGGGATCGAGGCGGTGTTCTCCAAAGGCGCGCACGCGGCCGCGTACTCCGGCTTCGAGGGCGCCGAACGCGACGGGCGCCCGCTGGCCGAATGGCTGCGGGCGCACGACGTCGAAGCTGTCGATGTGGTCGGTATCGCCACCGATCACTGTGTCAGAGCCACGGCACTGGACGCCGCCCGCGCCGGGTTCGCCACAACGGTGCTGCTCGATCTCACCGCGGGCGTCGCCCAGTCCACCGTGGACTCCGCACTCGCCGAGCTGCGCTCGGCCGGGGTCAGCCTGACCGGCTCACCGTCAACGGCGCGGTGAGCAGGACACCGACCCGATCACGAACTCGCCGCGGTTGACCGTCGGCGCGGTCGGCAGCAGCCAGATGTGCATCAGGTTCACGCTGACGCCACCGGTCGGCGGCCACGACCGCATGACCTCGTTCAGCACGACCTTGGCCACCGGGACGCCCCGCTGGTTGCGCAGCCACACGGTGTAGTTCGGCGGAACCTGGCGCGGAATCTGGACCCACCGGTCGAGGAACAGCCCGCTCAGCCGGAAGCTGGTCCGGCTGCCGCGGCGGTCGGACTCGCAGCTGAGACTGAAGTCCTGGAGCTGCACGCGCGCGCGGCCGCCCCACTGGTCCCAGGAACCCAGCCGGAAGTTCGTTCCCCGGACCTCTACCGACTGCCGGCCGAAGCCGCCCTCACATCTGGACTCGCCCCGCCCGAAACCGAAGATGTTGCCCACCTGGACACCGAAGGTCTGGCCCGATCTTTGGAACCCCACCCGGCATTCCGCAAGCGGTTGGATGGCGAACGACCGGCCGTTGATGAAGCCCTCGGCCCGTCCGACCGAGCCGCTGCCCGAGGCGAACGGCGGTTGGGTGTCGGACGGCGTGGGGGTCGCGGCGGCCGGCGCCGCGCCGATCGAGGCGGCGGCGATGACGGTGATCGCAACGGTGAGTCCGCGTCGAAGTGTCATGGTTGCTCCCTTCCTAGGAGGTTTCGCTGCCCGTTGAGCTTCCAACCATCACCGGACGAATGCCGTGGCCTGCAACACGATTGGGGACTGTGGACAACCCGTCCGTGTTATTTAGCGGCCGGGTAACGTCAGGGCGTGCCCGATACCCGCCTGCCTCCGCTGCCGGAGCTGTTGTCCGCCGCGGTCGCTTCGGTCGGCGGCACGGAGCGTCCCGGCCAGGCGCGGATGGCCAGTGCCGTCGCCAATGCCATCCGGACCGGCAACCACCTGGCCGTCCAGGCCGGAACCGGGACCGGCAAGTCGCTCGCCTACCTGGTTCCGGCGCTGCGCTACGCGGTCGAGCGCGAGGCCACCGTGGTGGTGTCCACCGCGACCATCGCGCTGCAGCGCCAACTGGTCGACCGGGACCTGCCGCGGCTGGCCACCGCCCTGGCCGGACCGCTCGGCCGCAACCCCACGTTCGCCATCCTCAAGGGCCGGCGTAACTACGTGTGCCTGCACCGGCTGGACAGCGGCGCGCCCGAGGACCCGGACGACCCCGTGCTGTTCGACCCGTTCGCGGTGTCCCGGCTCGGCCGCGAGGTGACCCGGCTGCGCGAATGGGCGGCGGAGTCCGAGACCGGCGACCGCGACGAGCTGGTGCCTGGGGTGGGCGACCAGGCCTGGCGGCAGGTCTCGGTGTCCGCGCGGGAGTGCCTCGGTGCGGCGCGCTGCCCGTCCGGGACCGACTGCTTCGCCGAACGGGCCCGGGCCGAGGCCGGCCGGGTGGACATCGTGGTGACCAACCACGCGCTGCTGGCCATCAACGCCCTGCAGGGCTACCAGGTGCTGCCCGACCACGACCTGGTGATCGTGGACGAGGCGCACGACCTGGTGGACCGGGTCACCTCGGCGGCCACCGCGGAGCTCACCCCCGCCGCCGTGACCGCGGCCGCGCGGCGGTGCGGCCGGCTGATCGACCAGGAGATCGCCGACCGGCTGGTGGAGGCCGGCGACGGGTACGCGCTGCTGCTCGCCGACCTGCCGCCCGGACGGTTGGACACGCTGCCCAACGCGTTGCGCACGACGCTGCTGGCGATCCGGGACAGCGCGCACGCCTGCATCAGCCGGCTGGGACCGGACCGGCCCGGCGACCTGGAGGCCGCGACCACCCGCAAGCTCGCCCTCGCGCTGCTGGACGAGGTGCACGACACGGCCGTGCGGCTGGCCGAGGCGTTCGACACCGACGACCGGGGCCGCCGGGACGTGGTCTGGTGCAGCGGGACCGAGGCCGGCAACCCACGGCCGCCCGCGCTGCGGGTCGCGCCGCTGGCGGTGGCCGGGCTGCTGCGCGAGCGGCTGTTCGGGACGTGCACCACGGTGCTCACCTCGGCGACGCTGACCCTGGGCGGAACGTTCGACGCCATGGCCCGGCAGTGGGGTCTGCCGACCACGCAGGCCGAGGGGGTCAAGGCGGACGGAACGGCGACCGACAAGCCGCCACCTGCCGAAGGCGACGACGGTCCGAAGTGGACCGGACTCGACGTCGGCTCGCCGTTCGAACACGACCGCAGCGGGATCCTCTACGTCGCGAAGCATCTGCCGCCGCCCGGCCGGGACGGGCTGCCACCGTCCTATCTGGACGAGCTGGCCGAGCTGATCGAGGCGTCCGGCGGGCGCACTCTCGGCCTGTTCTCGTCGATGCGCGCGGCCAAGCAGGCGACCGAGGCGCTGCGCGGCCGGCTGTCCGTGCCGATCCTGTGCCAGGGCGAGGACTCCACCGCCCTGCTGGTGACCAAGTTCGCCTCGGACCCGGCGACCTGCCTGTTCGGCACCCTGTCGCTGTGGCAGGGCGTGGACGTCCCCGGCCCGTCCCTGCAACTCGTCGTGGTGGACCGGATCCCGTTCCCGCGGCCGGACGACCCGCTGGCCTCGGCCCGCCAGCGTGCCGTGGAAGCCCGCGGCGGCAACGGTTTCCTCACCGTCGCGGCCACGCACGCGGCGCTGCTGCTCGCGCAGGGCACCGGCCGGCTGCTGCGCTCCACCACCGACCGGGGTGTGGTCGCCATCCTCGACCCCCGTCTGGCCACCGCCCGCTACGGCAGCTTTCTGCGCGCCTCGCTACCCAACTACTGGACCACCTACGACCCCGAGGTCACCCGCGCCGCCCTGCGCCGCCTGACCGCCGGTTCCCCGTGAGTTCAGGGGAACTGGGCGAGGACGGTGATGGTGCCGGGCGCCACCTCGGTGAAGCCGGCGTCGCGGACGGCGACGAGTTGGTGGGTGCGCCAGGCGGTGGCGGGGTCGGCGGTGGGGTGCAGGGTGGACCACTGGGCCGGTGTGGGGGTGCGGACGGCGCAGCGGAAGTCCTGGGTGGCCCAGCCGGTGAGGGCGTCGGTGCGGCCGTCGGCGTGCAGCAGGGCGGCCAGCAGCATGGTGGCGTGACCCACCTGGGCGGCGGCCTTGCCGGCGGTGAGCTCGACGGTGGGGTTGAGCCAGAGCACCGGGAGGCCGGGCGGAACCGGGGCGGGCGGCTCGGGGGGTAGCTCGCTTCCGGAGATCTGCAGGCGGCTGACCTCCCGGGGGGTCTCGACCACCCGGCCCGGGACGAGGGCGCGGACCTCGGCTCCGGCGACGGTGACCGTGATCCCGGGCAGCGCCTGCACGGCCGCCCAGTGCGCGCCCCGGGCCCGGCGGGTCACCTTGCGGATCCGGCCGCCGATCCACGCGGCGACCTCGTCGTGCCACTCACCGGCCGGCTCGGCGCGCGGATCGAGACAGACCGCGACCGCCGCCGCCGCGGCGGCCTCCAGCAACGCCGTGCGCGGCGGTGGGTCGGTGCGTTCGATCCGCAGGATCACCGGCATGGCACGGACCTCGGCGGGATCCTCGTCGTCGGTGTCGGCCGTCGCCGCCGCGGGCAGCCGCAGCCAGGAGGCGTAGCGGGCGGCCAGCGGATCCAGGACGGTGTACCGGCCGTCCGGGGACTCGGGGTCGGTCATGGCCTGCCGAAGCCCAGGCCGTCGGCGGCGTCGGCGGCTTCCACCTCGGCTCGGGTGACGCCCAGGACGAACAGCACGACGTCGAGGTACGGGTGGGACAGGGCGGTGTCGGCGACCTCGCGCAGCGCCGGCTTGGCGTTGAACGCGACGCCGAGGCCGGCGGTGGTCAGCATGTCGATGTCGTTGGCCCCGTCACCGATCGCCACGCACTGGCCCAACGGGACCTCGAACTGGGCGGCGAACCGCCGTAACGCGGTCGCCTTGCCGGGACGGTCCACGATGTCGCCGGTGACCCGCCCGGTGAGCTTGCCGTCCTCGATCTCCAACTCGTTGGCGGCGCAGAAGTCCAGCCCCAGATCGCGGACCAGCCCGTCGATCACCCGGGTGAACCCGCCGGACACCACGCCGCACCGGAACCCGAGCCGCTTCAGCGTGCGGATCGTGGTCCGGGCGCCCGGGGTCAGCGTCAGGGCCTCCCCCACCTCCGCGAGCACCCCCTCCGGCACACCCGCCAGCAGCGCCACCCGCTGCCGCAGCGCCTCGGCGAAGTCCACCTCGCCCCGCATGGCCGCCTCGGTGATCTCGCGGACCTGGTCCTCGCAGTTCACCCGGGCCGCCAGCATCTCGATCACCTCACCCTGGATGAGGGTGGAGTCCACGTCGAAGACCACCAGCCGCTTGGCCCGCCGGGTCAGGCCCTCCCGCTCGACCGCGATGTCCAGCCCGACCCGGACGGACAGCTCGGCCAGCGCCGCGCGCAGGTCGGCGTCGGCCGCCTGGGTGTCCTGCGACACCGACACCCGCAGCTCCAGGCCGGTCACCGGGTAGTCGGCCACCCGCCGGATGGCGTCGATGTTCGCGCCGAGGGCCGCCAGCCGGCGGGCCACCTCGGTGAACGCCCGCGCGGTCACCGGCCGGCCGAGCACGACGAGCACATGGGTGGAGCCCACGCGGGCCGGCGAGATCGGGTCGGCGCCCAACTCGACCTCGACCCGCATCGCCACGGTCGCCATGGCCTGCTCGACGGCCTCCTGCAGGCCTTCCGGGTCACGCCCGGTCTCGACCAGGACGCCGAGCACCAGCTGACCGCGGATGACCACCTGCTCGACGTCGATGATGTCCACGCCGTGCCGGGTGAGCACGGCGAAGAGCACCGACGAGACGCCCGGCTTGTCCGGGCCGGTGACCGTGATCAGAACGGGTGTGCTGTTGGGGGCTCCACGAGCTACCAAGTTCTACAGCTCCCCGGTCGTCAGTTGGGTTTGCTCGCGTCACCCTTGCTGATCTCGCCGGGGTTCACCACGGCGGCCAGCGCTTCGGACGGCGCCGCCTTGTGGCTGTGCGAGAACGGCCCGGTGTACTTGTCCGCCTCCCACCGCTCGACCATGTGCGGGTAGTGCAGGTCGAACGCCGGGCGCTCGGACCGGATCCGCGGCAGTTCGGTGAAGTTGTGCCTCGGCGGCGGCGTCGGCGTCGCCCACTCCAGCGAGGCGCCGTAGCCCCACGGGTCGTCCGCGTCGGTCGGCTCGCCGTACCGGTAGCTCTTGAACACGTTGTAGATGAACGGCAGGGTCGACGCGCCCAGGATGTAGGCGAAGATCGTGGAGATCGTGTTCAGCGTGGTGAACCCGTCGCCCGGCAGGTAGTCGATGTACCGGCGCGGCATGCCCTCGTTGCCGACCCAGTGCTGGATCAGGAACGTGCCGTGGAAGCCGATGAACGTGGTCCAGAAGTGCAGCTTGCCCAGCTTCTCGTCGAGGAAGCGGCCGGTGAACTTCGGGAACCAGAAGTAGATGCCGGCGAAGGTGGCGAACACGATCGTGCCGTAGAGGACGTAGTGGAAGTGCGCCACCACGAAGTAGGTGTCCGCCACGTGGAAGTCGATCGCCGGGGCGGCCAGCAGGATGCCGGTCAGGCCGCCGAACAGGAAGGTGACCAGGAATCCGACGCTGAACAGCATCGGGCTTTCGAAGGTCAGCGAGCCCTTCCACATCGTGCCGATCCAGTTGAAGAACTTCACGCCGGTCGGGATCGCGATCAGGAAGGTCATGAACGAGAAGAACGGCAGCAGCACCGCGCCGGTGGCGTACATGTGGTGCGCCCACACGGCAACGGACAGCGCCGCGATGCCCAGCGTGGCGTAGACCAGGCCGCGGTAGCCGAACAGCGGTTTGCGGCTGAACACCGGGAAGATCTCCGACACGATGCCGAAGAACGGCAGCGCGACGATGTAGACCTCGGGATGGCCGAAGAACCAGAACAGGTGCTGCCAGAGGATCACGCCGCCGTTGGCCGGGTCGAAGACGTGCGCCCCGAACTGCCGGTCGGCGAACAGGCCGAGCAGCGCCGCGGCCAGGATCGGGAAGGCGATGATCACCAGAATGCTGGTGATCAGGATGTTCCAGGTGAAGATCGGCATCCGGAACATCGTCATGCCGGGTGCGCGCAGGCAGACCACGGTGGTGATCATGTTCACGCCGCCGAGGATGGTGCCGAGACCACCGAGCACCAGGCCGACGATCCACATGTCGGCGCCGACCCCCGGCGAGTGGATCTTGTCCGACAGCGGGGTGTAGGCGAACCAGCCGAAGTCGGCGGCGCCACCCGGGGTCAGGAAGCCGGCCACCACGATCGTGCCGCCGAACGCGAACAGCCAGAAGGCCAGCGCGTTCAGCCGGGGGAAGGCCACGTCCGGCGCGCCGATCTGGATCGGCAGCACCAGGTTGGCGAACCCGAACAGGATCGGCGTCGCGTAGAGCAGCAGCATGATCGTGCCGTGCATGGTGAACAGCTGGTTGTACTGCTCCGGCGAGAGGAACTGCTGCCCCGGCCGAGCCAGCTCGGACCGCATCAGCATGGCCATCGCGCCGCCGACCATGAAGAAGACGAACGAGGTGACGCAGTACATGATCCCGATCCGCTTGGGATCGGTGGTCCAGAACAGCGAGAGCAGGGATGAACCCTTGACCGTCTCGCGCGCCGGGTATGGGCGCGTGGCGATCGGTTTCGGGGCTACTGCCGTCACTCCTGCCTCCTGGTTGATCTTCGGCCGGGCTCCTAGGGGATCGTAGCCGGACCAGCAGGAGCGGGCGCGGCTGGGCCGGCGCGGCGCGGGTCACACTCTACGCCGGTTCCCAGCAGGTCACGACCGCTGCGGGCGCGGGTCAGCCGGGCAGGACCGCGTATTGCCGCAGGCACAGGTCCGGATAGGTGACCGGACCGCGCGGCCCGGGCACTTTATCGATATTGATCCCGGTTTCCGGCACGCCGAGCAGCTTGAAGCCGTCCAGCAGGCGGGTGCTGACGTTCCAGAACACGCCGGTGCCGGTGTAGGCGGCCAGGAACGCGTCGGCCGCGGCCCGGTCCTCGGTCACGATGGTGGCGGCCAGACCCGAGGTCTCCTCGTTGGCGATCCGGGCGGCCTCGGCGAGGCCCTCGACCGGGGCGATCGTGACCGTGGCCTCCCGTTCGGAGTCCAGCGCCCACTCGTAGCCGATCGGGTGCTCGTGCGGCGGCAGCGACGGGCGCACACCCAACTCGCCGAGCGTGTCCAGCAGCCCGGGCAACAGCTCGTCGTACCGGTCGCGGTGGACGAGCAGCAGGTTGAGCCGGTTGCACACGCCCAGCCGGTCCAGTCCGTGGCCGACCAGGTCGCGGGCCAGCGCCGGATCGGCGGCGTCGTCCAGGTACAGCACTCCCCCGCCGTCGGCGTGGGCCAGCGTGCGCACCCCGTGCTGGGCGGCGAGCCTGCCCAGCTCCCGGGTGCTGTCCCCGCTGCCGCGCAGGATGACCAGCGGCACCAGGTGCGGCAGCGTGACCAGGGCGCCGGCCGCGGCCCGGTCGGCGCTGGGCACCAGCTGGATCGCATGCGGCGAGATGTCCACATCGGACAGTGCGGGCGCGACGACCTCGCGCAGCAGCACGGTGGCCGAGCGCAGCGCCGCCGAACCGGTGCGCAGCACGCCGGCGTTGCGCGACTTGACCAGCTGGGAGGCGACGTCGACGGTCACGTTGGGCCGGGCCTCGTAGTTGGCGCCGATCACCCCGACCGGGCGACGCCGCTCCACGAGGCGCTGGCCACCCGGCAGCGAACCGAGCTCGACCGAGCGGGCCGGGTGCGGCGCGCCGGCCAGCAGCCGAAGCTGGTCGGCCATCGAGTCCAGGCGTTCCCCGGTGATCCGCAGCCGGTCCAGCAGACCCGCGCTCATCCCGCCGTCCCGGGCGGCCGCCACGTCCTCCTCGTTCGCGGCGAGCACGGTGGCTCGGGCCGAGGACAGCCGCGCGGCCATCTCGCCCAGCGCGGCGTCGACCGCCTCGTCGGTGGCGCCGGCCAGGCTCGGCGCGGCCCGCTTGGCGGCGGTCGCGCAGCTCGTGACGACTTGTGCGGTGGTCTCGTCCAGCGCCGTGCTCATGGGCCCAAGTCTGCCGCATCAGACCAGCAGCCAGCCGCCGGCCAGCAGCAGCGCGCCGATGCCGACGAGACCGAAGACGGTGACCCAGAACAGTCCCGGAGTCGCGGTGAGCCGCCCCAGCAGATCGGCGTCGGAGTCGTGGACGTGGCCCCGGCGCCGCTTGCGCTGCAGCTCGCCGACCGGGCGCAGCCCGCCGAACAGCAGCAACCAGGTGACCGCCTGGGCGAACGCGGCCTGCACCGGCGCGCTGGCCAGCCACGCGACCGCGGCCAGGGCGGCGCCGGTGAGCAGCACGGACACCACGCCGTAGGCGTTGCGCACCATGACCAGAACGCCGGTCAGCAGCACCGCGCTGACCACCAGCGGACCGTTTTCCACGCCGGCGGCCAGCAGCGCGGCGTAGCCGAGGCCGAGCAGGGACGGCGCGGGGTAGCCGGCCAGCGCGGTGCACACCATCCCCGGACCGTCCGGGCGGCCCCGGGACAGCGTCAGCCCGGAGGTGTCGGAGTGCAGCCGGATGCCGCGCAGCCGGCGGCCGGCCAGCAGCGCGGTCAGGGCGTGCCCCGCCTCGTGCACGATCGTGATCACGTTGCGCGCCACCCGCCACGGGCCGGGCAGCAGCACGACCAGCAGCCCGGCGCCCGCGGCCAGCAGGGCGACGGTCTCGGGGCGCACCGGGCCAGATCAACATACGGACGGTGGGATCGGTGTGATGATGTCCGGCGTGGATGACTACCAGGAGATCCGGTACACCGTCGACGGAGCGGTCGCGACCGTCTCGCTGAACCGGCCGCAGGCGCGAAACGGCTACACCACACGGATGTCCGACGAGCTCGCCGCGGCGTTCGACCG
This sequence comes from Actinophytocola sp., assembly GCF_035712165.1. Classification (GTDB taxonomy): domain Bacteria; phylum Actinomycetota; class Actinomycetes; order Mycobacteriales; family Pseudonocardiaceae; genus DASYTH01. The sequence continues at coordinate 7,589 of NZ_DASTBH010000038.1, read as the reverse complement.
CGCGGACTCCGACGACGGGGTGCGGGTCGCGGTGTTCACCGGCGAGGGCGGCGACTTCTGCGTGGGCGCCGACCTGTCCGGCGGGTCGCTGGCGGCGGACACCGCGGCGGCGAGCGACCCGGAGTGGAACGAGCCGGCCGGCCGGTGCTCGATGCGGATCTTCACGATGAACAAGCCGGTGATCGCCGCGATCCGGGGTGCGGCCGTGGGCGCCGGCTCGACCATCATCCTGCCCGCGGACTACCGGCTGGCCGCCACCGACGCCCGGTTCGGGTTCGTGTTCAGCCGGCGCGGCTTCTACCCGGAGGGGGCGTCGACCTGGTTCCTGCCCCGGCTGGTCGGTCTGGGCCGGGCGCTGGACTGGATGATCAGCGGGCGGGTGTTCGACGCCGCCGAGGCGCACGCCGCCGGGCTGGTGAGCAGCCTGCACGAGCCCGACGAGGTGCTTCCCCGCGCCTACGCCCTGGCCGAGGAACTGGTCCGGCGGACCGCACCGGTGCCGGTGGCGGTGATCCGCCAGCTGCTCTACCGGATGAGCCCGCTGGACTCCCCGTTTCCCGTGCAGCGCCTGGACTCCCGGCTCATCGCCGGTCTGACCGGCAGCCCGGACGCCGTCGAGGGCGTGCTCTCCTTCCTGCAGAAGCGCGACCCGCGATGGACCGAGACCGTCGGCGCCAACCTGCCCGACTACCTCCCCTGGCGGACCTGACAGCCCGCACAATGGGTTGTGGCCAGGCACATCCGCTCCACCGACCCAGCGCCGGTCCGGCGCGCCTTCCTGCGGGGGTTGGCCTGGGTGTGGACGTGTTTCTGGGGTTCGACGACGCTGGTCGGTCTGCTCATCGTGGTCGCCTACTTCGCCGGCCTGGATCCCACTCTGGACGGCAAGACCGCGTTGGGCGGAGCGATCTTCATCATCTTCGGGGGCGGGATGACCGTGCTCGGGATGGTCGGCCTGCGGGCATCCGGCCGGTCGCGCGGCGCCTCGGACCTGCCGAACTCACCCGCGCGACTGTCCCGGCGGGTCGTCAAGCCGCGGCAGCTTCCCCGGCCCGGCTCCGTGGCCCGCGACCCCATGCGCCGGCTCGCCGACGCGGAGGGTGCGCTGACCGAGGTGCTGCACCAGCTGCACGATCTCGGCGCCGGTTCGGAGGTGCTCGACGACTGGATCGACGCCGCCCGGGAGGCCGCCGCGAACGCCGCGACCGAACTGCGCGCGACCGCCGTCCGGCTGGAGGCGGTCGAACTCGCCGCGCGGCATGCCGCGACCGCCGACCGGGAGTCACTCAAGACCGGCGTCCGCGACCTGCGCCAGACCCTCGACGGTGGCGTCGAGGCCTACGGCGCCCTGATCTCGGCCGCCTGCCGGGTGCTGCTCGCCGACACGCCAAGCACGTCGCGGGCAGATCTCACCGACGCCACCGACCGCCTCGCCGCCCTGGCCACGGCGCTGCGCGAGCTGCGGTCGCCGGACTGAGCACTACCCCGTGACGTCGATGGTGTCGGCGGCCGGGTTGGACGTGTACAGCTCGTCGATCTCGTGTTGGTACTTCTCGGCGATGGGCTTGCGGCGGAGCTTCAGGGTGGGGGTGAGCTCGTCGCCGCCGGGCTCCCAGACCGCCGGGAGGATGCGGAACCGCTTGATCTGTTCGGCCCGGGAGAGCTTCTGGTTGCCGGCCTTGACCCCGGCCGTGACGACGTCGCGGATGGCGGGGTGGGCGGCCAGGGCGGCCGGCGAGGTCTCGGTCAGGCCGTGGGTGGCGGCGAGCGCGGCGGCGGCGTCCGGGTCGAGCACCACCAGCGCGGAGATGTAGGGCCGGGCGTCGCCGATCGCGACCACCGGGCCGAGCACCGAACAGGACGCCTTGATGGTGTTCTCGATGTTGGCAGGCGACATGTTCTTGCCGGCCTCGTTGATGATCAGTTCCTTCTTCCGGTCGACGATCGTGACGTAGCCGTCCTCGTCGATGGTGGCGATGTCACCGGTGTGCAGCCAGCCGTCGGCGTCAATGGTGTCCGCGGTCTTCTCGGCGTCGTTGCGGTAGCCACGCATGATCGTCGGACCCCGGGTGAGCAGTTCGCCGTCCTCGGCCAGCTTCACCTCGACACCGGGCGCCGGCAGGCCGACCGATCCGATCTTGACGTTGCCCGGCGAGGTGCCGGTGGCCATCCCGCTGGTCTCCGACATCCCCCACACCTCGTAGACCGGGATGCCCAGGCCCCAGAAGTACTCCAGCGTCTCCGGCGAGATCGGGGCCGCGCCCGAAGCACAGATCCGAGCCCGGTCCAGGCCCAGCTTGGCCCGCAGCTTCGACAGCACCAGCTTGTCGGCGATCCGGTGCTGCACGCCCAGCGCGGCCGGCACCGCCTTGTTCGCCAGCGGGTAGCGCGCCGCCCGGATGCCCACGCCGATCGCCCAGTTGGCGATCTTGCGCTTGGCCGCCTTGGGTTCCGCGGCCAGCCCCGCGTCGATCGCCGACTTGAACTTCTCCCACACCCGGGGCACCCCGAAGAACAGGTGCGGCCGGACGTCGGGCAGGGCCGCGGCCAGCTTGCGCGGGTCGTCCACCGACGTGGTGGTCGAGCCGAACAGCATCATCGAGTAGTGCGAGGTGACCCGGTCGGCGATGTGCGCCGCCGGCAGGTAGGACAAGATATGCCAGCCGCGCTCGAGCGCGAACATGTCCACCGTGGTCGCCTCGACGGCGATGTTGGCGTGGGTCAGCTCGACGCCCTTGGGCGGACCGGTGGTCCCCGAGGTGTAGATGATCGTGGCCAGGTCGTCCGGCCCGACCGCCTGCCAGCTCCCGATGAAGTCGAAGTCCTCGGCGCCCCCCGACTCGAGCTCATCGAGCGTGATCGCGCCCTCGGCCGGGCCGTCGACGCACACGATGAGCATGTCCGCACCGGCCACCTCGCGGATCCGGGCCAGGAACACCCGCTCGGTGAACACCACCTTGTTGCCGGCGTTGCCGAACAGGTAGGAGATCTGCTCCGGCGCCGAGGTGTTGTAGATCGAGAACGGGGCCGCGCCCAGGTGCAGCGCGGCCGTGTCGCACAGGTGGAACTCGGGCCGGTTGGTCATCATCAGCGCGACCGTGTCGCCCCTGGTCACACCGCGCGCGGCCAGACCGGCGGCGATCGTGCGGACCCGTTTCCCGTACTCCCGCCAGGTGATCGTCACGGTGTCCCCGGGAGTCCGCAGGGCCACCTCGTCTCCCATCTCGGCCACCTGAGCCTGGAAGGCCTCACACAGGCTGACGTAACTGACATTGCCCAACGGCTTGCTCATCTGCCCCACTCCGCCCACCGCGCTGAAGGTTGCCGAGAGCGTAAAGGCAGTTTTACCCGCAGTCCATAAGCTGAGTCAGAACCCTGCGGCGGCCGGCAGCGGATCGACCCGGTGCAACCGGCGGAAATGCCGGTGCAGGTAGACCAGCGGCTCGCCCGGACCGGTGCGGACCCGCAGCACCTCACCCAGCAGCATCACGTGGTCACCGGCGGGCACCACGCTGGTGGTGCGGCACTCCATCCGCACCGACACGTCGCACAGCAGCGGCACGCCTTCGATGCCGGGCTCGGTCGCGGCGTCGACGAAGGCGTCGGCCTCGGGACAGGCGAACTGGCGGGCCAGCTCCTCCTGGCCGTCGCGCAGCACGTTCACCGCGAACACGTCGGCCGCGGCGAACGCCGGCCGGCACCGGTTCTCCCGGGCGAGGCACACCGAGACCATCGGCGGGCGGGTGGACACCGGTCCGAACGAGTCGGCCGTGCACCCCCACCGCCAGCCCTCCTGGTCGGCCGTGGTGATCACGGCGATGCCGGTCGGCCACCGGGACATCGCGTCCCGCACCGAACTCGGGTAGACGGTCGCCAGCTTGTCGTTCATGACGCCACCGCCCGCGGCATCGTCACCGGCAGGTGCTCGCCCGGCAACCGGTAGCAGTGGGTGGCGCGGCACCGCTCGGTCTCCCGGGCCAGCACGACCGGGTCCTGGCTGGCGCAGAACACCTGGGTGGCCCCGGCCCAGATCGCGGCGTTGAGGTGCTCGGGCTGGTAGTGCGGCAGCGCGTTGAGCGCGACCGCGGTCGCGGACAGGCCGTGTGCGGTCGCGGTGCGGACCGCCTCCAGCTTCAGGGCGTGGTGGCTGCGGCCGGCGGTGCGGGCGTGGCCGGACCCGCCGAACGCGATCGCGGCCAGCGTCGTCTCGTCCCGGTCCCGCGGCTCGACCAGCAGGTCGCCCCGGCTGCCCAGCTCCGCGCAGGTCGGCACACCGCCGCCGGCGGCAGGCCGGTCGAGCAGCAGCACCTGCTCGAGCCCGGGGATCCCGCCCAGCAGGGGACGGGACCGGTCGTACATCGAGTGGGTCAGCACGGCGGCCCGAACCGGGACCGACCGCAGCAACCGGTCCAGCACCTCGGCGCCGAGCCGAGGGCTGATCGGCGCCACCACGTTTCCGCTGCGCAGCGCCGCGTAGTAGGCGACCGCGAACGCCGGCCCGGGCTGTGCCGCGACGGCGATGGTCGACCCCTCCCCGCCGACCAGAGCCCGGAAACCGGCGGCCAGCCGGGAGATCGAGCGGTCCAGGTCGGCGAAGGTGACCGTCGCGCCGTCGCCGTGCAGCGCGACGCGGTCCGGCCAGGTGGCCGCGGCCAGCATCGGCAGCACGTCGAGCGACCCGACCGGCAGGTGTTGGTGTTCGGTTCCCGGAAGCGGTAACCGGCTGATGTTTCGGGCTGTGCTCACTGAAACTCCCCATGGAGAACTACTGTGGTGCGCCCCCGGTCAGGGCGGGCCGGCGAGCCTCGGCGAACGCCTTGGCCCGGCCGAGCGTGCCGAGGTTGAAGGCCCGCAGCACCTCCCGCACCGCCGACCGAACGTCCGGCGCGGAGCCGGGTTCGGCACCGAGCAGGCCGGCAACGGTCTCCTGGCGCAGCAGCACGGTCTGCCGGGCGGTGGCCCGGACTCCGCCGGCCAGCTGCCGGACGACGAAGGCGCCGGTGTGCGCCCGCATGATCGCCGGTGGCCGGGTCTGCTTGTACACGATGTGCGTCTCGGGAAAGCACACGCGGACGGTGCTGGTCGAGTGCACGGTGCCGTCGGGAGTTCGAGCGCCGGTTTCGAGATGCTGGATGCCGAAAACGTCCTCCGCCACGGACAGGCGGTCGACGTGGGGTAGCCGCTGCGGCCAGTCCTGGGCGCGGGCCAGAAAGTCGTACACGTCACGGGCATCGCCATGGATGTCCACGCTGTCCTCACAGGACAACCAGAGTGCGTCGAGCTCGTCGCCGAGCTCGGCGGTCTCCCGCAGCGCCGCGAGCACCGCGACGCTGTTGCGGTCCACCGCCTGCGCCAACCACTCCGCGTCCACCGGATCGTCACCGACGACCCGGTAGTAGTGGTCGAGGGCGACCAGGCTGCCGCTGCCCTTGGGCAGTACCAACCACATGCCGCCCATCGACGCCACCGGGTGGGGCGTGTTCTGCTGCCGAAAGCGCACCTGCATCCGCGTCGGGTTGTGTTCACGGTGCGAGATGAAGCTCTGTACCTCGCCGTCCACCAGTTCCCAGACCTGGACCCGCTCGCTGGTTCCGTCAAACCCCAGGTGCTCGACCGACACGGTCGGGTCGAAGATCTGCGGCCAGCGGGTGACGTCCGCGATGAGCTGGTAGACCCGGCGGGGTGCGGCGGCGACACGAACCGTGTGCCGCGCGGTACGGATCCTCAACTCTGCCATGATCGCTCCCTCCAACTCGGCGAGCGCATCGGCTGACTGTGAGCTTGCCCACCGGTCCTGGAGAACACCTCAAGTTACGATGGACCGAATCGCGGGCGCGAATTCGCGCACCGCGTTCGAATACAGTTCACGCATCAGCGGATCGCGCACCTTTCCGCGCGTATAATGTGAACCGAACCGTTCCTGGTACACCGCGAACCATTCTGCGTCGTCGTGCAGGAAAAGTATGTCGTGCGGCGCCATCCGGCGGGCGGCGAACAAGCCGAGCGGAGCCCGGGACACCGGGAAACCCGGGTTTCGCACCGCCCGCTCGTCGCAGGCCGGGTGGAACTGGCCGACCATCAGCCCGGTCGCGACGGCGAACTCCTTGATCCCGCCGTAGGCCGCGTCCATGACCGCCCAGCCCTGCGGCCCGGTGTCCGGCAACACCACGAGCAGGCTGGCCAGCGAGGTACCGGCCTTGCCAGGCGGCTCGGCGATCCGGTCGAACTCGCGGAGCTCGCCGGCCAGCAGCGCGTGCAGCCCGGCCGGGTCCCGGCCGTCGGTGCCGTAGTGGAAACTGAACCGGATCGCGTTGTCGCCGAGGGCGGCCGGAACGAATGGGCAGACCGGGCCGGTGCGCCCGATATGGGGCGACGGCGCGCTGACATAATCACGTAACCAACTCAGCACCCGGTCCAGATCCTGCCCCAGCCGCAGCTCTTGGCCGTATCCGGGAAAGACCGTGATGAATACCCGGTCCCGGGCCCGAAGTTCAGTCACCGTGACGCTCCCTCGGTCGGCGTCTGCACGTCGGCAGAGAATGATCAATGCGCCTCGGGAGCGGCTCGAATCCGGGTCGAATGAAATTCGGTGGCATTCAAGCGGGATTCCAGTCATCGTGGAGCCACGCAGGAGCGGGCGTCGAGCCGGCTCCGAGGGGGCGCGCTCATGCTGCAGGGGGAGGAACGGTCATGGACAGTTCAACTCGCCGGCGCGGGACCACCGTGTTCACCGTCGACGCCGGGCCCGGAGGGCGGGCGCCCGCACGGTTCTACGTGCTCATGGTGCGCACCGGAGGTCCGGAGCCGGTGCGGGAGGACCTGCTCGTCCCGGACGGCGCGGAGCTACGGCCCGCCCACCCCGACGACTCGCCGGCCGACGGCCTGGACCTCGCCGCCTGAGCACGCACGCATAGGAAAGCCGTCAGGCGACCGTCCAGGTGTCCTTGCCGTGCAGCAGGGCGCGCAGGTCGGCGGGCCGGGCGGCGCGGGCGGTTTCGACCTGGGCGCGGACGTTGTCGTCATAGGTGGGGCGGCTGACACTGCGGAAGATTCCCGTGACCGTGTGCGACAGGTCCTGAGTGGACAGCCGGGACAGGGCGAAGGCGTAGCTGGGATCGTCCAGCAGGGTGTCGTGTTTGACCACGGCGTCGTCGCCGACGTCCTCGATCCGGGCCACGTCGAGCCCGGCGAACCCGCTGTGCACCACGCCGTACTCCTCGTCGGCGCCGAACCGGATCGGCTGGCCGTGCATCAGGGGGATCAGCCGCCGTTCCCGCTGCCCCGGCTCCTTGAGGATGTCGAAGGCGCCGTCGTTGAAGATCGGGCAGTTCTGGTAGATCTCGATGAACGCGCTGCCCCGGTGCTCGGCGGCCGCGGTGAGGATCTCGGTCAGCTGCGCGCGATCCGAGTCCAGGGTGCGGGCCACGAACGTCGCCTCGGCGCCGATGGCCAGCGAGATCGGGTTGAACGGGTGGTCCAGCGAGCCCATCGGGGTGGACTTGGTGACCTTGCCCTCCTCGGAGGTGGGCGAGTACTGGCCCTTGGTCAGGCCGTAGATCCGGTTGTTGAACAGCAGGATCTTGAGGTTC
>NZ_DASTBH010000037.1:0-2104 GCF_035712165.1 Actinophytocola sp. | reverse complement strand
GAAATGCCCGGAACGGCACCGCCAACCTCATGATCAACCTGGGACGGGGCGCGGTCAGGTGCGGAAGGTGAACCAGTTGACGTTCACGAAGTCCGCGGGCTGGCCGCTGGTGAAGCGCAGGTACACGTTGTGCGTGCCGGTGATCGCCGAGACGTTGCCAGGGACCGTGCGCCAGGCTTGCCAGCCGCCGGTGTTGGCCACCGCGAAGCTGCCGACCGGCGCGTTGTTCACGTTGTCCAGCCGCACCTCGACCAGGCCGCTGACGCCGCCGCCGGCGCCCGAGGCCACCCGGGCCTCGAACGAGCGCGCCGGCGTGGACCCGAAGTTCACGTTCGGGTAGAGCACCCAGTCGCCGTTGGCCAGCCAGCCGATGTTCTGGCCGCCCTCGCTGCACGCCTCGGTCTGCACGCCGGACTGCTGGCTGAAGCTCTCCGCTTCGATCCGGGCGTACGCGCCGGTCCCGCCCGGCGGCGGTGGCGGCGGGTTCGGCGAGGGCGGTGGCGGCGGGGGCGGGTTCGGCGGGGGCGGCGGGTTGGTGCCGCCGCCGGTCTGCCAGACGGCCACGTAGTCCACCAGCATCGACCGGCCGGGGACGGTGGAGCCGGTGGGGGTGGCGGCGCCGGCCACGCCGTCGGGGAACGCGCCGCCCATGGCGACGTTCAGCAGCAGGAAGTAGCCGGCGTGGCTGGTCATGTTGGTCCAGTGCGGCTCGCCGACCTGGTTCTGCGTGACCGTGTGGTAGTGCTGGCCGTCCACGTACCAGCGGAGCTGATCGGGGTTGGCGCCGGTGTCCCACTCGAACCGGTAGGTGTGGAAGGCCGACTGGCACGGGCTCCCGGGGCAGGCGCGGCTGGTGCCGAGGCCGTTGAACTCGTTGCACGGCCCGCCGGGCGCCACGCCGCAGTGCAGCACGCCCCAGACGGAGTTGATCCCGTTGACGTTCTCCATGATGTCGAACTCGCCGATGCCCGGCCAGTTCTGGTAGTTGCCGCGGTAGGGCGAGCCGAGCGCCCAGAACGCCGGCCAGTATCCGCTCGCCTCGGCGCCGGTGACGTTGGGCATCTGGATCCGGCCCTCGATCCGCAGCACCCCGCCGGCCGGCGGCTTGAAGTTGGTGCGCGTGGTCTCGATCCGGGCGGACGTCCACTGGCCGGAGCCGTCGCGCAGCGGCGTGATCCGCAGGTTGCCGTTGCCGTCGTGGGCGACGTTGGCGGTGCTGTTCGTGTAGACCTGCCGCTCGCCGGTGCCCCAGTTGGGCGGGCCGCCGGGGTAACTGGTGCCCGTATCGATGATCCAGTTGGCGGACGAGGGCAGCGTGTTGGCGGCGCCGGTGAAGTCGTCGGCCCAGACCTGGGACCAGCCGGCGGGCGGGGGCGGCACGGCGGCGTCCGCCGTGACGGTGGCGAGGGTGGTGACGGTGGCGAGGGTGGTGGCGGCGACCGCCGCGAGCACGGTTCGGCGCAGGGGTGGGTACGGTCTCATCGCTCGACCTCTCTGCCGAGGTGATGGGGGTGGGGGGACCGGACGAATAGTGGCTTGTGCGCGCTAAGAGAGCGCTCTCTCATTAAGAGCCGCCGCTCGCGCTTTGTCAATGACCATCGATGCGACGGCCCGTCCGACCGCAGGACGCCGAGATCTTGGCAAGTTTGGGTTCGTGACGAACCCGAACTTGCCAAGATCTCGCTTTCCGGGCACGTCGACGGCGCGGTTTCCGGCATCGGGCGCTCGGGTACTCCGAACGGCGGGCGACGACCAGCCGGCGGAGGGATGCCACAACCGATGAGCGATGTAACGGCCGAGCGAGGCGAACGCGCCGGCCGTCCGGTCGAGGTCGGTCCGCTCCCCGAACTGCTCACCGTCGGGGTCGAGGAGGAGTTCCTCCTGGTGGATCCCGAGACCGGGCGGGTGGCCCCCGCCGTGGAGGACGTGTACGCCAACGTGCCTCCGCAGCTCCGGGAGCAGGTCCAGCACGAGTACCTGACCACGCAGATCGAGCTCGGCAGCGCACCGGTCGTCGGGCTGGACGCGCTGGGCCGGTCGCTGGCCGCCCTGCGGACGGCGCTGGCCGACTCCGCCGACTCCGCCGGCGTGCGGCTGGTCGCCG
>NZ_DASTBH010000036.1:0-3475 GCF_035712165.1 Actinophytocola sp. | reverse complement strand
ACACGCCGAAGGCCCGGTAGACCCGCAGCTGGGCGGCGGTGGCCGCGGTGAGCCCGCAGGCTCCGGCGGCCAGCTGCGCCGCCCACAGCTGGGGCGCCATCGTGGTCTTGGCGTGCGGGGCGAGCTGCACGCCGCGGTCGGCGCACCACTTGGCCATGGTCGTGACGTTGTGGTCCAGCGCGTCGGCGTCCAGCGTGAGGATCGGGCCGAGAAAGCCGTCCTGGAAGATGTTCAGGCCCGCCGCGGCGGCGTCGGCCACGGTGCTGCCCTCCAGGGCCACCGGCAAGCCCTTGAACCGCCAGTCGATCCGCTCCGCGCGAAGCGCCCGCACCGCGTCCTCGTCGATCCCGTCGAAGCTCATGCAGCTATGTTGCCAGCATTGGCAAATTCTGGCAATATCGTAGGCAAACTGACTTCAGGCGAAAGGTACGCAGATGACCGGAACACTCTCGCGCGCCGAAGTGGAGATCAGGCGGCTGGCCGGGAACATCGGCGCCGTCGTCACCGGGGTGGACGCGGGCGGCCCGCTGACCGACGAGACCATCGCCATGCTGCGCAACGCGATCCTCGACCACAAGGTGGTCTTCCTGCGCGGCCAGCGGCTGGACTACGACGGCCTGGTGGCGTTCGGTCGGCGGTTCGGCAGTCTCACCCTGGGGCACCCGATCTACGGCGGACCGGAGGGCAAGCCGTTGCTGCGCGAGGTGGACTCCCGCAGCGGCACCATCCGGGCCAACCACTGGCACACCGACTTCACCTACATGGAGGCGCCGCCGGCGTTCGCCTTCCTGAACAACAAGGTCTGCCCGCCGGTGGGTGGGGACACGATCTGGGCCAACACCGCGGTCGGATACGCCAACCTGCCGGCCGAGCTGCGCGACCTCGCCGACGCGCTGCGGGTGGTGCACTCCAACAACTCCGACTTCACCGACGACACCTACGACGGCGACCTGCACCAGAACTTCGTCGAGCACGTCTTCGAGACCGAGCATCCCGCGGTGCGGGTGCATCCGGAGACCGGGGAGCGTTCGCTGCTGCTCGGCGGGTTCGCCCGGCGGGTGGTGGGGATGAGCCCGCAGGCCGGCCGCGACCTGATCCGGGTTCTGCTGGAGTACGCCACCAAACCCGAGCACACCGTGCGCTGGCAGTGGCAGGTCGACGATCTGGCCATCTGGGACAACCGGTCCACCCTGCACTACGCGATCTACGACTACGGCGACGAGCACCGGCGCGGTGAGCGCGTGACGGTCACCGGGACCGCGCCGGTCGGCGTGGACGGCCGGCCGAGTGCGGTGCTGCGCGGCGACACCACGGCGTTCCGGACCGGGACCGCCGCCTGAGGGTCAACCCTTTCCCAAGGGGTGAGCCAATTTCCCCCAATGGTCCGACGATTCCTTGTGCAGGGGAACGGTTTGCCCGATGATGGTGGGACACGGGAGCGGCACAGGTCATGTGTGCCGCTCCCGTGTCATGACCCGGTGGTCCCTGCCACCACCGGGGGGCCACTGCCCGGGAGCCCCGACTCCCTCGGCGGGCAACGGGAGCTATTAAGCCACGGTTCGCACTGGCAGCCAATCCGCCATTGCGGTGAGATTCGCCGCACATGTCGACATCCGGTCAATTGATCGGGCAACTATCTCTTGCCAGCCTTGGCAATGAATGGCAAACTTGAGGCATACCCGGCAACCGAGGGAATCCTTCAATGAGATCATTCTGGTTGCTGACCGGGGCGACGGCGATCTCCAACGCCGGCAACACCTTCCTCTATCTGGCGGTGCCGTGGGCTCTGGTCAGCACGACGGGCTCCAGCCTGCTGGCCGTGCTCAGCCTGGCCGCGCAGACCCTGCCGTTCCTGGCCGCACCGTTTCTCGGCGCCGTCATCGACCGCCACGACCGCCGGTTCCTGTTCGCCGCGGCGGAGATCACCCAGGGCTGCTGCGTCGCGCTGATCCCGTTGCTGCTCGCGATGAACGCCATCGGCGCGGTGTTCGCCGTGCTGTTCGTGACCGGCCTGGCCAAGGTGATCACCGAGGTGGTCGGCAGCTACGCCCTGATCCCCGCGCTGGTACCGAAGGAGCGGCTGGACCGGGCCTGCGGCGCGTTCAACTCGATCCAACTGGTGGCCCGGTTCGCCGGGCCGGCGCTCGCCGGCCTCACCATCGCCGCGGTCGGCCCCGGCTGGGCACTGGCCATCGACGCGGCCACCTTCCTCTGCACCAGCCTGACCGCGCTGGTCCTCCCCCGGCTCCGGGCCGGCGGCCGCCGCCAGCCCCTCGGGGCGATGCTGCGCGAGGGCGCCCGCTTCTTCCGCGAGCGACCGAACCTGCGGCGGCTGACCCTGGCGCTCGCGCTGTACAACCTCGGCGCCGGCGGCCTCGAGCCCACGCTGCTTTCGTTGGGGGCCAACCACTGGAACTGGTCGGCGACCGCGCTCGGCGTCCTGGTGTCCGCCGGTGCGGTGGCCGCCGCGGCGGGCGCCTGGCTGAGCCGGGCGGTGCCCGGCCGGCACCGCCGGATCACCCTGTGGTTCGGGGTGATGGCGGCCGGTTCGCTCGGCCTGCTGTTCGGCGCGCCGGTCGCGGTCACGATCGGGTTCTGCGTGCTGAGCCTCGGCGAGGGCGGCGTGAACGCGGCGACCATGGCCTACCGCCAGCACGAGATCCCCACCGACCTGGCCGGGCGGGTCAACACCGTGATCCGGATGTTCGTCACCGGCGCCATCCCGGCCTCGGCGCTGCTGCTCGGTCTCACCGCGAACCTCGTCAGTTCGGGATGGCTGTTCCTCCCCGTCGCCCTGCCGGCGCTGCTGGGACTGGCCGTCTGGACGTCGCGCAGAAAGGAGGGTGCCGTGAAGAACGTGCTGCTGGTCAACTCCAACAGCCGGGCGCCGGCCCGGATGTTGCAGGACCGCAAGGACATCCGGCTCTCGGTCATCTCCATGCCGGGCCACCTCGACCACTACGACGAGGGCACCGACGTCGAGGTGGTCGACAGCATCCAGGACCTGACCCAGGTCCGGCTCGCGGCGCTGCGCATCCGCCGCCGCAACCCGTTCGACCACGTGGTGGCGCCGGCGGAATGGAGCCTGCAGGCCGGCGGCTACCTCCGCTCGCTGTTCGGTCTGCCCGGCCCGGACTACGCGGTGGTCAACGCGTTCTCCAACAAGCTCGTGATGAAGCAGCGGCTGCGCGCGGCGGGCCTGCCGGTGGCGAGGTTCCTTCTGGTCGACCAGTTCACCGACGCGATCGCCGCCGGGGCGGAGCTCGGCTGGCCGGTGTTCCTCAAGCGGACGCACGGCGGCGGGGCCACGGACATGTTCGTGCTGACCGATGCCGCCGAGGTCACCGCGCTCGCCGCCGACGAACGCACCGCCCGGTTGCGCGTCTCGCCGTACCCGATGCTGGCCGAGGAACTGCTCGACATCGAGGCGGAGTTCCACTGCGACGGGGTGGTCGCGGGCGGCGCGGTGCGGTTC
>NZ_DASTBH010000035.1:0-10774 GCF_035712165.1 Actinophytocola sp. | reverse complement strand
GGCGGCCTCCCGGGCGGTCGAGCCGTGCCCGCCCTGCTCCTCCGGGATCAGCAGGCCCGCGGCGCCCACGTCCGCGGCGAGCGTGCGCCACAGTTCCAGGTCGTAGGGCTTGTCGGTCTCGCAGCGGGCCAGCACGGCGGTCGCCGGGCAGCGGTCCGACAGCAGGTCGCCGACGCTGGACCGGAGGTGGTCCTCGATGTCGGTGTAGAGCAGGTTGTGCCCGGCGCGGGTGCCGGTGTCCAGCGTTTTGACGGTCATCGCGGCAGGTCCTTCCAGGGCACGTCCTTGTCCACCCGGGGCTCGGAGGGCAGCCCGAGCACCCGTTCGGAGATGATGTTGCGCAGGATCTCCGAGGTTCCGCCCTCGATCGAGTTCCCCTTGGCGCGCAGGTAGCGGTAGCCGGCGTCGCGGCCGTAGAAGTCGATGGTCTCCGGGCGGCGCAGCGTCCAGTCGTCGTAGCGCAGCCCCTCCTCGCCGAGGAAGGTCACCTCCAGGCCGGAGAGCTGCTGCTGGAGCCGGGCGAAGGTCAGCTTCATGGCCGACCCCTCCGGGCCCGGGGTGCCGGCGGCGAGTTGCTGGCGCAGCCGCATCCCGGCCAGCCGCAGCGCCTCGGCCTGCACCCACAGTTCGAGCAGCCGGTCGTGGGTGCCTGCCGTGCGCAGCTCCGGGTGGTCGCGCCAGGTGCCGGCCACCGAGCCGATCATGCCGCCCTCGCGCGGCACCGGCCGCCCGCCGATCGCCACCCGCTCGTTCATCAGGGTGGCCTGGGCGACCCGCCACCCGTCGCCGACGGCGCCCAGCCGCAGCGAGTCCGGGATGCGGACCTCGGTGAGGAACACCTCGTTGAACTCGGCCTCACCGGTGATCTGCCGCAGCGGGCGCACCTCGACGCCGGGCGCGGTCATGTCGACCAGGAAGTAGGTCATGCCGAGGTGCTTGGGCACGTCCGGATCGGACCGGGTGAGCAGGATCGCCCACTGGGCCAGGTGCGCCCCGGAGGTCCAGACCTTCTGCCCGGTGACGATCCAGTCGTCGCCGTCGCGGACCGCGCGGGTGCCGGCCGATGCCAGGTCGGAGCCGGCGCCGGGCTCGCTGAACAGCTGGCACCACACCTCCTCGCCGGTCCACAGTGGACGGAGGAAGCGCTGCTTCTGCTCCTCGGTCCCGAACGCCAGGATCGTCGGCGCGGCCATGCCGAGCCCGATGCCGATCCGGCGCGGGTCGTTGTCCGGCGCCCCGGCCGCCGCCAGCTCGATGTCCACAACGGACTGCAGCTCGCGGGGGACGCCAAGGCCGCCCAGCCCGACCGGGAAGTGCACCCAGGCCAGGCCGGCGTCGAACCGGGCGCGTAAGAACTCCAGCGGTTCGGTGGTCGCGGGGTCGTGCGCGGCGAGCAGCTCACCGGCCAGCCGGCGCAACTCCTCGGCGTCCACCGCCGCGGGTCGGGTTTGCGTCATGTCTTCTCTTTTCGGCTCAGGGAATGAGCAGGACGACGGTCTCGGCCACACAGGCCGGTTTCTCGCCGCCTTCGATCTCCACGGTGGCGCGCGCGATGAGTTGCTTGCCCTGCTTGACATCCAGCACGTCGATCAGCTCGACGCCGGCCCGGATCCGGGATCCGACCGGCACGATCGAGGGGAACCGGACCTTGTTCGACCCGTAGTTGATGCCCATGGTCAGGCCGTCGACCCGGTAGATGTCCTTGGTCAGCACCGGAAGCAGCGACAGGGTCAGGTAGCCGTGCGCGATGGTGCCACCGAAGGGACCCTTGGCCGACTTCTCCGCGTCGACGTGGATCCACTGGTGGTCGCCGGTGGCCTCGGCGAACTGGTTGACCTGTTCCTGGGTGACCGTGTGCCAGTCGCTGTAGCCGAGGTGCTCGCCCTTGGCCGCCGTTAACTCGCTCAGGTTCGCGAAGACTCGCATGGCTGTTGCTCCTCAGGCTCGGGGTCCGCCGGCGACGTAGATGACCTGACCGGAGACGAAGGACGCCTCCTCGCGCACGAAGAACGACACCGTCGCGGCGATGTCCTCGGGCTTTCCAGTGCGGTTGACCGGAATCTGCGACGCGGCCGCCTTCTTGAAGTCCTCGAACGGGACGCCGAGCCGTTCGGCGGTGGCCGCGGTCATGTCGGTCTCGATGAAGCCCGGCGCGATCGCGTTCACGGTGACGCCGAACTTGCCCAGCTCGATGGCCAGCGTCTTGGTGAAGCCCTGCAGGCCGGCCTTGGCGGTGGCGTAGTTGGCCTGGCCCCGGTTGCCCAGCGCGGAGGTGCTGGACAGGTTCACGATGCGGCCCCAGCCCTGCTGGGTCTGGTGGGCCTGGACCGCCCGGCTCATCAGGAACGAACCGCGCAGGTGCACGCCCATCACCGCGTCCCAGTCCCCGTCGCTCATCTTGAACAGCAGGTTGTCCCGGGTGATGCCGGCGTTGTTGACCAGCACGGTGGGCGGGCCGAGCTCGTCGGCCACCCGCTGCACCGCCGTGCTCACCGCGTCGGCGTCGCTGACGTCCGCGCCGACCGCGATGGCCTTGCCGCCCTCGGACTCGATCGCGGCGACGGTGTCCTTGCAGCTCGACTCGTCCAGGTCGACCACGGCGACGGCGAACCCGTCGCTGGCCAGCCGCTTGGCGACGGCGGCGCCGATGCCGCGCGCGGCACCGGTCACGATCGCGACACGGGACACGGTCACAGGTTCCTCCATGGCTTCGTTGACTTCGAGGTAAGCAAGCGCTTAGCAAAGTACCCGCAGGTCGGCCCCCTGTCCACCGGAGCGTGACCCAGGCCATGGCGCGCCGGCGGGCCGCATCCGCATCATGGTGGTATGGCCGCCACCGTCGAACCCCGCCTGGTGACCTCGCCCGAGTTCGACCTGGTTCCGGTCCGCCGCAGGGACCTCCGCCGGCTCCGCAGGCACGGTCCGCCGCCGGGTGTGGAGCTGCCGGCCAGGCACGCCGACGAGGGCGACCCGCGCTATCCCTCGCGGCGCCGATTCCGGTACGGCCTCAGCATCGCCATCGACGTGGTCATGCACCTGTTCTGGGCGTTTCTCACCATAGGAATCCTCCTGGAGGATCCCGACCGGCCCGACCTCGTGATCTTCCTCGGCGGCTTCGCCGCCTATTTCGCCGTGTCGTTCGTACACCGCGTCCTCGTGCAGCGTGCCGCCCACGCGACGCTCGGGAAGGCGCTCACCGGCCTCCGTATGATCCGCGACGACACCGGCGGTCCGCCCACGCTGCGGATGCTTGCCCAGTACTGGCTGTACAGCCTCGGCCGGGCGGTCCTCTCCGTCCTGCTCACGCCACCTGTCTAGCCGAAGCTAGAAGTCGAACCCGCCGGTGCGGCCGTTGCGGTCGGCCAGCAGCCCGGCCAGGGTCGCGATGGCGATCTCCGGCGGGGTCCGGGAGCCGATGTTCAACCCGATCGGGCGGTGCACCCGCTGGATGTCGGCCGGCGCCACACCCAGGTCGCCGAGCGCGGTCACGTGCGGGGCCGGATGCCGTGGGTTGCCCATCACGCCGACCCAGCGGACCGGCAGCGCCAGCGCGTCGCGCAGCATCGGCCCCAGCTCCACCCGGTGATGGTCGGTCACCACCACGTCGGCGTTGCCGTCCAGGTCGGCCGGCAGTTCGGTGCGCACGGCGGTGGCGGCGTCCTGCTCGGCGCTGCTCACCCGGCCGCGTTCCGGCTCGACCAGGACCGTGCGGTAGCCCAGGTCGGCGCCGTAGCGCAGCAGGTAGTCGGCGACCGGCGAGGCGAACACGGTGACCAGGGTGCGGGTCGTGGTCGCGTCCGGTGCCGCACCGTGCGCGACCGCGCAGCTGTCATCGGCGGTCATGGTCGTTAGCGTGGCACGAGCACATGCCGTGCCGCATCGGGCCTGACGGAGCAGACTGGAAGCGTGCACTTCCGGGACCGGTCCGAGGCCGGACGAATGCTGGCCGGCCGGTTGACCCACCTGGCCGGCGCGGACCCGGTCGTGGTGGCGCTGCCGAGGGGCGGGCTGCCGGTGGCCGTGGAGATCGCCGCGGAGCTGGCCGCGCCGCTGGACGTCATCGTCGTGCGCAAGGTGGGCGTGCCCTACCGGCCGGAACTGGCCGCCGGGGCGGTCGGCGAGGACGGGGTCACCGTGCGCAACGCACCGGTCCTGCACGAGTCCGGACTGTCCTGGGAGGACCTGCACGACGTGGTCGAGCGGGAGCGGGCCGAGGTGTCCCGGCGGGCCGGCACGCTGCGTCCGGACCGGCCGCGGACCGACCTGGCGGACCGGACGGTGATCATTGTGGACGACGGGGTGGCGACCGGCTCCACTGTGGTCGCCGCGGTCCGGGTGGCCCGGCAGCTCGGCGCGCGGCGGATCGTGCTCGCGGTGCCGGTGGCCCCGGCCGACGTCGCGGCGAAACTGGCCGGAATCGTCGACGAGGTGATCTGCCTGCAGACGCCGGTGCCATTCCAGGCCGTCGGCCAATGGTTCCGAAATTTTCGGCAGCTCACTGACGACGAGGCGCGGGATTTCCTGCGCTCACACGACGCGCACGCCTGAGTCGCCGACCGCGTCCCGGATCACGTCGAGCATCGGGCGCAACGACATCGGCGCATTGTGCAGCACCAGATACCCAGCGCACATGGCCGCCGCGCCGCGCAGCAGCGCGAGCAGGCTGGACACGTCGACCGAGTCCAACTCGGCCAGATCAAGGTGGACATCGCCGGTCGACCGCCGGCACAGGGCGAGCAGCAGTTGCTCTGCCACGCTTTCGTCCATCAACGCCCCTGCCCCTTGTCGATCCACGAAGAGTACGCGCGAGATCATCACCCGTCAGCGGGTCGAAGGTCCTTACCACTGACCCGCAAATGAAATGTGAATGCATACCTCACCTGCACGTGCAGATGCATCGAGATCAATTTCCGCGACGATACCCCAATCATGGTCACCGGCGGGATCGTCGAAGATCTGACGTACCGTCCACCGCTCCGGTTCCGGCTCGATGATCAGCATCGCCGGGCCGCGGGCGTCCGGCCCGGTGCCGATCTCGTCGTGCGTGTCGAAGTACGGCTCGATGGCCTCCTGCCAGCGCTGTGCGGTCCACCCGGACTCGCCGTCCAGTTCGCCGAGCGCGGCGTAGTCACCCCGGGCGGCCAGCTGCACGCGGTGGAACAGAGCGTTGCGGACCAGCACCCGGAACGCCCGGGGGTTGGTCGTGACGGCGGGGGGCGGCTCGTCGTCGGCCGGCCGGTCGGTCGGGTTGACCAACTGCGACCATTCGTCGAGCAGGCTGGAGTCCACCTGGCGCACCAGCTCACCGAGCCACTCCACGAGGTCGACCAGCTCCTCGGTCTTGGCCTCGACCGGCACCGTCTGCCGCAGCGCCTTGTAGGCGTCGGCCAGGTAGCGCAGCACCAGCCCCTCGGAGCGGGCCAGTGCGTAGAACCCGACGTACTCGGTGAACGTCATGGCCCGCTCGTACATATCCCGGACGACCGACTTGGGCGAGAGGGGGTGGTCGGCCACCCACGGATGGCCGCGCCGGTAGGTCTCGTAGGCCACGGACAGCAGCTCGGCCAGCGGCTTGGGGTAGGTCACGTCCTCGAGCAGCGTCATCCGCTCCTCGTACTCGACGCCGTCGGCCTTCATCGCCGCCACGGCCGCGCCGCGCGCCTTCGACTCCTGCGCGGACAGGACCTGGCGCGGATCCTCCAGGATGGACTCGATCACCGACAGCACGTCCAGGGCGTAACCGGGCGAGTCCCGGTCCAGCAGGTCGATCGCGGCCAGGGCGAACGGCGACAACGGCTGGTTGAGCGCGAAGTCCAGCTGCAGGTCGCCGGTGAGCCGCACCCGCCGGCCGGTCTCGTCCGGTTCGGACAACCGCTCCACCACGCCGGCGGCCAGCAGCGCCCGGTAGATCGCGATCGCCCGCAGGATGTGCCGGCGCTGCGCCGGGCGCTCCTCGTGGTTGTCGGTGAGCAGCTTGCGCATGGCGGCGAACGCGTCGCCCGGCCGGCCGACCACGTTGAGCAGCATCGCGTGGCTGACCACGAAGCTGGAGTTGAGCGCCTCGGGCGCGGCGGCCACCAGGCGTTCGAAGGTCGGCTCGCCCCAGGACACGAAGCCGGCCGGCGGCTTGTGCCGGACCACCTTGCGCCGCTTCTTCGGGTCGTCACCGGCCTTGGCCAGCGCCCGCTCGTTCTCCACGACATGGTCGGGCGCCTGCACCACTACGTTGCCGACGGTGTCGAACCCGGCCCGGCCGGCCCGGCCGGCGATCTGGTGGAACTCGCGCGCCTTGAGATGGCGGGTCTTGACGCCGTCGTACTTGGACAGCGCGGTGAACACCACCGTCCGGATGGGAACGTTGATGCCGACGCCCAGCGTGTCGGTACCGCAGACGATCTTCAGCAGGCCGGCCTGGGCGAGCCGCTCGACCAGCCGCCGGTACTTGGGCAGCATGCCGGCGTGGTGCACGCCGATCCCGTGCCGCACCAGCCGGGACAGCGTCTTGCCGAACCCGGCGGTGAACCGGAACCGGCCGATCAGCTTGGCGATCTCGTCCTTCTCGGCGCGGGTGCACACGTTGATGCTCATCAGCGACTGGGCCCGCTCCAGCGCGGCGGCCTGGGTGAAGTGCACGACGTAGATCGGCGCCTGGTTGGTGGCCAGCAACTCCTCGAGCGTCTCGTGCAGTGGGGTGAGCACGTAGCTGTAGAACAGCGGCACCGGTCGCTGCGCGGAGGTGACCACCGCGGTCGGCCGGCCGGTGCGCCGGGTGAGATCCTCCTCGAACCGGGTGACGTCGCCGAGTGTGGCCGACATCAGCACGAACTGTGCGCCGGTCAGCTCCAGCAGCGGCACCTGCCAGGCCCAGCCCCGGTCCGGCTCGGCGTAGAAGTGGAACTCGTCCATGATCACCAGGCCGGCGTCGGCGGCGGCCCCGTCCCGCAGCGCGATGTTGGCCAGGATCTCCGCGGTGCAGCAGATGATCGGGGCGGTGTCGTTGACGCTGGCGTCGCCGGTGAGCATGCCGACGTTGTCCGCGCCGAACGTCTCGCACAGGGCGAAGAACTTCTCCGAGACCAGCGCCTTGATCGGCGCGGTGTAGAAGCTGCGCCGGCCCTGCGCGAGGGCGGTGAAGTGGGCGCCGACCGCGACCATGCTCTTGCCCGAGCCGGTGGGGGTGGACAGGATGACGTTCGACCCGGAGACGATCTCGATCATCGCCTCCTGCTGCGCCGGATACAGCGACAGGCCCTGCTCCTGTGCCCATGCGGAGAACGCGTCGAAGAGG
Source organism: Actinophytocola sp. (assembly GCF_035712165.1). Lineage (GTDB taxonomy): Bacteria > Actinomycetota > Actinomycetes > Mycobacteriales > Pseudonocardiaceae > DASYTH01. The sequence continues at coordinate 3,486 of NZ_DASTBH010000035.1, read as the reverse complement.
TCGTCGGGGTCGGCGGCGGCGGGCAGCAGTTCGGTGAGCGTCATGATGCCCTGATCGTGCCATCAACCCAGTTGGGACAGCAGCCAGCGGGGGCCGAGCACGGCGGCCCCGTGCGCCCGGCAGCGCTCGCGCAGTTCGCGGTCGGCGGTGACCACCATCGGCCGGGTGTCCGGGCCGGTCCCGGCGACCTGCTCGACGATCGTGTCGTCGCCGCCGCGGGGCGCGTCCACCACCCGGATCGTGGTGTCGCCCGCGCCGATCCCGCGCGCGGCGCCCTCCACGACCAGCACGATCTCCGGATAGCACAGGTCGTACGGCTCGATGCCGGTCAGGCCGGCGGCCCGGCCGATGTCGTCGCGCAGCCGGGCGGCCGCCCCGGCCCGGTCCCGCCACCACTGGTCGGCCCGCGCGCCCATCACGTTGGCGCAGTCGACCACCAGCACCGGGCGGCGCAGCCCGGCGCGCAGCAGCGGCCAGGCCTTCGCGAACGGCTCGAACAGCAGTCGGTGCTCCACCTCGTCCTCGGGCACCCACGCCGCGGCCATGGTCTCCCAGGACGCCGGCCGCACCGCCACCGGCTCCGGCGCCGTGCCGAACACCGTGTGGTAGGCCCAGTTCCCGTGGTCCTCGGTCCAGCTGCCGTGCACCCGGACCTCGCCGGTGGGCAGCGTGCTCTCCTCGGCGGTCTCCCGCAGTGCGGCCGTCACCGGATCCTCGCGGCGGTGCCGGGCGCCGCCGAACAGCCCCCAGGTGCCGGCGCCGCTCGACGGGGCGGCCCGTTGCTGCAGCAGCACCTGCCCGCCCGACCACACGAGCAACCCGGCGGCGCCGTGCCGGCCCCAGTGCTGGTGGCCCTGCGCGCACCGGGTGAACCAGTCCCCGTCCATACGTACCGAACATACGCGTAGGGTTGGTGATCATGACAAGGGTGGCGGTGGCCCACATCCGGCGCCGCATCGTCCACTGAGGACGGACAACGGGCATGTTCGCGTGGCGGGTGGAGCGGCCGGGGGCCATGGCGACCGGGCCGCTGGTGGCGCGGTCGGAGCCGGACCCGGAGCCGGAGCCGGGCGAGCTGCTGGTGCGGGTGCTGGCCTGCGGGGTGTGCCGGACCGACCTGCACGTGGCCGAGGGTGACCTGCCGGTGCACCGGCCGCGGGTGGTCCCGGGCCACGAGGTGGTGGGGGAGGTGGTCGGGCTCGGCGCAGGCGCGACCGGGTTCGGCGTGGGGGACCGGGTCGGCATCGCGTGGCTGCGCGGAACCTGCGGCGAGTGCCGGTACTGCCGGCGGGGCGCGGAGAACCTGTGCCCCCGGTCGGTCTACACCGGATGGGACGCCGACGGCGGCTATGCCGAGCTGACCACCGTTCCGGCCGCCTACGCCCTGCCCCTGCCGGACGGGTACCCCGTCGCCGAACTGGCGCCGCTGCTGTGCGCCGGGATCATCGGCTACCGCGCGCTGCTGCGCGCCGAGTTGCCGCCCGGCGGCCGGCTGGGCGTCTACGGGTTCGGTGCCAGCGCGCACCTGGCCGCCCAGCTGGCCCTGGCCCAGGGCGCGACGGTGCATGTGTTGACCCGCAGCGCGCAGGCCCGCCGGCTCGCCCTCGACCTCGGCGCCGCGTCGGCACTCGGCGCCACCGACCCACCTCCGGAACCGCTGGACTCGGCGATCATGTTCGCCCCCGCCGGTGAGCTGGTCCCGCCCGCCCTCGCCGCCCTCGACCGGGGCGGCACCCTGGCCGTCGCCGGCATCCACCTCTCCGACATCCCGCCCCTCGACTACCAGCGCCACCTCTTCCAGGAACGCCAGCTCCGCAGCGTCACCGCCAACACCCGCGCCGACGCGCACGAGTTCCTCCGGCTGGCCGCCACGCACCGGCTCCGCATCACCACCCGGCCCTACCCCCTCGCCGAGGCCGACCGCGCCCTCACCGACCTCGCCGCCGACCGCGTCACCGGGGCCGCGGTCCTGCTCGCATAGCTACGCGGGTGGCTTGCTGGGGGGCGGCGAGTCGGGGGAGGGTGATCGACATGAGTCGGACGCTGAGCCCGCGGGCGCTGAACCGGGCGACGCTACAGCGGCAGTTGTTGCTGAGCCGGGTGGTCCGGCCGGTGGGCGAGGTGCTCGAGCACCTGGTGGGCCTGCAGGCGCAGGCCCCGAACGCGCCGTATGTCGGGTTGTGGAGCCGGTTGGCGAACTTTGCTCCACAGGAGCTGGCGGACCTGATCACCGGGCGGGCGGCGGTGCGGACGACCCTGATGCGGGCGACCATCCATCTGGTCACCGCGCGGGACTGCCACGCGCTGCGTCCGGTGATCAGGCCGGTCGTCGAGCGGGTGTTCGCCGGCTCGGTGTTCGCCCGGAAGATCGCCGACCTGGACGTCGACGAACTCCTTGCGGTTGGGCGCAAGCACCTGGCGGAGCAGCCGCTCACCCGGGCCGAGCTGGGGCCGCTGCTGGCGCGGCGCTGGCCCGGTCAGGACGTCGACGCGCTGGCCTACACCATCTCCTACGGGTTGCCGCTGGTTCAGGTGCCGCCGCGCGGGGTGTGGGGCGAGACCGGCCCGGCCGCCTGGACCCCGGTGGAGTCCTGGCTCGGCCCACCCGCCGGGCCTGCGGCGGACGTGGACGAGGTGGTGCTGCGCTACCTCGCCGCGTTCGGCCCGGCGTCCACAATGGACGTTCAGGCGTGGTCCGGGCTGACCCGGCTGCGCGAGGTGCTCGAACGCCTGCGCTCCCGGCTGCACGTGTTCCGGGACGAGTCCGGCCGTGAGCTGTTCGACCTGCCGGACGCGCCCCGGCCCGACCCGGACACGCCCGCGCCGGTGCGGTTCCTCCCGGAGTACGACAACGTGCTGCTCGGCCACGCCGACCGGAGCCGGTTCGTTCTCGGCAAGCGGCCGGTCGTGCTCTTCGCCGGAAACGGCGCCACGATGGGCAACCTGCTGCTCGACGGGTGCTACCAGGGAACCTGGCGAACCGATCGCGCCCGGCGCGGCGTGACGCTGTTCGTCGATCCGTTTGGTCCACTGTCCACTCAGGACGCCGGTGAGGTGGTCGCGGAGGCCGGCCGGCTGCTGGCCTTCCTCGCGGCCGATGCCGTCCAAACCGACGTCGTGATCAACCGCCCGATCGAACGGTGATCGTCGTCCAGGCGCCGAGGTGGACCCGGTCGCCGTCGGACAGTGCGCGGGTCACGTTGGTCGCCAACGGTTTCTCGTCGTCGTTCACGGTCGTGCCGTTCGACGACCCCAGGTCCACGATGGACAGTGTGCCGTCCGCGGCCACCAACAGCATCGCGTGCAGGTGCGACACCCCGGGATCCTCCGGCGGTCCGGTGAGGTCGATGTCCGGGTGGATGCCCCGGCTCGCGCTGCGCCGGCCGATGGTGATCTGCCCGGCCCGCAACGGAAAGTGCCGCTCCGGGCAGAACGGCGGGAACACGATGCCGCCCGCGTCCGGTCCGCCGGCCGCCATCACGCTGT
>NZ_DASTBH010000034.1:0-8449 GCF_035712165.1 Actinophytocola sp. | reverse complement strand
GGCCGCCGTGCCGCGACCGGCCGGCGCGGACCGCCCGGTCATCGCGGAGTCGGATGGCGGTTCGTGGATCGCCGACCGCGACGACTCGCTGCCCGCCGAGCCGCCGGGCGGGACCGACGACGCCGCCGTGGTGTCCACTGTGGATGATTCGGGGCCGGGTCCGATGATCCCGGCCGTGTTCACCGGTGACATCCCGACCACCGTGCTGGACGCCTACCGCCGGGCCCGGGACACGATCAACCGCGACCAGCCCGGCTGTCACCTGCCGCTGGAACTGCTCGAGGCGATCGGCAAGGTCGAGACCGGGCATGCCCGGGGCGGGCAGGTCGACGCGGGCGGCACGACGGTGCGGCCGATCCTCGGACCCCGCCTGGACGGCAACGGGTTCGCCGCGATCGGCGACACCGACGGGGGAGCGCTGGACGGCGACACCGTCTGGGACCGCGCCGTCGGCCCGATGCAGTTCATCCCGGGCACCTGGAAGCGTTGGGGCGCCGACGGAAACGGCGACCGCAGAGCGGACCCGCACAACATCTACGACGCGAGCCTGGCCGCCGCCCGCTACCTGTGCGCGGCCAACCGGGACCTGGGCACCCCGGCCGGCCTGGACGCGGCGATCCTGAGCTACAACAACTCCACCAGCTACCGCAACCTGGTGCTGCGCTGGATGGCCACCTACGCCGCCGGCACGGTCGTCGTCCCGGACGCCACCGGACTCCCGGTCGGGACCATCCCCGCCACGGCGCCGCCGGCCGTTCCGCCGTCGACGACCACGCCACCGGTCAGCAGCACCCCGCCGCAGACCACGACTCCGCCCGTCACGACCCCGCCGGTGACGACGACCCCGCCGGACCCGACCACGCCGCCGGACCCGACCACGCCGCCGGACATGACCACGCCGTCCGAGCCCGAACAGCCCGCCACGACAGAGCCGACGGCACCGTCCACGCCCGAGTCGACCGAGCCGACGCCGACCGAGCCGGCGCCGACCTCAGCGCCCGAGCCGACGTCACCCTCCGCGGAGGGGGACGCTCAGACGTAGCCGTGTGCGCCGGCCGGCCGCGCCGGCATCGGCCGGCGGTCCAGCTTGGTCAGCGCGTACTGGCTGGCCGCGATCAGCACTTCCTTGGCCGACTGCGGGGACCGCGCGTCGCAGGTGATCACCACGGTGTCCGGCGGCAGCGCGAGCGCCTCGCGGACGTCGTCCGGCGCGTGCTGCTGGATGCCGTTGAACTTGTTGATCGCCACCAGGAACGGGATGTCCCGGGACTCGAAGTAGTCGATCGCGGAGAAGGAGTCGGCGAGCCGGCGGGTGTCCACCAGGACGACCGCGGCGATGGCGCCGCGCACGATGTCGTCCCACATGAACCAGAACCGGTGCTGGCCGGGCGTGCCGAACACGTAGAGGACCAGGTCCTCGGCGAGCGTGAGCCGGCCGAAGTCCATCGCCACCGTGGTGGACACCTTGTCCGGAGTGGCATGCAGGTCGTCCACGCCGACACTGGCGCTGGTCATCGGCGCCTCGGTGCGCAGCGGCACGATCTCGGACGTGGCGCCGACGAAGGTCGTCTTGCCGGCGCCGAAGCCACCCGCGACCACGATCTTCGCGGACGTGATCCGATTCTGTGGCGCCCGGTTATTGTGCGCGTAGTCCAATGAGCACCCTCTCGATCAGGTCCCGGCGCTCGGCCAGGCTCGTGTCTTCGCCGAGCGTGGCGTGCACGACCACGAGGCCTTCGTTCAGGAGATCCGCCACCAGCACTTTCACCACGCCGGGCGGAACTCCCATGTGCGCCGCGATCTCGGCCACCGACCGAGTCTCGTAGCACAGTTGCATCACGGTCCACAGTGGACTCGTCGCGTTCGGTGGCACCGAGTTGCCGGCCCGGGTGGTCTGCACCTGCGCCTCGATGGCGATCTCGACGCTGGGCTGGGTCCGGCCTTCAGTCCACGAATATGGACGCGCCAATCCAGCGGGCCGTGCGGGACGGCTGCTGTACGGATCGGACTCGGTCACGTTCTACCCCGGTTCAGGTTCCGGCGGGCCCGCGCACCGGGGTGTCGACCATGCGGCCGACCCGGTCCACGAGCAGGGTCATCTCATAGCCGACCAGGCCGATGTCGCACTTGGCCGAGGCGAGCACCGCGAGGTGCGAGCCGTCGCCGACCGTCATCAGGAGCAGGAAGCCCTGCTCCATCTCGATCACCGACTGGACCACCCGGCCGCCCGCGAACAGGTGCGCGGCGCCGACGGTCAGACTGGACAGACCCGCGGCCATGGCCGACAGCTGGTCGGCGCGGTCCCGGGGCAGCCCCTCGCTCGCGGCGACCATGAGCCCGTCGGCCGACACGAGCACGGCGTGCGCGACCCCGGGGACCTCGTTGGTGAACGCCGACACAAGCCAGCCGAGCGACGACTGCGCCTCTGCCGTGATCTCCGCCGTCATGATTCTCCCTTGGGTTGCTGCTGGGCCGTTCCGTTTTCATCGTGGGGACCGCGGGTTCGGGCCGTGCGGACGCCGCTGTAGTGGCGGGCGAGGTTGCTCCGGATCGACTCCGGGTCCCGCTGCAGCGCGTGCGCCGGCTCGGTTTCCGGGGTCGCCGAGTGCGTGAGTCCCGCGCCCGGCCGGCGCATCGGCAGGCCGGAGTTGGTCGTGCCGCCGGTCTGCAGTTCGTGCCGGCCCGGCTCGGGCGACGGCCAGTTGGACCCGAGCGAGGACCATGCCGACTCCGCGGCCGGGGGTGCCGGGCGGGTGGTCGGCTGCCCGGCCTGCCGGGTCGGCAGCGGGGGCAGCGGCGCCGGGGGCGCCATCGGTGGTGGCGGCGGTGGTGGTGGCGGTGGGGCGGCCGGTGCGTCGAACATCCGCCGGGCGGTGCGGGCGTCCCCGACCGTGACGAGATCCTGGCCGGACGGTTCGGTCATCGGAACAAACCAATCGCGCGGCGGCATGTCGGTCAGCGCCGGGGCGTTGCCGTTCAGCCCGCCCATGCGGCCGTAGCCGTTCATCGCGTCGGACATCATCGGGGCCGGGGCTTCCTCGAAGATCACCAGCGAGACCGGGATGTGCACGCTGGCGGTGACACCGGCCTGGGTCTTGGACTGGCGGGTGGCGCGCAGCCGGACCCTGACGCCGTGCCGTTCGGCCAGGCGGCTGACCACGAACAGACCCATCCGCCGGGTGGTCTCCGGGGTGGCCTCGTCCGCGGCGGCGAGCCGCTCGTTGGCCGCGGCCAACTCGTCGGGCGCCATGCCGATACCGGAGTCGACGACCTGGATGAGCAGTCCGCCGTCGGAGCCGCGGTCGGCGGTGAGCACCACCTTCTTGTCCGGCGGCGAGAACCGGGCCGCGTTCTCCAGCAGCTCGGACAGGATGTGCACGATGTCGGCGGCGGCGGGGGAGCGCACCGAGCCGTCCGGCGCGCGGCCCAGGTTCACCCGCCGGTAGTCGTTCATCTCCGAGATGGCCGCGCGCAGCACCTCGACCACCGACACCGGGCCGGAGGCGCGGCGGGCGGGGGTGCCGCCGGCGAGAACCTGGAGGTTCTCACCGTTGCGGCGCAGGCGGGTGGCCAGGTGGTCGAGCTTGAACAGGCCGTCGAGACGCTGCGGGTCCTGCTCGTCGGACTCGAGCTTCTCCAGCGTCTCCAGCTGCAGCTCCACCAGGGACTGGCTGCGCCGGGACAGCGTGGTGAACATGTCGGCGACCTGGCGGCGCAGGTCGGCCTGCTCACCGGCGAGCCGGACGGCCTGCTGGTGCATCTCGTCGAAGGCCCGGCCGAGCTGGCCGATCTCCTCGGTGGTGTGCACCGGCACGGGTGTGACGTTGCGCCAGTCGACGTGCTCGCCGTCGCGGATCCGCTCCACCGTCGCGGGTAGCTGGGCGTGCGCGACGTCCAGCGCGGCCGACCGCAGGGTCCGCACCGAGTTCAGCAGCGTGCGGCCGACCAGCAGCGCGAGGGCGAAGGCCGCGAGCAGCGCGACGACCACCAGGGCCGACTCGCGCAGCGTCTGCGCCTGGGCGTCGTCGGCGAGTGCGCCCGCCTGCCCGTCGAGCCGGTCGAGCACCTCGCCCAGCAGCGTGTCCAGGCCCTTCGCCTCGGCGCCGATCTTGGGCAGCAGTGCCGGCGGGGAGACCTTCTTCGTGTCGGCGATCGCGGCCTGGAAGGCGGAGCGCCGCTCCTCGGCGGTCTTCATCAGGTTCGCGAACGTGTCGACCTTGTCGGCCGGGAGGTCGCGCTTGACCCGCTCGGTGAGGATCGCTTCCTCGGAGGTGGTTCGCTGGCCGGTACCGACGTCGAGTGGCTGGCCGGCCTGGTTGAGCCGCAGCACCACCTGGTCCATGCCCTGCAGACCGCGCAGGCGCAGCATCGCCTCGACGGCCTTGCCCGGGCCTTCCAGGTCCTGGTTGCCGGAACGCGCCACGATGCCCGAGGACAGCGCGCTCAGACCATTGACCAGGTTGTAGTAGGCCGTGACGACGTTGAACGGTGTCGCGTCGGGGCTGGCCGCCAGGCGGCGGGCCTCGTCGAGGCCGCCGTAGCCGTCCCGCAGGATCCGGTCCAGGTTCTCGGGCAGGACGGTCGCCTCGTCGGCGCGCTGGAGCTGGCCGAGCTGCTCGTTGACCGCGGCGACGACCTCGTCGCGCTTGTCGCCGACGGGGGAGGCGGCGACCAGTTCGTCGGCCAGGCGGGAGGCGAGCTCGGCGCTCTCCCGCAGCAACGTCACCTGGTCACGCAGTGTGTCCAGTCGGTCGGCCTCATCGAGCTGGGCCTTGACCCGAAGCACGCCGAGCCAGAGTGCGACGATCGCAGGCAGCAGTAGGACGACCGCGACCTTGGTGCGCAGGCTCCAGCCATTGATATGCCATGTTCGGGGGTTCCGCATGCCTCGCTCAGGCCCCGCCTTCTCAACTGAATTGCCCTTCGGGGATTCCGGAACCGGACACAATACGAAATGTGCTCACATGTCAAGTTCCCACGTCAGAGCATGTTCAAGCGATTTTTCGACCAGGGACTTTAGGCCTTATTCGAAGCCTACTTCCGCACACACGGTAACGAGACCGGGGCTTATCGTGACGAATGTGACCTGTGCAACATGCAGGTTGCCATGATCCGACCGCCGATTTCGAAATGCCGGCGGTGACTATATGACTTATTGCTTGTGGATAATGTCGAATTCCACCAGTTCTACTCTGCGTAGTCAAGATCGACGCGGAGCGTAGTCCGATCGGGCGAGCCGATTGGCCCACCCGACCGAACCGTTCAACGCCGCCTGGGTTCAGTTGCGCCAGACGTCGTCGAAGCCGACCGCGCAGGCCGATCCGGTGGACCGCACCCGGTTTCCGCCGGTCTCCCAGATCACCTGGCTGCCCATCCGCTTGACGTACTTGTACTCGAACGTGACGTTCGCCGGCAGGCTGACCGTGCCGCGCCAGATCGGATAGGTCGCCGCGGACAGCGGCACGCCGTTGGCCGGGTTCCAGTCACCCAGCTCCGGCCGGTTGCCGACCACGTAGACGTTCTCGCCCCAGACCGTCTGCGCATCGACGTTGAAGCCCACCGCGACCGTCGTGCAGCCGCCGCCCCCGCCGCTGGTCCGGGCGTTCACATGCAGGGCCAGCACCCGGCCGGCCGGCACCGAGGCGCTGAACCGGCCGGCGGAGTCGACGGCGTAGGTCGCGCCGCCGCAGGTCCCCGCCGAGAAGTCGGCGCCCGCCACGTCACAGTAGGTGCCGGCGGGCAGGTCGGTCTGGAACGTCCGGGACAGGGTGCCGCCGTCCCGGTTGAACGCGACATAGGACCGGCCGGTCCGGCCGAAGGCGATCTGGGTCGAGCCGTTGCTCCACCAGTTGCTGACCCCGGCGCCGGAACTGGCGTTGCGCAGGCCGACCAGGTTGGCCGTGGTGCGCCAGCGGTGCTCGCACACCCAGCCGCCGGCGCAGTTGACCGGCGAGGTGGTTCCGTTGCCGGCGGCCGGCGGCCCCTGGTCGCCGCCGTTGAACGCGAAGCTGGACATCACCTGGGGCACTCCGTACGGCCAGGCCAGCATGAACGCCTCGGCCAGCGCGTAGTTGTTGCCGTCCTTGTAGGTGAGCCGGGCCCGGCCGTTGCGCTGGGTGTCGTGATTGTCGATGAACGCCACCGCGTCCGCCGAGCCGAGCGCCATGGAGCCCGCCAGGTTGTTGAGGTTGGCCAGGTTTCCGTCCCGGAAGGCGTTGCCGACCACGTCGCCGTAGCGGAACTCGGTGACGTCGCCGATCCCGGTGTACTCGCCGGGCGCGATCTCACCGGGCCCGCCCTCGATCACCTCCTGGAAGATGTACTTCCCGCTCATCGGTCCGTAGATCGCCTGCAGGTCGGCGACCGGCACGTGCTTGGCCGCGTCCACCCGGATGCCGTCCACGCCAAGGGAAACCAGGTCCTGCAGGTACGCGCTGAGCTTCCCGCGCACGTAGGAGGATTCGGTCTTGAGGTCGGACAGGTCGACCAACTCGCAGTTCTGCACCTCCCACCGGTCGGTCCAGCTGCGGATGTCGTCGTTGCCGTTGCGGCCGCAGTGGTGGAAGTCGTCGAAGCCGTACGGCACCGACGGGTAGGCGTACTGGGTGTAGCTGGACCCGTCGCTGCCGGGCCCGCGGGACGCGCCGCCGGCCATGTGGTTCAGCACGGCGTCCACGAAGATCTTGACTCCGGCCGTGTGGCAGGTGCTGACCATGTTGGCGAACGCCGCCCGGTCACCGCGGCGGGAGACCAGCCGGTAGCTGACCGGCTGATAGTCCTGCCACCACGGGTAACCGTTGCCGGGCAGCACCACGTGCTCCTGCGGCGGAGATACCTGGACCCCACCAAAACCCTTGGGGCCCAACACATTCGTACATTCACTGGCAACCGAGGCCCAGGGCCACTCGAAGAGATGGACGATGACGTCCTTGGCCCCCGGACTGGTCCCGGATGCGATGCCGGCCGGTTCGGCGGCGGCGGGCAGGCTCAGCCCCGCGGCGAAAAGGGTGAGGGCGACGGTGGTTGCGCGCATGCGACGGTGCATGACGACCCCTCCTCACGGAGGTGAAAGGAGTTGCAGGGAGTTTCCGCAAGATTACCAACCAGAGTTGGCGCGGTAAACCCTCAAGCCGGCGCCGCTCCGGTCGACCCGCGGACCACGAGCTCGGGCAGGAACACGAACTCCGCGTGCGGCGCCGGCGTTCCGCCGACCTCCTCGAGCAACGCGTTCACCGCGGCCTGGCCCATCGCCTCGACCGGCTGGCGCAACGTGGTCAGCGGTGGGTCGGTGAACACGATCAGCGGCGAGTCGTCGTAGCCGACAACGGAAAGCTCGGCCGGCACGGTCAGCCCGCGCTGCCGGCCGGCGCGCACCGCGCCCAGCGCCATCAGGTCGCTGGCGCAGATGATCGCGGTGCAGCCCCGGTCGATCAGCGCGTGCGCGGCGGCCTGTCCGCCCTCGACGGTGAACAGCGAGTGCGCCACCAACCCCTCGGCCGCCTCGGCGGACAACGGCAGCAGGGTGCGCATGTGCTGCACGAACCCCTCGATCTTGCGCAGCACCGGGACGAACCGGCGCGGCCCGACGGCCAGCCCGATCCGCTCGTGGCCGAGCTCGACCAGGTGGGTCACCGCCAGCCGCATGGCCGCGCGGTCGTCGGTGGACACGAACGGCGCGGACACCTTCTCGGTGTAGCCGTTGATCATCACGAACGGCACGCCCCGGCCGGCCAGCTTGACGTAGCGGTTCATGTCGGCGGTGGAGTCGGCGTGCAGCCCGGAGACGAAGATGATCCCGTTCACGCCCCGGTCGACCAGCGCCTCGGTCAGCTCGTCCTCGGTCGAGCCGCCCGGCGTCTGGGTGCACAGCACCGGTGTGTACCCGACCCGGGTCAGCACCCGCTCGATGACCTGCGCGAACGCGGGGAAAACCGGGTTGGACAGTTCCGGCGTGATCAACCCGATCAGCCCGGCGCTGCGCGCCCGTAACCGCACCGGCCGTTCGTAACCGAGCAGGTCCAGCGCGGCCAGCACCGCTTCCCGGGTGTTCGCCGAGACGCCGGCCTTGCCGTTGAGCACCCGGCTGACCGTCGCCTCGCTGACCCCCGCCTGTGCCGCGATGTCCGCCAACCGGGCCCGTTCCATGGTCACAATCTACGGCCCACCGCAAGCCCTTGCGGTCGCGTTCCACGCGACTTTCATTCGTAACACGTTTCGCGGTGCGCGCGATGCGGAGGTCAATCGGCCGACCGAGCAGCACGTCCACCCACCCCGAGGAGCATTGTCTACAATGGACAGATCAGCCCGCTTGGCTGTCGCCGGCGGTCTCCTGCTGACACTGGTCGCCTGCGGCACCACACCCGCCACCCCACAACCCCAGGAACCATCGGTTTCCGTAGAACCGACGACCACCACCACCCAACCAACCACGACCACCCCGCCCCCCGTG
>NZ_DASTBH010000033.1:0-10427 GCF_035712165.1 Actinophytocola sp. | reverse complement strand
ATCCTTTCTTTCTTCTATGAATGATTTTGGTTTTTGAAGAAGCCGCGCCTGACCCTGCCCAGGGCGGGAGACCTGCCCGGTGCACGGCTGTGGGCCGGCCCCCAACCCCACAACCACGCACCCCCAGGGGCTGTCCACAGCCGTGCACCGCAACGCCAGCCCCAACCCACACAAAGGCGACCGCCCCGACCGTCCCGACCCCGCCAGGGACCCGCAACCAACCGGAGCGATACAGCTACGTGGAGAACGGTGAACCGGCACCCTCCGCGCGGGTACGGGTTCGGCGAGTGGAGGCCAAGGGGACGGCGATCTCTTCCAGGGAACGGCGTTCGGCGTCGACGGCCAGGAAGCGGGCCACCAGACCACCACCGATCATGACTATGGCGCCCAGCAGGTAGCCGAGGAACAGCAGGAACGGCTCGGAGCCGTCACCGATCAGTGCACCGTAGATCACCGGCCCCATGGCGCCGAAGCACTGCGCGATCGCGAAGAAAACAGCGATCGCCTTGGCTCGAACCTCCAGCGGGAAGATCTCGCTCACGGTCAGGTACGCCGAACTTGCTCCGGCCGAGGCGAAGAAGAAGATCACGCACCAACAGATCGTCTGGGTGATCGCGTTCAGGACCCCGGCGTAGAACAGGAACGCGCTGATCGCCAGCAGGACCCCGGACAACATGTACGTGCCCGAGATCATGGTCCGCCGCCCCACCGTGTCGAAAAGGCGCCCGATGGTCGGCGGCCCCAGCAGGTTGCCGATGGCGAAGGCGATCAGGTACAGCGGCGTCCGTTCGGACGGAACACCGTAGAACTTCCCCAGCACCAGCGTGTAGGTGAAGAAGATCGCGTTGTACAGGAACGACTGGCTGATCATCAATGACGCGCCGAGGATCGCACGTCGGGGATACTCGCGGAACAGGATTCTGGTGAGAGCCACGTAGCCGATCTTGTCGGCCGGCCTGACCTCCATCGCCTTGCTTTCGTCGACCGGCGGAAGTTCCTGCCCCGACTCGCGCACCTCGCGCTCGATCTGGGTGATGGACTCCTCGGCCGCTTCCGCCCGGCCGTTCATCACTTGCCAGCGCGGGCTTTCCGGGAGATTGCGGCGCACCAGCAGAATCACCACACCAAGCACCGGTCCGAGCAGGAAGCCCAGCCGCCACCCCAGCGACAGGTCCACGACGTTGAGCAGAATGAACGTACCCAGCGTGCCGATCACCGCGCCGGCCCAGTAGGTGCCGTTGACGGCGATGTCGACCCGGCCGCGGTACTCCGCCGGGATCAGCTCGTCGATCGCCGAGTTGATCGCCGCGTACTCCCCGCCGATCCCCATACCGGCGATGAACCGGGTCATATACAGGAAGAAGATCCAGAAGCCGCTGTTGCCGAGGGTCAGCGCGGTCAGCCCGCTACCGAACAGATAGACCCCCAGCGTGATCATGAACAGGTTCCGCCGGCCCAGTTTGTCCGACAGGCTGCCGAAGACCAGCGCGCCGACCACCTCGCCGGCCAGATAGATCGTGGCCAGCAGGCCGACCGCCGTCGACGACATGTTCAGCGTCTCGGGCTTGGTCAGGGTTTCGGCCACGGCGCTGGCGACGGTGATCTCCAGACCGTCGAGGATCCACGCCACCCCCAACGCGATGACCATGCGGGTATGGAACTTGGACCAGGGCAACCTGTCGATCCGCGCCGGAATCAGGGTGCGCACCACACCGGTAGCCGCCGTGTCGGGAACAGCCATGACGACCTCCAGGTCTCAACCTGCGGCCCGGATTCCCCGGCGTCCCACAGGCAAAACCCGGCTACCCTGCGCTAGCCTCGGCGGACTCCTCGTCATCGTCCGTGGCCGACTCGTCCGGCCCCGCCAGCGGCCTCAGCCACGTCCACACCAGGAACGCGGCGGAGGCAACCAGCATGCCCAACCCGGCCCACAGGTTGATGTTGATGCCGGCGGACTTCTCGAGGTCGGCGTCGCTGGTGAACCACAGGCCCATGATGGTGATCACCAGGCCGTACACCCCGATCAGCAGGGCGATGATCAGCCGGATGTCGAACACCCGCAGTCGGAGAGCCATGATCCGCTCCTAGGCGAAGATGATGTTCATGATGATCGTGAGCACGAGCGCGATCCCGGCCAACAGAGCAGGGTTGCGGTACCAGCCGGCGTCCGCGCCGGTGGTCGTGTGCTGGCGGTCCTTCTTGGGCGTCAGCGACCACACCAGTCCGGCCAGTTCGCTGTCCGGCTTCGGTGCGGTGGCATAGGAGACGCCGACGCTGACCACGATGTCGACGACGAAGGCCGCGCCGGCCCCGACGAACGCGGCACCCTGGCCGGGCAGCGTCCACACGCCGGACTCCGACAGCACGAACACCGTCACCGCGGTCACGATGCCGCTGACCAGACCGACCCACCCGGCCGTGGCGGTCATCCGCCGCCAGAACATGCCGAGGATGAACGTGGCGAACAGCGGCGCGTTGAAGAACGAGAACAGCTGTTGCAGGTAGTCCATCAGGTTGGCGTAGCTGGACGCGATGAACGCGGTGCCGATCGCCAGCACCGTGGCCCCGGCCGTGACGAGCCGGCCGAACCTCAGGTAGTAGCCGTCGTCGCGGTCCCGGACCAGGTAGTCCTGCCAGATGTCGTAGGTGAACACCGTGTTGAACGAGCTCAGGTTCGCCGCCATGCCGGCCATGAACGAGGCCAGCAGGCCGGCGATCGCGATACCGAGCATCCCGTTGGGCAACAGGTCCCGGATGAGCAGCAACAGCGCGTCGTTGAACGTCGCCCCGCTCGGCGCCGCCTGCTCGGCCAGCAGGGCCTCCTTGTTCTCTCCCATCAACTCGGTCACCGACACCCCCGCGATCATGCCGGGGATGATCACGATGAACGGGATGAAGATCTTGGGGAACGAGCCGATGATCGGGGTGCGCCGGGCGGCGGACATGCTCTTGGCCGCCATCGCGCGCTGCACCTCGACGAAGTTCGTTGTCCAGTAGCCGAAGGACAGGACGAAGCCCAGGCCGAAGACCAGGCCGAGCACGGACGCCAGGTTGCTCTCGAACCCGGTGAGCTGGTTGCCCGGCCACAGGTGCACCTGCGCCTCGCCGCCCGGCCCGTTGGACACCTTGTCCACCAGGCCTTCCCAGCCACCCACCTTGTACAGGCCGACGATGGTCAGCGGCAGCAGCGCGGCGACGATGACGAAGAACTGCAGCACTTCGTTGTAGATCGCGGCGGACAGCCCGCCGAGCGCGGTGTAGGTCAGCACGATCGCGGCCGAGACGATCACCGACAGCCAGATCGGCCAACCGAGCAGCAGGTCGATCACGCTGGCGAGCAGGAACAGGTTGATGCCGGCGATGAGGATCTGAGCCGTGCCGAAGGAGATCGCGTTGACCAGATGCGCGGGTTTGCCGAACCGGCGCAGCATGAACTCGGGAACGCTGCGCACCTTGGAGCCGTAGTAGAACGGCATCATCACGATGCCGAGGAACAGCATCGCGGGAACCGCACCGATCCAGAAATAGTGTGCGGTCGGGATGCCGTACTGGGCGCCATTGGCGGACATGCCCATGACCTCGATCGCGCCGAGGTTCGCGGCGATGAACGCGAGGCCGGTGACCCAGGCCGGCAGCGACCGGCCGGACAGGAAGAAGTCCAGGCTCGTCGAGACCCGGCGCCGCGCGGCATAGCCGATGCCCAGAACAAGCAGGAAATAGCAGGCCAGCAGCGCGAAGTCGACCGCGTTGGCGTCGAGCCGCAGGTTGGCGTCGGCCAGTATGGACACCCCACTCACCTCCTGTGCTGAACACAGGAGACCACGGGTGATCACACTTCGCTTGAGAGCGAGTCCGCGTTGACTCCGGGTGCGGGATGCACCACGCCGCGCGTCGCCCGGTTGGCGGAGGAACGGGAGGGGTCCGGATGCGGAGCGCAGTTAACCCAAAGGGCATACCACTCGTAAGGCGAAATTAGCACGCGGCAGCATGTTGCTGGCGCCGATGACCTCGTAGTATGGGCACGCCGCCAAACCCGGTCCCTCGACTGGTTAGTTTCGCCGATGCAATGGTTTGTGTCCGGGCCGATCGGGGAACAAGGTCAACTGCGGGACCGGCTGGGCCTGCTGAGCGCCGGATGCGGTGCGGGAGGAGTAGGTCGTGGGGTCGAAGCAACAACAGCGGACCATTGACGTCAAGACGGAGCTGCGGGCCACACCGCCGCTGGCCCGGCGGCGGGAGCCGGGCATGCACCGGCCCGCGCCCGTCCCGGGGCGATATCTGCGTACCGCGGTGGACAGCGTGCTCGCCGAACTGTCCGCGACCGCCGTGCCGGACGTGCAGGCCATGCACCGATGCGACGACACGCTGCGGTGTGCGCTCGCCTGGACCGCGGCCGTGGGGGACACCTGCCGGGTGGCCGCGGCGGTGGACGCGGTGCGGGACGCCCGGCTGCGGCTCGACGCGGCCGATCCGGACCAGGCTCGGCTCGCGTTGCTCACCGCCCGGGATGGGCTGCGCCTGCCCATGCCCGGGCCACGCGCCGCGTCGCACTAAGCTCCCGCTGAATGGATGAAGAGCTGGGTGCGCTGGCGAGCGCGCACGGAGTCGCCACCTGGTACGAGGACACCGAACGCCGCCGCATCGCGGTGTCCGACGATGTCGTGGTCGCGGTTCTCGCTGAACTTGGAGTGGATGCCGGCAGCCCGGCCGCGGTGCGAGCCGCGCTGGCCGATGCCCGCGCGCCCCGGCCCGGGGTGCCCGACTCGCTGATCGTCAGGCAGGGCGAGGGGCCGGACATCGGCGGTTCCGGTGAGGTGATCACCGAGGACGGCGCGGCGGTCGCCGTGTCGGGCCGGCTGCCGGCCGACCTGCCGCTGGGCTGGCACACGCTGGCCACCGACGGTCGCGAGGTCACGCTGGTCGTCACGCCGCCCCGGTTGCCGGCGGTGCCGCCCGCCTGGGGCTGGCAGCTGCAGCTCTACGCGCTGCACTCGGCCGGCTCCCAGGGCATCGGTGATCTCGAGGACCTGCGTGCGCTGGTCACCGGGTCGGCGGCGCTGGGAGCGGGGGTGGTGCTGGTCAACCCGGTCCAGGCGATCACGCCCAGCCATCCGATCCAGCGCTCGCCCTACTCGCCGTCCAGCCGCCGCTTCGCCAACCCGCTCTACCTGCGGGTGCCGGGTGTCGAACCGGTTCGACAGGCCGAGCTGATCGACTATGACGCGGTGTGGGCCGCCAAGCTGGCCGCGCTGGAGGGGATGTGGACTGGGCAGGTCGCGGTGGATGGGCTCGAACCCGAACTGCGGGACTTCGCCACGTTCTGCGCGCTGGCCGAGCGGCACGGGCCGGACTGGCGTAAGTGGCCGGAGGGGCTGCGGCATCCCGGCGGCGGCCAGGTGGCGCAGGCGCGCGCCGAGTTGGCCGACCGGGTGGGCTTCCACGCTTGGGTGCAGTCGCTGTGCGGCGAGCAGCTCGACGCAGCCCGGGCGGCGGCGCACGCCGCCGGCATGCCGATCGGGATCGTGCACGACCTCCCGGTGGGCGTGGACCCGGCCGGCGCCGACGGTTGGGCGCTGCAGGACGTGCTGGCCTCCGAGGTGACGGTCGGCGCGCCACCCGACGCTTTCAGCCAGAACGGCCAGGACTGGAACCTGCCGCCGTGGCGGCCGGACCGGCTGGCGGCCACCGGCTACCGCCCCTACCGGGACGTCATCCGGGCGGTGCTGGCGCACGCCGACGGGATCCGGGTCGACCATGTCGCCGGGTTGTGGCGGCTGTGGTGGATCCCGCCCGGCTTCCCGGCACACCAGGGCACCTACGTGCGCTACGACGCCGGGGCGCTGCTGGGCATTCTGGCGTTGGAGGCGCACCGGGCCGGCGCCGTCGTGGTCGGCGAGGACCTCGGCACCGTGCCGGACGAGGTGACCAGCACGCTGCACGAGCACGGCATGCTCAGCTCGGCGGTGCTGTGGTTCCAGCGGGACAAGACCGCGCCGGGCGAGCCGCTGCTGCCGCCGCGCCGGTGGCCGGCGGCCGCCATGGCCAGCATCTCCACCCACGACCTGCCCACGGCGGCCGGGTTCCTGCGCGCCGAGCACGTCCGGGTGCGGGCCGAGCTGGGCCTGCTCGGTGACCCGGACGCGGAGTACCAGCGGGCCGCCGCCGAGCGGGCCGAGCTGGTCGCGGCGTTGGACGCGCACGGCCTGCTGCCGGACGGCACAGCGACGACCGAGGCGGATCTGGTCGTCGCGCTGCACGCGCTGCTCGCCACCGCGTCGAGCACGCTGCTGCTGACCTCGCCCCAGGACGCGCTCGGCGAGCCGAGGCAGCCGAACCTGCCCGGCACCGTGGACGAGTACCCGAACTGGCGGATTCCCCTTCCGGTCACGGTCGAGGAGTTGCTGGAGCACCCGGCGGTGCTGCGGGCCGTCGCCGCACTCAGCCGAGCGCGCCCACACGCTCTACCGTGACATTGCATCACCCCCTTGCGGATCTGAAGGAGCGCGCGTGCGGCCTTGGCCCGGTACCCCCTACCCGCTCGGTGCCACCTATGACGGCGCCGGCACCAACTTCGCGGTGTTCTCGGAGGTGGCCGATTTCGTCGAACTGTGCCTGTTCGACAGCGACGGCATGGAGACCCGGATCAGGCTGCCCGAGGTGGACGGCTTCGTTCATCACGGCTACCTGGCCGGGATCGGCCCCGGCCAGTGGTACGGCTACCGGGTGCACGGGCCGTACGACCCGGCCAACGGCCAGCGCTGCAACCCGAACAAGCTGCTGCTCGATCCCTATGCCAAGGCGATCGGCGGCGAGGTGGACTGGGACGAGTCGGTCTTCGGCTACCGCTTCGACGCGCCCGACGAACGCAACGACGCCGACTCCGCGCAGCACACCGCCTTCGGTGTCGTGGTCAACCCGTTCTTCGACTGGGCGACCGACCGGCCGCCGAACACGCCGTACAACGAAAGTGTGATCTACGAGGCACATGTGCGCGGGCTGACCAAGCTGCACCCGGAGATCCCTCCGCAGCAGCGCGGCACCTACTCCGGCCTGGCGCACCCGGTGATGATCGACTACTTCACCCGGCTCGGCATCACCGCCGTCGAGCTGATGCCGGTGCACCAGTTCCTCCACGACCACGGCCTGGTCCAGCGGGGTCTGCGCAACTACTGGGGCTACAACACGATCGCCTACTTCGCCCCGCACGACTCGTACACCTCGATGCGCGGCAGGGGCAACCAGGTGCAGGAGTTCAAGGCCATGGTCCGGACCCTGCACGAGGCGAACATCGAGGTGATCCTCGACGTGGTCTACAACCACACCGCCGAGGGCAACCACCTGGGGCCGACGCTGTCCATGCGCGGCATCGACAACGAGGCCTACTACCGGCTGGTGGACGACGACAAGTCCTACTACATGGACTACACCGGCACCGGGAACTCGCTCAACGCCCGCAACCCGCACACCCTGCAGCTGATCATGGACTCGCTGCGGTACTGGGTCAGCGAGATGCACGTGGACGGGTTCCGGTTCGACCTGGCCGCCACCCTGGCCCGGGAGTTCTACGACGTGGACCGGCTGTCGGCGTTCTTCGACATCATCCAGCAGGATCCGGTGATCAGTCAGGTGAAGCTGATCGCCGAGCCCTGGGATGTCGGCCCGGGTGGCTACCAGGTGGGCAACTTCCCGCCCTTGTGGACGGAGTGGAACGGCAAGTACCGGGACACGGTGCGCGACTTCTGGCGCGGCAGCCCGGAGACGCTCGGCGAGTTCGCCTCCCGCATCACCGGCTCGTCCGACCTGTACCAGGACGACGGGCGGCGGCCCTACGCGTCGATCAACTTCGTCACCGCGCACGACGGCTTCACCCTCAACGATCTGGTGTCCTACAACGACAAGCACAACGAGGCCAACGGCGAGGACAACAACGACGGGCACAACGACAACCGGTCCTGGAACTGTGGCGCCGAGGGGCCGACCGACGACGAGAAGGTCAACACGCTGCGCGCCCGGCAGCGGCGCAACATGATCGCGACCCTGCTGCTGTCCCAGGGTGTGCCGATGCTGCTGCACGGCGACGAACTGGGCCGCACCCAGGGCGGGAACAACAACGCCTACTGCCAGGACAACGAGATCTCCTGGGTGGACTGGTCGCTGCTGGAGGAGAACGACGACCTGGTCGAGTTCACCGCCGCGGTGACCTCCTTGCGCCGCAACCATCCGGTGTTCCGCCGGCGCCGGTTCTTCGCCGGTCGGCCGATCCGCAAGGGCGAGGAGCTGCGGGACATCGCCTGGTTCGCACCGAACGGCGAGGAGATGTCCGAACAGGACTGGGAGTCCGAGTTCGGCCGGGCCGTCGTCGTGTTCCTCAACGGCGAGGGCATCCCGGACCGGGACAAGCGCGGCGAGCAGGTGGTGGACGACTCGTTCCTGATGTTCTTCTCCGCGCATGACGAGGACATGGAGATGGTCGTCCCCGATGCCAGCTACGGCACCGAATGGGCGGTGGTGTTGGACACGGCCCAGCGTGCGGTGATCGACGGGGACCTGCCGGCCGACACCCGCCGGGTCGGTGCCGGGCAGACGCTGCCCGTCACGGCCCGCTCGCTGGTGGTGCTGCGTCGAGTGAAGGACGGCGAGTGACAGCTCCCAGTTCCACCTACCGGTTGCAGCTGCACGCCGGGTTCGACCTCGACGCCGCCGCCGAGCTGGTCGGCTATCTGGACCGGCTGGGGGTCGGCGCGGTCTACACCTCGCCGCTGCTGGCCGCCGCGCCCGGCTCGACGCACGGCTACGACGTGGTGGACCCGACCCGGACCAACCCGGAGCTCGGCGGCGAACCGGCCCGGCTGCGGCTGGTGGCCGCGACCCGCGCGGCCGGGCTCGGGCTCGTCGTGGACATCGTGCCGAACCACATGTCGGTGGCGATGCCGGCGGCCAACCGGTGGTGGTGGGACGTGCTCACGCACGGGCCGCAGTCGCGCTACGCCAAGTACTTCGACATCGACTGGAGCCGCGGACCGTTGCTGCTGCCGGTGCTCGGCGAGGAGCCGGACCCGGAGCTGACGGTGCGGGACGGCCGGCTGGCCTACTACGAGCACGAGTTTCCGCTCGCGCCCGGCACCCACACGCCGGAGGAGCAGCACTACCGGCTGGTGTCCTGGCGGCGCGGCAACGCCGAGCTGACCTACCGGCGGTTCTTCGACATCACCACGCTGGCCGCCGTGCGGGTGGAGGATCCCGAGGTGTTCGAGGCCACGCACGCCGAGCCGGTGCGCTGGGTGCGCGCCGGCGAGGTGACCGGGCTGCGGGTCGATCATCCGGACGGGCTCACCGACCCGGCCGGCTACCTGCGGATGCTGCACGAGGCGGCGGGCTGCTGGGTGGTGGTGGAGAAGATCCTGGAGCCGGACGAGGCGTTGCCGGGGCGCTGGCCGGTCGGCGGAACCACCGGCTACGACGCGCTGCGCGAGGTGTGCGGGGTGTTCGTGGATCCGGCGGCCGAGGGACCGGTCACCGAACTGGCCGAGGAGTCCGGCCTTCGGGACGACTTCGCCACGGTGCGGCGGGACAGCCGGCTGATGATCACCCGCACCGCGCTGGCCGCGGAGGTGCGCCGGATCGCCGCGCTGGTGCCGGTGGACCAGGCCGAGGCGGCGATCGCGGAGCTGCTGGTCGCGTTTCCGGTGTACCGGTCGTATCTGCCGGACGGTGCGGAGCACTGGACCGAGGCCATGGCGGCGGCGCTCGCGGCCCGGCCCGATCTCAACGACGCTCTATCCACTGTGGACAAAGAAGTGCGGGCCAACCCGGAGGGTGAGCTGGCCCGGCGGATCCAGCAGACCTCCGGGATGGTGGTGGCCAAGGGCACCGAGGACACCGCCTTCTACCGCTACACCCGGTTCGTGGCACTCAACGAGGTCGGCGGTGCGCCGGACCGGTTCGGGGTTCCGGTGGCGGAGTTCCACGCGGCGGCGGCGGCCCGCGCGGAGCACTGGCCGGCCAGCATGACCACGCTGTCCACGCACGACACCAAGCGGTCGGAGGATGTGCGGGCGCGGCTGGCCGTGCTGTCCGAACTGCCGGGGGAGTGGGCAGGCCTGGTCCGGCGCTGGTCGGATCGCCGGGGGTTGCCCGAGCCGGCGCTGAACCTGCTGGCCTGGCAGACGCTGGTCGGCGCCTGGCCGATCGGCGCTGACCGGCTGGCGGAGTACCTGGACAAGGCGGCCAAGGAAGCCAAGCTGCGCACCTCGTGGACCGACCATGACGAGGAGTTCGAGGCCGCGGTGGCGGCCTGGCCGGCGGCGGTGCTCGGCGATCCCGAACTGTCCGCCGAGGTCGCGGCGTTCGTCGAGCGGATCCGGCCGGCCGGCTGGTCCAACTCGCTCGGCCAGAAGCTGCTGCAGCTCGCCGCACCCGGGATTCCG
>NZ_DASTBH010000032.1:0-8759 GCF_035712165.1 Actinophytocola sp. | reverse complement strand
CGCCGCGCTCCACACCTCGCCGTGGTCCTCGGTGGCGTCCCCCGCGTCCAGCATCACCCAGGGGTTGGTCTCCGGAATGTTGCCGCCGCGCCGGCTGGTGATCACCGTCTCGCCCACCGGCAGCCCACTGCGCCGCAACTGGAACTCCCCGGCCCACGCGCCCACCACGTGGCTGAGCCGGTAACCCGCCCTGGCCGGCAGCGCGAAACCGGCCGAGTCCGCCCGCAGCAGCGTGACCGCCTCGGTTCCGGTGTGCCGCAACGTGATCCACCGCTCGATCACGTCGCTGTCCTCGACCACCCGGTAGTGCAGCGTGATCTCGAGGGGACCGGCCCGGTCCCGCAGCACGATGCCCAGCCGCCCCTCGCCCATCGTGTGGCCCCGATACTCCCACTCCACCCCGCCCCGAACCTGCAGCTCCGGCAACTCGGGCGCACCCGCGGGCAGCGCCCGCGCGGTCGCCGCGTCCACCGGCGCGCCCCAGTGCACGTGCCGTGGCGTGTCCTCCGCCAGCCGCACCACATAGCTCGTGGCGGCGCCGCCGATCAGCCAGGTGCGGCTCGACTCGTCGAAGATCAGCTCGGCCATCCGACGGACGCTATCGGTACCGTGAAGAAGATGAACAGCAGGTGGACGCAGTTCGTCGCGCTGGGAGACAGCCTCACCGAGGGCATCGGCGACTTCGACGTCACCGGGCAGCCCCGGGGCTGGGCCGACCGGTTCGCCGAGGAGATCGCCCGCCGGCAGGGCCGGCTGCGCTACGCCAACCTCGCCGTGCGCGGCCGGCTCACCGCCGACGTGCTCGCCACCCAGCTGGACCCCGCCGTGGCCCTGGCTCCGGACCTGGCCAGCGTGATCGTCGGGATGAACGACCTGATCCGGCCGGCGCCGAACCTGACCGTGGTGTGTGCGCAGTTCGACCACCTGGTCGACCGGATGGCCGGCACCGGCGCGGTGGTGCTCACCGCGACCCTGCCCAACCCCGGCTCGGTGGTGCCGCTCCCCGGCGTGGTGCGCCGCCGGTTCGCCGAGCGGCTCGACCGGTTCAACGATCACATCCGGCACACCTCGGTCCGGTACGGCGCGGTGTGCGCGGACCTGGCGGTGCGCGCGGCGCGCGACGTCGCCGGCTGGAGCGACGACCGGCTGCACCCCGGGCCCTACGGTCACCAACTGGTCGCCGACGAGTTCCTCGACCTGCTCACCGGCGAGCGCTCCGCGGTGGTGGTGGACCGCCCGGTGATCGACCTGGCCACCGAGGACCGCGTGCGGGAGCAGCTGCGCTGGTTCGTGCACTCCGCCGGGCCGTGGCTGTGGCGGCGGGTGCGCGGGCGTCCGGAGGGCCGGCTGGTGACCGCCAAGTTCCCGGCCTACCAACTGCTCGGTGTCACCCAGGGATAGCTCCCAGGCTGCTCCCAGGGAACTCACAGCTTGCCGGGTCATCCTGCCACTGTGGACACGGTGGACCGGGCGATGGTCCTGGTGGTCGATGACGAGCCCAACATCCTGGAGCTGTTGTCGGCCGCCCTGCGCCTGAGCGGTTTCGGCGTCGTCTCGGCGGACAGCGGAGCGGCGGCGGTGGCGGCTGCCCGCGAACACCGGCCGGACATCGTGGTGCTCGACGTGATGCTGCCCGACATCGACGGCTTCGAGGTGGCCAGGAAGCTGCGCGGGACCGACGAGGCGTTGCCGGTGTTGTTCCTGACCGCGCGGGACGGGGTGGCCGACCGGATCGCCGGGCTGACCGCGGGCGGCGACGACTACGTGACCAAGCCGTTCAGCCTGGAGGAGCTGGTGCTGCGGCTGCGGGCGATCCTGCGCCGGACCCGCTCGCCCCGCCCGGACGCCGCCGGGCTGCTCAGCTACGCCGATCTGATGCTGGACGAGGACGCGCACCAGGTCACCCGGGCCGGGCGGCCGGTCGCGCTCTCGCCCACCGAGTTCAACCTGCTGCGCTACCTGATGGTCAACGCGGAGAAGGTGGTCAGCAAGGCGCAGATCCTGGACCGCGTGTGGCAGTACGACTTCAGCGGTGACGGCCGGATCGTGGAGTCCTACATCAGCTACCTGCGCCGCAAGATCGACACCGGGCGGCGGCCGCTGATCCACACCGTGCGCGGGGTCGGCTACTCGTTGCGGGCGCCGCGTGACGACTCCTGAGGATCGCCGGTGGACGCTGCGGGCCCGGCTGGTGGCCGCGCTGCTCGTGCTGGCCACCGTGGCGCTCGGGGTGTTCGGCGTGGCCAGCGTGCTGCTGATCCGCAAGTCCCAGATCGAACGGGTGGACCAGCAGCTTGCCGAGCTGGCCAGCCGGCCGGGCATGTTCCGCCGGCTGCAGCCGCCGCCCGGGTCACCGCCCCGGGACAACCTGCCGACCGAGTTCCGGGTCGCCGTGTTCTCCCCGACCGGGGCGCCGGTCCGCACGGTCGGCGAGCAGGACGACGAGAAGGGCGGCCCGCAGCTGCCGACCATCGACGCGACCACGGTGGACACCCAGAGCCGGGCGCCGTTCACCGTCTCGGACCGGGCCGGTGGGGCGTCCTGGCGGGTGCGGGTGGCCCCGGTCGAGGGCGGGGCCGCGGCGGTGGCGATGTCGCTGGGCACCGTGGAGTCCACCACCCGGCAGCTGGTCGCGATCGAGTTCGCGGTCGGTTCGCTGTTGCTGGTGATCCTCGGCTCGGTGGCGTTCTCCGTGGTCCGGGTCGGGCTGCGGCCGTTGACCAGGATCGAGCAGACCGCCGCGGCCATCGCCCACGGTGACCTGGACCGCCGGGTGCCGGAGGCGGACTCGCGGACCGAGACCGGCCGGCTCGGCCGCGCCCTGAACACCATGATCGGCCGGGTGAGCACGGCGATGCGGCAGCGCGAGCGGTCCGAGGCGCGGCTGCGCCGGTTCGTCGCGGACGCCTCCCACGAGCTGCGCACGCCGCTCACCTCGATCCGCGGCTTCGCCGAGCTGTACCGGCGGGGTGGAGCGGCGCAACCCGAGGACGTGGACCGCCTGATGGGCCGGATCGAGGAGGAGGCGCTGCGCATGGGCCTGCTGGTCGACGACCTGCTGCTGCTGGCCCGGCTCGACGAGCAGCGCGCGCTCGACCTGGACGAGGTGGACCTGGTGGTGCTGGCCGCGGACGCGGTGCACGACGTGGGGGCGCGGGACCCGGACCGGCCGGTGCGGCTGAAGACCCCGGACGGGCCGGTGCTGGTCACCGGCGACGAGCACCGGCTGCGGCAGGTGACCATGAACCTGGTCACCAACGCGGTGACGCACACCCCGCCGGGCACGCCGGTCACGGTCACGGTCACCAGCGAGCCGGCCGGCCGGTCGCGTCCGGTGGCCTCGGCCGGCGCGGTGCTGGACGGGCAGGCCGAGGTGGCCGTGCTGGAGGTGCGCGACCGGGGTCCGGGCATCCCGGACGAGGCGGCGCCGCTGGTGTTCGACCGGTTCTACCGGGTCGACGCCGCGCGGTCGCGGCGCAGCGGCGGCACCGGCCTGGGCCTGGCCATCACGGCGGCGATCGTGGAGGCGCACGGCGGCCGGATCGACCTGCACACCCGGGCCGGCACCGGCGCCACGTTCCGGGTGCTGCTGCCGGTCACCGGATGACCGGCGCCCACTGCCGCTTGCTGACGATGGTGACCCCGGGCGCCCGGTAGTAGGGGTCGTCCTCGAGCAGCCGCTCCAGCTCCTCGGCGTCGTCGATGTCGACGATCAGCAGGGCGCCGGTGTCGTCGCCCCAGGGGCCGGCCATCACGACCACGCCCTGTTCGCGCTGCTCCCGCAGCTTCTCCCGGTGTGCCGGCCGGTGCGCGAGCCGGTCGGGGTTGTCGTCGAAGCTCAGCTCCACCACATACATAGATCAACTCTAGGCGTGCAACCGGTCACGGTGCGAGTACCGTCCAGGAACCATGAGGGCACTTCATGTCATCGGCTCGGCGGCGGTCCTGCTCGCCGTCACCGCCTGTGGGCAGTCGGACCGGGCGGGCTCGCCGGGAACGGCCACGTCCTCCACGGGGATGTCCGCGACGGCCCTCCCCGGGTCGCCGGTGGCCAGCGCGGTGCCGGCGCCGGCGCCCACCGTCCCGTCCCTGCCGCAAGGAGGCACCCAGTTGCCCAAGGGCCAGGTGGACACCGGCGGCCTGCCGCCCTACTACGAGAAGCAGGAAGTGGTGGTCGCCCCGGACGGCATGTCGGTGACGGTCTGGGGGATGGCCAGGGACTCCTGCTCGGGCGTGCAGGGCACGGTGACCGAGGAGACCGACCAGGTGATCCGGATCGTGCTCTCCCCGATGGCGGCCCCCCAGGGCGGGTCGCCGGACAAGGTGTGTGCCCAGGTCCTCACTCCGGTGCCGGTCACCGTCCAGCTCAAGGCCCCGGTGGGCAACCGAACGGTGATCGTCACCGAGAAGCAGACCTACTAGCGGCGGAAGCTGATCTGCAGGGTGGGCGCGGAGGTGCCGGCGAAGAAGTCGTTGCCCTTGTCGTCGACCACGACGAAGGCCGGGAAGTCCTCGACCTCGATCCGCCACACGGCTTCCATGCCCAGTTCGGGGTACTCGAGGACGTCGACCTTGCGGATGCAGTCCTGGGCCAGCCGGGCGGCCGGGCCGCCGATCGAGCCGAGGTAGAACCCGCCGTGCGTCTGGCAGGCGTCGGTCACCTGCCGCGACCGGTTGCCCTTGGCGAGCATGACCAGTGAGCCGCCGGCCGCCTGGAACTGTTCGACGTAGGAGTCCATCCGGCCGGCCGTGGTGGGCCCGAACGACCCGGAGGCGTAGCCGTCCGGGGTCTTGGCCGGCCCGGCGTAGTAGACGGGGTGGTCGCGGAGGTAGTCCGGCATCCCCTCGCCCGCGTCGAGCCGTTCCTTGATCTTGGCGTGCGCGATGTCCCGGGCGACGACCAACGGCCCGGTGAGTGAGAGCCGGGTCCGCACCGGCAGCGCGGCGAGCGCCGCGCGGATCTCGGACATCGGCCGGGTCAGGTCGATGCGCACCACCTCGTCGGACAGTTCGTCGCCGGCCACGTCCGGGAGGAACCGCGCCGGGTCCCGCTCGAGCTGCTCCAGGAACACACCGTCCGCGGTGATCTTGGCCTTGGCCTGCCGGTCCGCCGAGCAGGACACGGCGATGCCCACCGGACACGACGCGCCGTGCCGGGGGAGCCGGATCACCCGCACGTCGTGGCAGAAGTACTTGCCGCCGAACTGCGCCCCGATCCCGAACTGCCGGGTCATGTCGAGCACCTGCTGCTCAAGGTCGACGTCCCGGAAGGCGTGCCCGGCGGCGGACCCTTCCCGCGGCAGCGTGTCCAGGTAGCGGGCCGATGCCAGCTTGGCCACCTTGAGCGTGTACTCGGCCGACATGCCCCCGACCACGATGGCGAGGTGGTACGGAGGGCAGGCCGCCGTGCCGAGCGAGCGCAGCTTCTCGTCCAGGAACCGCGCCAGCCGCGTCGGGTTCAGCAGTGCCTTGGTCTCCTGGTAGAGGAAGGTCTTGTTGGCGCTGCCGCCCCCCTTGGCCAGGAACAGGAAGTCGTACCGGGGTTCGGTGCCCGGCGCGGCATACAGTTCCAGCTGGGCCGGCAGGTTGGTGCCCGTGTTGCGCTCGTCCCAGAAACTCGTCGGCGCGAGCTGGGAGTACCGCAGGTTCAACTCCTGGTACGCCTGGTACACCCCCTGCGAGAGGGCCCGCTCGTCCTGCCCGCCGGTCAGGACGCCTTCGGTGCGCTTCCCGATGACGATCGCGGTGCCGGTGTCCTGGCACATCGGCAGCACACCGCCGGCGGAGATGCAGGCGTTGCGCAGCAGGTCGGTTGCCACGAACCGGTCGTTCGGGCTCGCCTCCGGGTCGTCGACGATGGCGCGTAGCTGGGACAGGTGCGACGGTCGCAGGAGATGCTGAATGTCCGCGATCGCCTCTTTCGCCAACCGGGTCAGCGCGGCCGGCTCCACCTCGAGGAAGGTCCGCCCAGCCGCCGCCACGGTCCGCACCCCGTCCGGGGTGACCAGCCGGTAGTCCGTCTGAGTGTCCGGCCCAAGCGGCAGTACGTCGACATACTCGAACGAGGTCAC
Source organism: Actinophytocola sp. (assembly GCF_035712165.1). Classification (GTDB taxonomy): domain Bacteria; phylum Actinomycetota; class Actinomycetes; order Mycobacteriales; family Pseudonocardiaceae; genus DASYTH01. The sequence goes on along the minus strand of NZ_DASTBH010000032.1, from coordinate 2,688 downwards.
CTAGCAGGCTCCTTGCACAGTCCTCAACTCCGGCAAAACGCTACTCGGCTGAACCGGCAGGCTCACCAGGCGGTGGATTCACCGCCCCGGATCATGCCGTTGAGCTGCACACTTCCAGATGATCCCCGGCGACCGACAACGGCAGTGCGGGACAGCGGCCCCGGTGCACGGCTGTGGGGCGTTCCGGAAGAAAGCTGCCCCCAAACCAGGCCCCCAACCGGCAACTCGCCGGGCTGGAAGTGGGGACTCGCGGGGGGCGGAAAGTGTTGAGGGGTAGGAAAGCCGAGAGGCCGAGACGGCCCCCGGCCGTCCCGACCTCCCGTGGTAAGCGACCACGTTGCGTCAAACGCCGCCCGCGTCGCGTAGTCTGCGTGGCGTTGACGCTGCCGTGACATCGGTCACAAGTCAATGCCTGCAACAGTAAAGACGCGGTGACGGCAACAAACGTTGCTCGTTAGCCTGATCAGCTTGCGTATGCCCGCAGACGTTCTGCCCGCTCGCCCTGACGAAGCTTCGCCATGACCTCACGCTCGATCTGGCGGACCCGTTCCCGGGACAGCCCGAAGCGCTTGCCGATCTGGTCGAGGGTGCGCGGCTGGCCGTCGTCCAGGCCGTAGCGCAACCGGATCACGGACTGCTCGCGGTCCTCCAGGGTGGCCAGCACCCGCCGCAGGTCGTCCTGCAGCAGCCCGGAGATCACGGCGGACTCGGCGTCGGCGGCCTCGCCGTCCTCGATGAAGTCACCGAGCGGGGCGTCCTCTTCGGCGCCCACGGGCATGTCGAGGCTCACCGGGTCGCGGGCGTGGTCCAGCAGGTCGGCCACCTTCTCCGGGGTCAGGCCGGCTTCGTTGGCCAGTTCCTCGGTGGTGGCCTCGCGCCCCATCTGCTGGTGCATGTCGCGCTTGATCCGGGCCAGCTTGTTGACCTGCTCCACGAGGTGAACCGGCAGCCGGATGGTGCGGCCCTGGTCGGCCATGCCCCGGGTGATCGCCTGGCGGATCCACCACGTGGCGTACGTGGAGAACTTGAAACCCTTGGTGTAGTCGAATTTCTCTACAGCGCGGATCAACCCCAGGTTGCCCTCCTGGATCAGGTCCAGCAGCGGCATTCCACGCCCGGTGTAGCGCTTCGCGAGCGAAACGACCAACCGCAGGTTCGCTTCGAGCAGATGGTTCTTTGCCCGCACCCCGTCCACTACCAGGGCTTTCAGCTCGTTGCGCCGGATGGTCTGAAGCCGGTCCGCCGTCTCGAGCATGTGCTGCGCGAACACCCCCGCCTCGATCCGCTTGGCGAGCTCGACCTCCTCCTGGGCGGTCAGCAGCGCCGTGCGACCTATACCATTGAGATAGACCCGAACCAGATCGGCGGCCGGACCCTGAGCGTCCAGGTCGGCATCGCCGAACTCCGGCTCGCGTTGCTGTGGGACCGTCATCTCCCTCCCCCTTTGTCAGCGGGCTGGTGCGCACCAGTGGCACACACCCTCCAGAACGTGTACGGGACGTGATTCGTTCCCGACCTCCACACCGGATGACGTCGCATTCCTGGGGGCGGTTGCCCAAATCTGGCTGAGGTTTTCCTGAGATCGGCAGAACGTCCAACCGCGACTGGAAGTGTGCGCCAGCTCACACTTCGACGAGCACGGTGAAAGGCCCGTCGTTGACGCTGCGCACCGCCATCGTCGCCCCGAACCGCCCGGTTTCCACGCGCGCTCCGCGTTGCCGCAACTCGGCCACCACCGCCGCGAGCAGCGGCTCCGCCACCTCCGGCCGGGCGGCCGCGGTCCAGGACGGCCGCCGCCCCTTGCGGGTGTCGCCGTAGAGCGTGAACTGGCTCACCACCAACAGCGGCGCACCCGTTGTGGCACAGGACTCCTCGTCCCGCAGCACGCGCAGCTCGTGCAGCTTGCGGGCCATCGTGGCGGCCGCGGTGGCGTCGTCGGAGCCGCTAACTCCCAGCAGTACCAACAGCCCCGGCTCGTCGATCGCGCCGACCACGTGTCCGTCGACCAGAACGCTCGCCTCGGTCACCCGGGCCACCACCGCTCGCACGGCGGCAATGGTCCCGCAGGCCGGCTCAGCGGCGCGCGATGAGGTGGAAGAACCGCGCGGTCAGCAGGTACGGCATCCGGTCGGACAGCGCCAGCTCCAGCCGCTCCAGCTCGGCGAAGAACCGCGGGTCCTGCTTGATCTCGTCGTCGGCGATGTAGTCACACACGCAGCGCACCCCGTACCGGGTGATCAGACCGATGCCCAGCTCGGCCAGCTGGCCGATGGTCTCCCCGGCCGTGCACGCCGGCAGCACCATGTCGAGCAGGTCGACGTAGGAGGTGTCGGAGTCCAGCTCGCGGAGCGCGCGGCGCGGGTCGAGGCCCCGGATCGCGGTGCGCAGCGCGTCGGAGTCGGCGTTCGGCGCCAGCACCGAGAGCAGCCCGTCGGGCCGCAGCGGCGCCAGCACCGCCCGCAGCACCGCGCGGCGGTCTTCCACGTACTGCAACAGGTTGTGGCACAGCACGACGTCGAACGAGTCGGCGGCGAAGAGTTCCGGGGCGTCCTCGGCGGTGGCCTGCACCACGTGCAGCCGGTCGCCCACGTCGAGCGCCTCGGCGTGTTCCTTGGCGTCCCGGAGCATCGCGCCGGCCGGATCGAGCACGGTGACCTCGTGTCCGCGCGCGGCGAGCCGGACCGCGTC
>NZ_DASTBH010000031.1:0-8246 GCF_035712165.1 Actinophytocola sp. | reverse complement strand
GAGAACGTCCTGCACAGTGAGACGAAAGCCGGGCGGCTGCCGACAGTGGCGTTGCCGCTGCACGCGCGGGACGAGCTGTCCGGGGTGCTCGTGGTCGCGGGCGCGAGCCGGATGTCGCCGGTCAGGGAGATGGCCGACTGGGTGGTGGAGGCGCTGGAACGGGGCCGGCTGGAGGCTTCCGCCGAGCAGGCCGCCCAGGCCGAGCTGCGGGCGCTGCGGGCGGAGATCTCGCCGCACTTCGTCTACAACGCGCTGACCGTGATCGCCGCGCAGGTGCGCTCCGAGCCGGACCGGGCCCGGGAGCTGATGCTCGACTTCGCCGACTACATCCGGTACAGCCTGGCCCGGCACGGCGAGTACACCACCGTGGCCGACGAGTTTCACGCGATCGAGACCTACCTGGCCCTGCAACGGGCGGTGCTCGGCGAGCGGTTGAAGGTACAGGTCCGGGTGGCGCCCGAGGTGCTCGCCGTGGCGCTGCCCTACCTGGTGCTGCAACCGCTGGTGGAGAACGCGGTGCGGCACGGCATCGAACCGCGGGCCGAGGCCGGTCTGGTCCAGGTGCGCGGTGAGGCCGAGGGCAACGACTGCGTGATCAGCGTCGAGGACGACGGGGTGGGCATGGCTCCAGAGCTGGCCGAGGGCATCCTGGCCGGGCGCGGCGGCACGGACAGCGTGGGGCTGGCCAACGTGGACCGCCGGCTGCGGCACGTGTACGGCCCCTGGTTCGGGCTGGTCGTGGAGACCGCCGCGGGCGCCGGGACCCGGGTGGTCGTCCGGATCCCGAGGTTCCAGCCGGGAGTGATGCCGGGATGAGCGGTGGGCTCCGGGTGCTCGCGGTGGACGACGTGCCGGCCGCGCTCGGCGAGCTGTGCGCGCTGCTGCGCGAGGCGCCCGAGGTGGCCGAGGCGGCCGGCGCGGCCGACCCGCTCACCGCGCTGCGCATGATCCAGCACGGCCGGTTCGACGCGGTCTTCCTGGACGTGGCCATGCCCGGGCTGGACGGCCTGGAGCTGGCCGCGCTGCTGTCCCGGTTGAGCGACCCGCCGGTGATCGTGTTCGTCACCGCGTACGACCAGCACGCGGTGGCCGCCTACGGGGTCGGCGCGGTCGACTACCTGCTCAAGCCGGTGCGCGCGGAGCGGCTGGCCGACGCGCTGACCCGGGTGCTGCGGGTGGTGCCCGGCGCCCCGGCCGAGGCGGCGGCCCCCACCGCGCTGCCGGACGCGATGGCCGCACTCCCGGTGGAGACCGCCGGCCGCACCCGGTACGTGCGGCGCGGCGAGGTGCACTACGTGGAGGCGCACGGCGACTACGTCCGGCTGCACACCCGGACCGGCGTGCACCTGGTGCGGATGCCGATCTCCCGGCTGGAGGAGTACTGGGAGGCGGCCGGGTTCGTCCGGGTGCACCGCAGCTTCCTGGTCGCCCTCGGCGCGGTGCGCGAGCTGCGCAGCGACTCGGCCGGCGGGCTGCTGGCCCACACCGACCTGGGCGACGTTCCGGTCAGCCGCCGGCACGCCCGGGAGCTGCGCGAGCGGCTGCTGCACGCGGCCCGGCACGGCCAGCTCGACCGGACCGGACGGGTCTGATGCCCAGCCGGCGGGTCGCGGTGATGAGCCCGCAGACCAGGCACGCGCACGCCCGGGGACGGCTGCGTGGCCGGTGGCGGGTGCCCACCCTGGACCCGGCCGACGCCGACCGCGCCCAGGTGATCTTCCAGGCCCAGCGCCGGCACGCGGTGGCCCCGCTGCTGCTGCTGTTCGCCGGCATGCTCGGCCTGCCGCTGGTGTTCGCGCTGTTCCCCGGGCTGGACGAGGTCCGGCTGGCCGGCATCCCGCTGTCCTGGCTGGTGCTGGCGGTGCTGCCGTACCCGGCGCTGGTGCTGCTGGCCCGCTGGCAGCTGCGCCGGGCCGAGCGGATCGAGGACGAGAGCAGCGCGCTGCTCCGCCCGGACCGGGACCAGGCGTGATCTTCGCCTTCGCCGTCGCTCCCGTGGTGCTGGTGACGCTGCTGATCGGGCTGCGCGGGGTGGCGGCGATGCGCACCACCTCGGACTTCCTGGTGGCCTCCCGGCGGGTCTCGCCGCTGCTGAACTCGGCGGCGGTGGCCGGCGAGTACCTGTCCGCGGCGTCCTTCCTCGGCGTGGCGGGTCTGGTGGTCAAGGACGGGATCGGCTCGCTGTGGTACCCGGTCGGGTTCACCGCCGGTTACATCGCGATGCTGGTGCTGGTGGCCGCGCCGATGCGCCGGTCCGGGGCGCTGACCGTGCCGGACTTCGCCGAGGCCCGGCTGGCCTCGCCGACGCTGCGCCGGGTGTCCGCCGTGGTGATCCTGGTGATCGGCGGGCTCTACCTGGTGCCCCAGTTCCGCACCTCGGGCCTGGTGCTCAGCGTGGTCAGCGGTACCCCGTACTGGGTCGGGGTGGTGATCGCCGGCGCCGGGGTGGCCACCACGCTGGCGCTCGGCGGGATGCGCGCGGCCACCTACGTGCAGGCCTTCCAGTTCGTGCTCAAGCTGGTGCTGTTCATCGTGCCGGCGATCTGGCTGCTGGCGATGGCCGGCCCGGCGGTGCGCGGCGAGGCGGTGCACCCGGTGGAGTTCACCCATTTCACCCGGGACACCACGGTGACCTTCCGGGTCGGCGTCACGATGGACCTGGCCGAGCCGATCACGGTGACCACCGGGTCCGGGCCGCGGGTGATCGAGGCCGGACCGTGGCAGGTGGCCGACGGCACCCGGGTGGTGTTCCCCGCCGGGGCGATGGTGCCGGTGCTGCGCGGTGAGCCGCTGCCCGGCGGGTACGGCTGGCACCGCCCGTTGCTGGACCTGCAGAACGCCGGCTACCCGCTGCTGGGCACCTGGGCGCTGCTGGTGTCGCTGGTGCTCGGCACGATGGGTCTGCCGCACGTGCTGATGCGCTTCCACACCAGCCCGGACGGCCGGTCGGCCCGCCGGACCGCGGCGCTGACCGTCGGGCTGCTCGGCATGTTCTACCTGTTCCCCGGCATCTACGGGGTGCTCGGCCGGGTGCTGGTGCCGCACCTGTACCTGTCCGGCGCCACCGACACCGCCGTCGTCGCGCTGCCCGCCCAGGTCGACTCCGGGGTCGCCGGCACGGCGTTCACCGGCCTGCTGACCGCCGGCGCGTTCGCCGCCTTCCTGGCCACCTCGCTCGGCCTGCTGTTGGTGGTGTCCGGGGCGATCTCCCACGACCTGCTGCCCGGCGGGCTGGGCCGGCTGCGGATCACCGTGTTCGCCGCCGCCGCGGCGGTGGTGCTGCTCGCCCTGCTGGCCATCCGGCTGGACGCCGGCGTGCTGGTCACCTGGGGCTTCACCGTGGCGGCGTCCACCTTCTGTCCGCTGCTGGTGCTGGGCATCTGGTGGTCCCGGCTGACCGTGGCCGGGGCGATGAGCGGGGTGCTGGCCGGGCTGCTCGGCTCGGCCGGGGCGATCGCCGTGACGCTGTTCGGCCCACCGCTGTCCGGTTGGGTGGCGATCCTGGTGGCGCAGCCCGCGCCGTGGACCGTCCCGCTGGCCTTCGGCACGATGATCGTGGTCTCGATGCGCGGCCGGCCACCGGTCTGGGCGGGTGCCGCGATGCTCCGGCTGCATCTCAACGAGGACCGTCCGGCCACGACGGGGCCGGCCCAGTTGCGTGACCTACGCCACTCGACCCGATCAAGGAACCGTTCGTCAACCGTTCGTCGCATGGCCGGGCGGTTGGTCCGCTGACGATTTCCCTGGTCCGAGCGCGTTCCTAGCGTGTGGCCCAATCGTCCACGCTTAGCGGGAGGTCTCGTGAGCACTTCCGAGCAGACCAAACCGGGGCCGGGGCCGGACTGGGAGTCGATCGACCAGAGCGCCGACTTCGCGGTGCTCCGTCGCCGGTTGCGCACCTTCGTCTTTCCCATGACCGCGGCCTTCCTCGGTTGGTACCTGCTGTATGTCCTGCTGTCCGCCTACGCGCACGAATTCATGAGCACGAAGGTGTTCGGCAACATCAACGTCGGGCTGATCTTCGGCCTGCTCCAGTTCGCGTCCACGTTCCTGATCACGTGGCTGTACGCCAGGCACGCCAACCGGAACCTGGACCCGATCGCCGACAAGATCCGCTCCGAGATCGAGGGAGACGCCAAGTGAGCATGGTCGCGCTGGCGCAGGCCGGTGTGGTGGCCCAGAGCAAGGCCGAGGCCGAGCCGCTACTCAACATCGCCATCTTCGCCGTTTTCGTGGCGATCACCCTGGTGATCGTGTTCCGGGCCAGCCGGAGCACCAAGACCGCGGTCGACTACTACGCGGCCGGGCACTCCTTCACCGGCGCGCAGAACGGGATCGCGATCTCCGGCGACTACCTGTCCGCCGCGTCGTTCCTCGGTATCGCCGGCGCCATCGCGGTGTACGGCTACGACGGGTTCCTGTACTCGATCGGCTTCCTGGTGGCCTGGCTGGTCGCCCTGCTGCTGGTTGCGGAGCTGCTGCGGAACACCGGCCGCTACACCATGGGTGACGTGCTGGCCTTCCGGATGCGGCAGCGTCCGGTGCGGGCCGCGGCGTCGGTGTCCACCCTGGCCGTGTCGTTCTTCTACCTGCTGGCCCAGATGGCCGGCGCCGGCGGCCTGGTCGCGCTGCTGCTCGGTGTCACCGGCAAGGGCGGGCAGGCCCTGGTGATCGGCGTTGTCGGCCTCATCATGATCGTCTACGTGGTGATCGGCGGCATGCGCGGCACCACCTGGGTGCAGATCATCAAGGCCACCCTGCTGATCGCCGGCGCACTGACGATGACGATCTGGGTCCTGGCCCTCAACGGGTTCAACCTGTCCAACCTGCTCGGCGACGCCGCCGCGGCGGCCCCGAAGGGCGAGGCCATCCTCGGCCCGGGTCTGCAGTACGGCGCCACCGCGACGTCCAAGCTGGACTTCATCTCGCTGGCGCTGGCCCTGGTGCTCGGCACCGCCGGCCTGCCGCACATCCTGATGCGCTTCTACACCGTGCCGACCGCCAAGGAGGCGCGCCGCTCGGTGATCTGGGCCATCGCGCTGATCGGCATCTTCTACCTGTTCACCCTGGTGCTCGGCTACGGTGCCGGCGCGCTGGTCGGGTCGAAGGACATCCTGGCGGCACCCGGTGGGCAGAACTCGGCGGCCCCGCTGCTGGCCTTCGAGCTGGGCGGCACCCTGCTGCTCGGCCTGATCGCGGCGGTGGCGTTCGCGACCATCCTGGCGGTGGTCGCCGGCCTCACGATCACGGCGTCGGCGTCGTTCGCGCACGACATCTACGCCAATGTGATCAAGAAGGGCGAGATGGACGACAAGGCGCAGGAGGTCCGGGTCGCCCGAATCACCGCGTTCGTGATCGGCGCGCTGGCCATCGGCGGCGGCATCGTCGCCCTCGGCCAGAACATCGCCTTCCTGGTGGCCCTCGCGTTCGCGGTGGCGGCCTCGGCGAACCTGCCGACGATCATCTACTCGCTGTTCTGGAAGAAGTTCAACACCCAGGGCGCGCTGTGGAGCATCTACGGCGGGCTGATCGTCTGCATCGGGCTGATCATCCTGTCGCCCGCGGTGTCCGGGAAGCCCACGTCGATGCTGAAGAACGCCGACTTCGACATCTTCCCGCTGGCCAACCCGGGCCTGGTGTCCATCCCGGTGGCCTTCTTCCTCGGCTGGCTCGGCACCGTGCTCTCCAAGGAGCGCAACGACGCCAAGTACGCCGAGATGGAGGTCCGGGCGCTGACCGGGGTCGGCGCCGAGAAGGCGGTCGTGCACTAACGGCGGTGTGTCGAAAGGGGCCCGCGCTCGCGCGGGCCCCTTTCACGCGCTCCGTACCGGGTCACATGGCAGCATTTCCGACGTGATGCCGCAGCAAGTACCCAATGTCAGCGTCAGCGACCTGCCCGAGGACGTCACCCTGCTGGACGTCCGCGAGCCCGACGAGTGGGCCGCCGGGCACGCTCCGAACGCCGTGCACATCCCCATGGGCGAACTGGCCGAACGGCTGGCCGAACTGCCCGCCGAGGGCAACGTCTACGTGGTGTGCCGGGGCGGCGGGCGCTCGTCGCGGGCCACCGCCTACCTCAACGCCAACGGCTGGGACGCGACCAACGTCGACGGCGGCATGAAGTCCTGGCACGCCGCCGGACGGCCCATGGTCAGCGAGGCCGGCGCCGAACCCGAGGTCATCTAGCTCAATGGAGCAGTACCCGCAGTGGGTGGCGACCCCGCCGCCGGGCAGTGCCCCGGCGACGCCCCCACGCCGGCGGCCGGGCCGCTACCAGGGCCCGCCGTCCTACTCCTCGCCGCCGCGCTGGGGCTTCCCGGCGTTGGCCTGGCGCTGGCCGACGTCGGTGCCGGGCACACCCACCCGGGCACCGGCCACCGTGGACCAGGTGCGGTCGCTGGCCCGGCAGGCCGTCCCGATGCTGTGGGTGGTCGCGGTGACCGCCCTGATCGCCGCCGCCGCGGAGATCTGGCGCTACGTGCTGCTGGTGCAGAGCCGCACCGCGGCCCTGAGCCGCGCGACGGTGGAGTTCTCCGACGGCCTGGTGGGCACCGGAGCCGTGCTGTGCATCGCGTTCGCGCTGGTGGCGGCGTGCCTGACGGTGTGGTGGCTGCTCGCCGCCCGCAGCGCCGCCGCCGACCTGGCCGGTGTCGGCCCGGCCCGGCCGAGCTGGCAGGTGCTGGTCGGCCTGGTGATCCCCGGCGTGAACCTGGTGGTGCCCGGCTCAGCGCTGGCCGAGTTGGAGCACACGGTGCTGCGCCGTCCGGTGGAGCAGCGGCCCCGGCCGAGCCGGCTGGTGCTGGCCTGGTGGGTGGCCTGGTGGGTCAGCGGTCTGCTGTGCACGGCCGCCCTGCTGTGGCGGCTGCGCACCGGCGTGCAGGCGCAGGCCGACGGGGTGCTGCTGCACGCGCTCACCTACCTGGCCGCGGCGGTGGTCGCGGTGCTGTCGGTGTGGGTCGTGCGCGGACTGACCACGCTGCTCGTGCCGATCGACCCGGCCAGCGTCCGCCTGCTGCGGGTGCTGAAGGTGGAGGGCGCCCCGGACCCGCCGCTGCGCGCCCGCCGCCCACCCGGCGCGGCCCGTTAACACACCGGCAGGCCGCGCAGGCCACGGATCACGAACTCCGGGCGGCGCTGCGGCACGTCGGCCAGGCGCAGCCCGGGCAGCCTGGTGAGCAGGGCCTCCAGCGCGGCGCCGATCTCCACCCGGGCCAGCGGGGCGCCGACGCAGTAGTGAATGCCGGCGCCGAAGCCCAGGTGCGGGTTGGGGCTGCGACCGACGTCCAGCGTGTCCGGCTCGGCGAACACCGCCGGGTCCCGGGCCGCGGCGCCGAGCAGGGCGGCGACCTTCGTGCCCGGCGCGATCGGCAGCCCGGCGACCGTCGCCGGTGCGGTCGCGGTGCGCTCGAACAGCTGCAGCGGCGCGTCGAACCGGATCAGCTCCTCGACCGCGAGCGGCACCAGGCCCGGGTCGGCCACCAGCCGGTCCCACTGCGCCCGGTGCCGCAGCAGCGCCAGCACCCCGTTGCCGATCACGTTCACGGTGGCCTCGTGCCCGGCCATCAGCAGCAGCACCGCCGTGCCGACCAGCTCGTCGCCGGTGAGCCGGTCCCCGTCGTCGCGCACCGCCACCAGGTCGCTGACCAGGTCGTCGCCCGGTTCCTGGGCCCGCCGCGCGGCCAGGTCCCGCAGGTAGGCGACGAACTCGGCGGCGGCGCGCTCGGCGGCGGCGGTCAGCTCCGGTGCGGCGCCGTACTCGTACATCTTCACGATCGCGTTGGACCAGGGCGCGAGCTTCGGGCGGTCCGCGTCCGGCACGCCGAGCAGCTCGCCGATCACCTCGACCGGCAGCGGCGCGGCCAGGTGCTCGAGCAGGTCGGCGCTGCCCCGCGCGGTGATCTCGGTCGCCAGCCGCTCGACCATCCGCCCGGCCAGCTCGCGCACCCACGGCCGGAGCCGCTCGGTGTGCCCGCGGGCGAACGCCGTGGAGATCAGCCGGCGTAACCGGGTGTGCCGGGGCGGCTCGCTCTCCAGCAGCGAGTTGCGGTGCAGCAGGTTGAACGCGGCGAACGTCTCGGGCGGGGTGGCGTCGACCCAGATCCGGCCGTGCGAGCGGTCCCGGAGCAGCTCCGAGCAGGCCGCGTGGGACACCGCCAGGTAGAGCCCCAGCCCCTCGTGCCAGTGCAGCTCGGCCTGGTCCCGCAGCCGGGCGAACACCGGGTACGGGTCGGCGATGAACTTCGGGT
>NZ_DASTBH010000030.1:0-3246 GCF_035712165.1 Actinophytocola sp. | reverse complement strand
GGGGTGTTTCGGTGGACCACCCCGCTGGGGTTTGAGCATGTGGTCGAACCGGACCCGGTCACCGATCCGGATCCCCCGCCCTTCTGACCACCCGCGCCGCGCCTGCGGCGCGCGGGCGGCGCCGCGCGCCCGCATCTTTCTATAAATTGATTTTGGTTTTTAAAGAAGCCGCGCCCGACCCTGCCCGGAGCGGGAGACCTGCCCGGTGCACGGCTGTGGGCAGGCCCCCAACCCCACAACCACGCACCCCTCAGGGGCTGTCCACAGCCGTGCACCGCAACGCCAGCCCCAACCCACCCAAAGGCGACCACATCGAGCGTCCCGTCCCCCGCCAGGGACCCGCAACCACTCCGACCCCTTTGCCGATCGTTGCAGTGGAAGGCGGCAATCAGGTGATCAGGAGGGAGGCCGAACGGAGCCTGGTGATCGGGTGGGCGTGCGGCGACGATGGGCCTTTCGGGCGGCGGGAGGTCTGATGGTGGAGCAAGAGGGGCGGCCGGGGTACGTACTCCGATTATTGGACCTGTTCGCCGAGTTCGGAGACCGGGACGCGATCGTCGGGATCGGATGGGAGGGCCGGTTCAGCTACACGCAGGCGCGGCAGACCGTGTTGGACTTCGCGGCGCGGTTGCGGGACGGGGAGTATCGGCCGGGGATGACGGTCGCCGTCGTGGTGGCTCATCCGCCGGAGGCGTCGTTGCTGCAGTTTGCCTTACACCTGCTGGGCTGTCGGACGGCTTGGGTGCAGGCGGACATGCCGCGACGGGACATCGACGACTACCTGGCACTCGCGCGGCCGGATCGGGTCATCTACGACACGCGGACCCGGCACGGGAAGGTGGGGGCGGCGCTGGCCGAAGGCTTGGGGGTGCCGGCGCACTGCCTGGGGCCGGGTGGGCTGGGGCCGGATCTGTTGGCGCCGGCCGCCGACACTGCGCCGTTCGACCTTGAAACGGTGCGGGGGGCGCCGGAGGCGATCTTCCAGACGACCGGGACCACGGGAATCGCGAAGCTGATCCGGCATGGGGCGGGGCTTTACGACCAGATGCTGGAGTTGGCCGAGGACTGGGCGCGGACCGAGGACACCCAGTTGCGGCAGTTCGTGCTGACCCCGATGTGGCATGCGGCGGGGCAGGCGATCACGATGCTCACGCTGGGGAGTGGGGGTGTGCTGTACGTCCTCTTTCAGTTCATCGCGCCGGAATACCTTGCGGCTATTGCGGAACACCGTCCCACCTCGATCCACGTGTCGCCGTTGATGCTGACCGAGATGCTTGATCATCCGGACTTCGACACGACGGACCTGAGCAGCCTTGAGCTGATCAACGTGGGGGGCGCGGCGGTGGCGCCGGCGCGGCTGCGGGAGATGTGCCGGCGGTTGGGGCCGGTGGTGCAGATCGCTTACGGGTTGAGCGAACTGCCTTACATCGCTTCATATCGGGGGATCGCCGAAGATCCCGAGCACCCGAACCGGCTCGGCTCGTGCGGGCCGCCATACGGTGACGTGCGGGTGGAGATCCGGGACGACGCCGGGACCGTCCTGCCCGCCGGGCAGGTGGGCGAGGTCTGGGCGCACAGCCGGTTGGCGTTTCTCGGGTACCTTGGGCGGCCGGAGCTGACCGAAGAGTCTCTTGTGGACGGTTGGGTGCGGACGCTGGACCACGGGTACCTCGACGAGGGCGGATATCTCCACCTGGTGGGCCGGCGTCAGGACATGATCGTCACCGGGCTCGGTGGCGACCGGATCTTCCCCCGGCTGATCGAGGAGGAGCTCGCCACCCACCCGGCGGTCCGGGCGGCCGTGGTGATCGGTGTCCCGCACGACGACCTCGGCGAGTCGGCGCACGCCTTCGTGCTGACCAACGACAACGCCGTCACCGCCGATGAGCTCTCCGCACTGGTGCACGAACGGCTCGGCCGGATGTCGGTCCCGCAGTCCTACGACTTCGTCGACGACCTGCCGCGCACCCCCAACGGCAAGGTGGACGTCAAACGGCTCAAGGCCGGTTGGCACGCGGCGCACACCCCGGCCCGATCAGGGTGACCGCCCGCCGGGCCGGCCTGGTCGCGCTGCTGGCGGCGAGCCTCATCTCCACGCTCGGCAGCATGATGTCCCTGGTGGCCATCCCCTGGCTGGTGCTGACCACCACCGGCAGCCCCGCCGACATGGGGCTCATCGTCGCCGCCGGCACCGTTCCCTACCTGGCATCCAGCGTGTTCGGCACCCCGCTCGCCGACCGGATCGGCATGCGCGCCACCGCGATCACCGCCGACACGGTCAGCGCGCTGGCCACGGCCGCCATCGCGATCAGCCCGGACATCGGGTTGCCCACGATCGCCGCGATGGTCGGGATCTCCGGTCTGGTCCGCGGAGTCGGCGACCGCACCAAGCACGTGCTGTTGCGGCCGGCGGCGGAGCAGGCGGGCGCGCCGATGCCGCGGGTGACCAGCCTCTACGACGGGCTGACCAACGTGGCCACCCTCGCCGGCGCCCCGGTCGGCGGGCTGATCGTGTTCTGGGTGGGCCCGCAGGGCGCGGTGCTGGTGGACGCGATGTCCTTCGCGGCCTCGGCGGTCCTGGTGGCCGTCCTGACCCGGCCGGGCCTGGAACCGCAGGCGGCGGCCGACCCCGAGCGGTACCTGCCGGCGCTCCTGGCCGGCACCCGCCAGCTCGGCCGGGACCGGTTGCTGCTCATCATGGTCGGCACGATCTTCTTCGCCAACGTGGTGAACCAGGCCACCGGCTCGGTGTTCGTCCCGCTGTGGGTGTCCGAGGAGCTGCACTCACCGGCCGCACTGGGCCTGGTCTTCGGCGCCGTGTCGGCCGGCGCGGTGCTGGGCAACCTGGTGTTCACCGCACTGGCGGTCAAACTGTCCCGGTACGTGGTGTTCGCGGTGGGCATGCTGATCAGCGGCGCGCCGCGCGTCCTGGTCCTCGGGGTCTCCGACCAACTCGCGGTGGTGCTGACCGTGTCGTTCCTGTGCGGGGTAGCGGTCTCCGCGGTCAACCCGATCTTCGGCGCGACGCTGTACCAGCGGGTTCCGGACGAGTTCCAGACGAGGGTGTTCGGCCTGGTCGCGGCGATCTGTTACGCCGGGTTCCCGATCGGAGGCGCGCTCGGCGGCCTCGCCGTGGCCGCATTCGGCCTGCACACGGCGATCCTGCTGGCCGGCGGCCTCTACCTGCTGGCCACCCTGGTGCCCCTGCTGCGGTACCGCGCGTCGCGAACCCGGTGCGCCCCGGAT
>NZ_DASTBH010000029.1:0-8056 GCF_035712165.1 Actinophytocola sp. | reverse complement strand
TAGGTGTAGGTCGCGGTGCCGGCACCGGGGCCGGTCGTTCGCACGCTGCGCAGCGTGTGCGGTTGCGCCGCGCGCGCCGCCGGATAGGTGTACTCGCGCGTGCTGTCGGTCGCCCCGTGATCGACCGAGGTGCGCCGGTTGCCCACGTTGTCGTAGGTGAACGACTGCCAGTACGGCGCGGGGCCACCGAGCGCGGCGACCGACCGCGCGGCCGCGCAGTCCCCGCTCGCCGGCGTCCACGCCTCGGTGAGGCGGCGCATCCGGTCGTAGCCGAAGCACTGCGTATCGGCGGTGCCGGCGGCCGGCACGTCCGCGATCTTCGTGACGTTGCCCGGAGCGTCGTAGCCGTACCTCTGGTCGGCGACCAGAGCGGGTTCGGTCTCCCGGGTGGTGAGGATGTTGCTGAGCCGGCGGGTGCCGATCTCGTACTGGCGCAACGTATCCATCCATCGGCCGGACTCGTGGCCGCGGGACAGCACGGCCACCTCGCCGTACCGGGTATAGCTGGTTGCGGTGACGTAGTAGGTGTTCGCGCCCGTGCTGGACAGGTTGGTGCGCAGGGTGGTGGGCAGACCCAGGTCGTTGTACTCCGGCACGAGCGTTTCGGTGGGCAGGTTGCCGATCTGCGGGAGGCGGATGCTGGCCGGCGAGCCGTCCGGGTGGTAGCCGTAGGCGTAGTTGTACGTGCCGGCCACCCCGGTCTGCCCGGCGGGGATGATCACCGAGCGGCCGGTCGGGCGGTAGCCGTCGTCGTAACCGAGCATCTGCTCCACGTAGGCCTCGCCGTTGACCCATCGGGTGGTCTTGGCGAGTTGGCCGCGCAGGGTCACCGTGGGGCTGATCGTGTCGTAGGCCCATTCCGCCCGCACCGGGCCGGTGGCGGAGCCGTCCCGCAGGCTCGTCCGGCGGCCCAGCACGTCGTAGGTGTAGGCGAGCGTGTTGCCCCGACTGTCCGTCGTGGTCAGCAGGTCCCCTGCGTCGTTGTAGGTCATCGTCGCCCCGCCCTTGTCCGGGTCGGACGTCACCTTCTGCCGGCCGCGCACGTCGTACTCGTAGGTCCAGTTGTTGCCGGCCGGGTCGGTCACGGCGGTCTTCTGGCCCTTGCGGTCGTACCGGTAGGCCGTCGTGTCGTGATCGCCGGACGCGGTCGCCCCGTGGTACTGCCACAACTGCACCGGCCGGTCGTAGGCGTCGACCACGGTGGACGTCGGCGTGCCGCCCTGCGGTGGGGTGACGTCGGTGCGGTCGCCCCCGTACCGGGTCGTGGTGCTCCATTTCCTGGCCCCGTTGACCAGGAACGTCTCCTCGGCCACCCGTCCGGCGCCGTCGTAGTCGGTGACGGTCTGCGTGGGCACCTGTGCGTCCGGCACCGGCTGCACCAGGGTGACCGACGCGGCACCGTCGGCGACCCGTGGCCCGCTCACCTTGACCGATCGTCCGGCGCTGTCGTAGTGGGTGTCGGTGATCAGGACCCCGCCGGTGCCGGCCGCGCGCTCCTGGGTCTGACGCCGGCGAAGGTGCGCGTCGAAGAGCGTGTACTTCGTCGTGCTGGCCCCGTTCGGCAGCAACGTCGCGGTGGCCACCACGGTCGCCGCGGTGTTTCTGACGTGGTAGGCGAAACTCATGTTGGGAGTGTCGGTGGTGGTCCGTCCGGGCAACCACACCTTGCTCAGCCGACCCAGCCCGTCGTACCCGCGCCGGGTCACCTTGTCGTTGGCGTCCTCGGTCTCGGTGGGCAGTCCCCAGGCCGGTTCCAGCGTTTCCCTTGTCTCCCACTGGAGTGCGTTCCTGACCACCGTGGCGGTGACCGGCCCGCCCGTCGCGGGGACGTAGTCGTGCAGGGTCACGTTGCCGCGTTCGTCGGTGACGTTCTTCTCCCGGCCGTACTCGTCGTGCGTGACCGCGGAGGTGACGTGGTAGCCGGCCGCCGCCGAGGTCCAGGTCTTGAGCTCCTCGACCCGGCTGACCAGTCCGCGGGTCGGCGCCGTGCCGAACGACAGTTGGTCGTAGCTGGTCCGCTCGTCGGAGATGATGTCCGCCTCGGTCAGGCCGGGGCCTTTCGCCCGGACACAGTCCACGCCGAACTCCTGGACCCGGGACGGGTAGGAGACCAGCCACGCGGTGGTGTTCCGCGCGTAGCTGGTGAGGGTGCAGCGCTGGTCGTCCGGGACCGTCTCGTCGCCCAGGTTCTCCTCCTCGATCGGCATCCCGTAGCCGTCGAACGTGGTTCTGGTCATGGTGCGCCGCACAGGTCGCCCACCGTCCAATGTGGTCCGCTCGCGCTCGGCTGCGACCCCGGTGTGTCGCGCGTACACGGTCGAACCGTTGACCGTCCGGGTGGCGGTCGGCTCCGACTGCCACGGCTCGTACACCGTCGCCGACACCTCGGTGCCCGGTCCGTTGTAGACGATCTCCTCCCGTGGCATGCCGGCGAACGCGTCCTCGTCCGCCACCGCCGGTGCGCCGCCCGCGGCCGGCAGGGTGACCGAGCGCGGCGGTGCGTTCGAGCCCTGCCGGTCGCCGTGCATGCCGCGGAAGTACCGGGTCTCGGCGCGGGTCTGATCGTCCGGGTCGCCCTCGGTGACCTGGACCCTGGAATACCCCCGCCAGACGGACCAGGTCTTCGACTTGGCGTCGATGATCCCGTCGTCGTCGGTGTACCGCCAGGCCGGCGGGTCGGGGTAGTCGTACCGGGTGATCGTCCGGGGTGACCTGGCGTCCGACGGCAGCGCCAGATCCGTCTCGGTCACCACGGTCACGACGTACTTGTGGAAGTAGTCCTGCACCGGCGCGGTGTAGCCGTCCGGAGTCCAACGGACCGGGAAGCAGCGCAGGTTGTTCGTCTCGGGCGCGGACGGCATCCGGGTGTTCACGACGCAGTCCGCGTCCGAGTAGGTGACGTCGATGCTGGCCCCGGTCTCGGTGCCGATGTGCGCCAGCCGGCGCCATATCATCGGCGGCGAGTGGTCGTTCGCGTCCACCCGGTTGGGCTTCTGGACGCCGGTGAAGGTGACGTCCGGCACCGTCACCGGCCCACCGACGTGACCGGTGTGCCCGATGGCGGCCAGCCACAGCCGGGCCCGGGTGGCGTCGCCGGGGGTGGGGAAGGAGTGCCGCAGGGCCCAGGACTCGACCAGCTTGTACGCCGTTCCGTTGCGCACCTTCGAGGTCACCGTGGTCAGCCGGCGGCTGGTCCAGAACGTGGGCGAGGCGATGAGACAGCTGGTCGTCGTGGACGTGGTGCAGGCCAGGTCCCACGGGGTGTCCGGCCAGTTCGCCGGGGTCTTGGCGGTGCAGTCGGTTGCCAGACAACGGTTCCCGGTGTCGAACTTCACCTGCATCGGCGCGGTGCCGTAGGCGGTGTCGGCGCGGGTGCCGTAGTCGATGTGGTCGAGGTAGCCGCCGCGCACGTACTCGGTCCTGGTGGCCTGCGCGCGCATGTAGACGTTGGTTTCCTTGCCGTACCAGTACGTCACCGTGTTGCCGCTGGGATCCTTGACGAAGTCCAGGTTCCAACGCCACGCCTGGGTGCAGAACTGGGTGCCGGTGCTGCACGGTTCGTTGGCGTGGTTGCCGTACACCGGAACGGTCCACACCGAGTTGGTCTCCGGCTTGTTCGTGGCCCAGCCGGGCGGTTTGTTGTGGCCGAACCAGTACTGGGTACCGTCCGGCGTGGTGACCACCCAGTGCTCACCGTCGTTGTCGCCGTTCTTGGCGCTGGAGCCGGTGGTTTCGCGCTT
Organism: Actinophytocola sp.; assembly: GCF_035712165.1. Lineage (GTDB taxonomy): Bacteria > Actinomycetota > Actinomycetes > Mycobacteriales > Pseudonocardiaceae > DASYTH01. The sequence continues at coordinate 4,316 of NZ_DASTBH010000029.1, read as the reverse complement.
GACCCGGGTGCCGTCGTCACCGCGCAGCCGCCAGAAGCCGGCCGGGTCCTTCAGCAACTCGGCCGTGCTGCCGCCGAACGAGAGCACCGCGTTGTCGGTGGCCCAGCACAGGTCGCCCCGCTTCGGGACCGCGCTGCCACCGGTGTCGTCGCCGCACGACCGGTACCGGCGTTCGATGAAGCCCGGCTGCCAGTCGAAACCCTCACCGATCCAGGATGTCTGGGTGTTGGAGCCGGAGATCCGCCCGTCCACGCTGCTGGAGGAATACCGCAGCTCGACACCGGGCTCCGGGCCACCGAGGCCGGGTGGCATCCGCATCGGGTACGACCAGCCGAAATCACCCGAGCTGCCGCCGGCCTGCCACACCGACGAGGACTGCAGTGGGGAGGCGGAGAAGTCGCCCGCCGGCGAGGCCGGGGTTCCGGCGAGCGCCAGCGTCGAGTCCTGTCCGGACACCTCCACGTCAGCGGTCAGCACCCCGGCGGTGATGTTGTTGCCCACGGGTTTGGGCTGGGTGCCCGCCATCGCGGTCAGCCCGAGCCGGGCCCCCCAGTCCGCGCCGTAGGCGTTGCGGAACGCCGAATAGTCCACCGACAGGCGCACCCGACTGGTGTCGGATGCCCCGTCGGATCGCCGAATCCGAAGCAGCAGGCCGTTCACGCCGGACTCCTCCGCCGCGGCCCGGTCCAACACCTCGAACCTCATCCGGGACGGCGGCGCGACCGCGGCGCTTCCCTCAGGTGGTACGGGCTCGGCGCGCAGCGGCAGGCCGCCGGCCCGGATCAGCTCGGCAAGGCCGGCGTCGGCCACATCCGCCACCGGCCACACCGGCGCGGCCGGTTGCTCGCCCGGGGTGTCGTCGACCGGAGCCGGTTGTTCGGCGGCCAGCCGCACCGGAACCGACGGATCTTCCTGCGGCTGCGGGCGTTGTGCCGCCGCCGCCGGGACGGCCGCGGTCACCGCGATCACCAGCGACGACATGAGCGCCAGGGTCACCGACCCGGCCAGCGCCCGAACCCTTGTCCGGGAAGCGATCCGAACTGACATTGACGATCCCCCTCAGAGTGCGGCCAACTTGCCGATCTCGGGTGCCGGCAGGACACCCTGGTACACCACGACCTCGTCCACGTCGCCCGGCCAGTAGTCGACCTCGCGCGGCGGGCCACCCCCCGGCGAGTACAGCGCGCGGCCGATCTCCAGCGGTCCGGTCGCCTGCCAACGGTCCGGTCGCGCCGTCGTGCCAGCCAACTCGCCGTTGACGTACAACCGGATCTGGCCGGCCGAAGCGTCGAACACGCCGGTGAGATGGGTCCACACCGCGAGGTCGTCGGGGGTGATCGGGGCCGAGGCGAGCGAGGCGTGCCACAGTGTTTCGCCGTCACCGTCCCGCGGCGGCAACGAGAACGACCAGCGGGACTGGTCGACGCCGTTCACCAGGAAATGCCGCGTGCCGAGGAAGAACGCGGACATCTCGGCGCCGCGCTGGCTCAGCACGGTCCGGTTGCCCACCAGTGAGGACGTGCGGACCCGGGCGGCGACGGTGAACGACTGGTCGGTGCGCAGCACCGGACCGCCGGTGGACAGCGACTCGGTCGTGCCGTTGAGCGACACCGCGGACAGCGGCAGGCCGTTCTGGTCGTCGGTCCACATGATCGTGTCCGGGCCGGTCACCGGGCGACGGAACGGGGACGCATCGCTGCCGTCGCCGTCCAGTGCCCACCGTCCGGTCAGCGTGGCGGCCATCGGGGCCAACTCCTCGGCGGAGACCACCCGGTCCCAGACCTTGGCCTCGGCGATGCCGCCCTGCCACCACATGATGTAGCCGCCGGCGTACCTGGTCCGGCCGATCTGCACCGCCTGCGTGGCGCGGAAGAACGTCGCGTCGGTCATGGTGGCCTCGAGCACACCGTTGACGTAGAGCCGAAGCTGCCGGGTCGCCGCGTCGTGCACGGCCGCGACGTGGTTCCACACGCCGCGGCTGGTCGCCGTGGTGCCGATGATGTTCTTCCGCGGCGGGTCGGCGACGTCACCGGCCACCGCGTAGGCCACCCACCGGCCGTCCACGTTGGAGCGCAGCATGAACGAACTGGAGGTGACGCCGGAGAAGCTCAGCGCGTCCCGGATGCCGCTGGACGTGGCGGCGGGCGCCAGCCAGGCCGACACCGAGAAGCTGCGGGTGGTGTCGATCGGAACGCCGGTCGCGGTGGCGGAGTCGTCGACGCCGTCGAGCGTCAGCGCGGTCGGACCGCCGAGCATTCGGCCGGGCGTGCCCGTCGCGCCGCCGGACAGCACGGCATCGCGTCCACCGGAAGAGTCGGCGAGTGTGGTGACACCGGCCGGTTCGGCCAGGTTCCAACTCGCCACGGGTGCGGTGGCCGAGCCGATGTTGAACGGGTACACGGTGGCCGGGCTGGTGCGGCCGGACCGGTCCACGCTGACCACGTACAGGGCCATCAGACCACCGGAACCCGGATCGGCGGGCTTGGGCGGCGGCGGGGTGAGCGGCAGCGTCACCGCCGCGCCGAGGCTGGGCGCCGGCACGAGCGTGGTCGGCGGATCCGCCCAACCCCACCGGTAGCCGGTCACGTCGGCCACACCCGAAGCGGTGAAGGTGAAGTCCGCGGTCAGGCCGACCGCGCCGTACACCTGGTTGATGTCGCTGCCGTAGACCGGGGAACCCACCACCGGGGCCACCGCGGGACCCTGCAGATCCACCTCGAACTCGCACCAGGCACTCGCGGTCGACCCGTCGATGCCGGACGAGCCGTTGTGCGACCACGGATCCAGCGTCTGCGCCTGCCACCGGTAGATCCCGCCGTGCACCAACCCGCTGGCGATGAGCACCTCGGCGGTGGCGCCCGATCGGAGCGACCGCTGCTCACCCGAACCCAGCGCCCGCCATACCGCTGGTGTGACGGACGTGTCGAGGCGCTGCCAGACGAACGAGCCGCGCAGGTCGGTCTCTCCGGCGTCCACATCGGACACCACGGCGCGCAGCCGCGGCGTGGCGGTGGAGATCACCGGCCGGGCGGTGCCGGTCGCGCAGCCGGCCAACTCGCTGGACAGCCGGGTCGGGGTGCCCGGCCGGGTGTTGTAGGTGATCGACAGCGTGGCGTCGTTGCGGAATCGCTTCCACCCGAGCGACATGTTCCCTTCGTTGCCCGCGCGCAGGCCGAGACCCAGGCTCGCCCACCGGTTCGCCGCCGCGGTGGCGACGCCCGCCGTTGCGGTGAACTCGACCCGGCCGGGTCCCGGGCTGCAGCCACCGCTCCTGGCCACCGAGACGCTGTGCAGAAGCTGCGCCCAGGAGCCGGAGTGGTTGTTCCAGTTGGTCGATGAGGAGACGGTGTTCACCCGCCACAGCTGTACCGGCCGGGCCGTGCAGTTGTACGCCGCGGTCTCGTACGCCGAGAACGTGGCACCGAGCACATGCGAGCCGCGCACCGCCGCCGGGATCCCGAACTCCCACGCCAGCCGTTTGATCTGGTCACGGACGCAGTTGCCGTCGTCCTGCACGTCACACAGACCCACACCCTGGTCGCCGCTGAAGTTGTAGTACTCCTCGGCCGGAAACCCGCTGGAGATCATGGCCCAGTCGTTGCGCGGCCCGGCCACCACCGGATCAAGGTGGACGGGGAACGTCGTGCCAGGATCGGTGAGCAGCCCCAGGTCCGGCTCGAGCGTCAGGTCGGCGGGGCCGAACTTGAGCGTGATCGGGGCGCTGCGGTCCCCGTTGGCCGGCGCGTCGATCTCCCGGGCACTGCCGCCCGCGGAGTCCCACATCAGCGGCGCCGGGCTGGCCAGCACGGGTGTGCCGCGCGCGTCCGCGACGACGAAACCGCCCTCGTCGTCCGGCCGGATCGACAGACCGTCGGCCTGGACACCGAACCGGACCTGCCGCACCGCGGGATTGCCCGCCGCCGACCGGTTCTTGACCACGAGCATCTCGGAGATGTGCCCCGGCCGGGCCGTCAGCACCAGGTCGACACCGGGCAGCACGTCGAGATAGCGGGCCTGGGCGCCATCGAGTACGGGCGCCGGCAGCGGCCACGGCGGCAGCAGCGTCACGCTGCCGCCACCCGCCGCGAGCCGGGTCATCGGCCCGGCCCCGCCGCCCGAGAACCACACGTCGTAGGGCACCGCCGCGGCCCGGATCCGCTCCCCGACCCGGTGCAGCGTGGTGTCGACCGCCGTCCACGACCCGTCGGCGCGCCGGACCCGCACCGGACTGCTCACCTGATTCGTGGTCCAGGTCCCGTCCGGATTGACGAACGTCTGGGCTCGCTCGGTGCGCTGGGACAGGTCCTCCACCGGCT
>NZ_DASTBH010000028.1:0-2205 GCF_035712165.1 Actinophytocola sp. | reverse complement strand
GTCCCGGACCCGTGCGGTCATGTCCCGCACCTGCGCGGGCACGCCGACGCCGATCGTGTCGCCGAGCGCCAGCTCCTGCACGCCGGCCCCGGCCGCCTCGGCGGCGAGGTCGACCACCCGCTCGACCGGCACCTCGCCCTCGAACGGGCAGCCGAACACCACCGACAGCGTGAGCGTGGTGAACAGCCCGGCCGACCGGGCGTCGGCGATCACCGAGAGGGCGTCGCGCATCGCCTCCTCGGTGGACATGTTCTGGTTCTTCCGGGAGAACGTGTCGGTCACCGCGACGACCGCGTTGACCTCGTCCACGCCGGTGCGCAGGGCGCGGTCGAGGCCGCGGCGGTTGAGCACCAGCCCCGCGTACGAGACGCCGTCGCGGCGAGGGACACGCTCTATCACCGCCTCGGCGTCGGCCATCGCCGGCACCAGCTTCGGGTGCGCGAAGGAGACCGCCTCAACCCGGCGGGCGCCCGCGTCGACGAGCCGGGTGATCAGCTCGACCTTGGCGTCGGTGGACAGGAGCACCGACTCGTTCTGCAGCCCGTCACGCGGACTGACCTCCACAATGGTGATGTCGCCGGACACACTTGCGAGGCTACCGTCGAGTACGTGACTGGAGAGCACGTCGACGTGCTGATCGTGGGCGCCGGCATATCCGGCATCGGCGCCGCCTGCCATCTGCAGGACCGCTGCCCCGGCAAGACCTGGGCGATCCTCGAGGCCAGGGACGCCCTCGGCGGCACCTGGGACCTGTTCCGGTTCCCGGGCGTGCGGTCCGACTCGGACATGCTCACGCTCGGGTACGAGTTCCGGCCGTGGACCGGGACGAGCACGCTCGCCGATGGTGCCGCGATCCGAGACTACCTGCGGGACACCGCGCACGAGCGCGGCATCGACACCAAGATCCGGTACGGGCACCGGGCGGTGGCCGCCGACTGGTCCAGCGAGGACCGCCGGTGGACGGTCACCGTCGAGAGCGACGTCGGCCGGATCGAGCTGACCTGCGGCTTCCTCTACTCCTGCACCGGCTACTACCGCTACGACGAGGGCTACCGGCCCGAGTTCCCCGGCGAGGCGCGGTTCGCCGGGCCGATCGTGCACCCGCAGCACTGGCCGGCCGACCTCGACCACACCGGCAAGCGGGTGGTGGTGATCGGCAGCGGCGCGACCGCGGTCACCCTGGTCCCCGCGATGGCCAGGGACGCGGCGCACGTGACGATGCTCCAGCGCTCGCCGAGCTACATCCTCACGTTGCCGTCGCAGGACCCGGTGCTGGCCGGGCTGCGCCGGTGGCTGCCGGACCGGGTGGCCGCGAAGATCGCCCGGGGCAAGAACATGGCGATCCAGATCGCGCTCTACCAGTTCGCCCGGCGGGCACCGCGGGCCGCCCGCAAGGTGCTGCAGGGCGGGGTGCGCCGGCAGCTGCCGCCGGGCTACCCGGTGCAGACCCACTTCCGGCCCGCCTACAACCCGTGGGACCAGCGGCTGTGCCTGGTTCCGGACGGTGACCTGTTCGCCGCGATCAGCGCCGGGTCGGTGACGATGGTGACCGACACGATCGACACCTTCACCGAGACCGGCATCCGGCTGGCCTCCGGCGCCGAGCTGGACGCGGACATCGTCGTCGCGGCGACGGGGCTGAGCCTGCTCGCCGCCGGAGGGATGGCGCTGTCGGTGGACGGCGCCGCGGTCTCGATGCCCGAGACGGTGACGTACAAGGGCATGATGCTCTCCGGCGTGCCCAACTTCGCGCTCGCGATCGGCTACACCAACGCGTCCTGGACGCTGAAGGTCGATCTGGTCAGCGAGTACGTCTGCCGGTTGCTGACGGAGATGGACCGCACCGGCAGCACGGTCGTCACCCCGCGCCGGCCGCCGCCCGGCGCCCGCGAGCCACTGCTCAACCTGCAGGCCAACTACATCAAGCGCGGTCTGGACGCGCTGCCCCGGCAGGCCAGGATGCGACCGTGGCGGCTCAACCAGAACTACGCGAAGGACGTGCTGATGTTCCGGCACGGGACGGTGACCGACGCGGTCGAGTTCCGCTGATGCGCCGGTACGAGTTCGCCGGCGGCGTCGCGGTGGTGACCGGGGCGGCGAGCGGGATCGGCGCCGCGCTGGCGGTCGAGCTGGCCCGGCGCGGGTCCCGGCTCGTGCTGCTCGACCGGGACGCCGAGCGGCTGGCGAAGGTGGCGGCTCCGCTCG
>NZ_DASTBH010000027.1:0-8500 GCF_035712165.1 Actinophytocola sp. | reverse complement strand
TCAGCGACATGCGCGGGCAGGACTTCCGCACCGGCCGGTCGCTGAACCTGCCGCCGCGATACCTGATGCTGCACCGGGTGCTCGGCGGTTGTACCGGCATCCTCTGCCAGCTCGACGCCGAGCTTCCGGTCCGGGAGCTGATCGTGCGCTGGCAGCCGGGGTTCGCCGAGTAGTCCACAGCCCGCAAGTTGTCCACAGGCCGGCGCCGGCCGACTTTCGCACCCGCCGTGCTCCCCCGAGGATTCGGGGCATGCCAAGCCTGACCATGAACCTTGCGGAACTGCGGCGGGTCGTTCCGGACGGCGTGATCCGCGGCGCCGAACTGCGCGCGGCCGGAGTTTCCAGCTATGCGGTGTCGATGCGCTGCCGCCCGTCCGGCCCGTGGCGGCGCCTGCTGCCCGGCGTCGTGCTGATGGGCACCGGCCCGCCCAACCCGCGCCAGCGGCTGCGCGCCGCGGTCGCCTACGCCGGCCCCGGCGCCGTGCTCAGCGGCGCGGAAGCGTTGCGTTGTCACGGAATCGAGGTGCCGGCCGGCGGCGATCTGCTCATCCTGCTGCCCGCCCGGCGGCGCACCGCCAGCCGCGACTACCTGACCGTCGAACGCACCACGCGGCCACCCGAACCCGTGTGGTGCGACGCCCTTCCGCTCGCTCCGGTGGCGCGGGCTGCGGTCGACGCGGCCCGGCGCGAGCGCGATCGCGGCCGGCTGCACGCGTTGCTGTCCGCGCCACTGCGGGCCGGGGTGTGCACGGTTGCCGAACTGCATGCCGAGCTCGCGGCCGGTAGCCGGTGGGGCAGCGCGGCGCCGCGCGCGGTGCTCGCCGAACTGGCCGGGTTACCGCGCGCCGAGGGCTCACCAGTACTCGTCGGGGAGCTTCCCTTCGATGTCCCGGACGTGGATCCGGGCGCACGCCGGACACAGCCAGACCCGGCCCCGGGTGCCGCGCTCCGCGGCCCAGGCGAGCGCCTCGACCGGCGGGTCCCCGGCCTGGGATCGACCGCATCGGGCACAACGCACGTCGGGCGCATCAACCACGAGACGTGACGCTACGCCGTACTTGTTGGTAGATACAGCGGCGTCGACGCGCCTTAACCGGAAATTTTCCGCCCAAGATGGACGGTCGACGCACCCAGGATGAAAACGTCGTCCCGGGCGCCGACGTAGGCCGGATCGATCGGGTCGAGCAGCCGGGCGACGGCGACCTGATCGGCCGCACTGAGCCGTTCGGCGGTCATGGCCGCGGTCCAGGACAGCCAGTCCACGACCGACTGCTGAACCAGTTCCGTGGCCGGCGGGGGCAGATCCACGAGATAGCTGAACGACGTCACCTCGGCCAGACCGGCATCGGTCAGCGCCCGGTTCCAGCCGACCGGCAGCCGGGTCACTCCCGCCATGCCGGCCCGCATGTCGGCGAACCACGCCACGTGCGCGGCGGAGATCCGCGCACCCAGGCCCGGTTCGCCGACGCCGAGATCCCACGGCAGGTAGCGGCCGGGCAACCCGCCCTCGGCCAGTGCCAGCCAGCCGCCCGGGCCGAGCACCCGGACCAGACCTTCGATTCCCTTCTGCTGATCGGGGAGGTGATGCACGACCCGGGACGCCCACACAAGATCGACCTCGGGCAGCAGTTCCGCCAGTTCGTCGCTGGCGGCGTCCACCCGCACGGAGCTCACCTCGACCTTGCCCTCGGCATCGCCGAGCACCTGCCCGACGTGCGCACCGGCCGCCTCGAGCAACTCCGGCACGGCGTCGACCAGCACCAGCCGGCCGCCACCCCGGGTCTGCAGTGCCGTGGCCAGCGCCGCGCTCATGCCACCGGCACCGGGCCCGATGTCCACCACCGTCGGTGCGTCCCCCACCAGTCCGACCAGCCGCTCGGCCACCGCGCCGTTCGCCTGCGCGTTCACCTCGTCGGCTCGCCGCATCGCGGCCAACCGGGCCGGCCAGTCGATCCCGTCATGCGTATGCGCCATGCCGCCGACCCTAGTCACGGGTCAGAGGTGGCGCAGGCCGTCCAGAACCCGTTGCATGAGTAGGAGATCCGGCGGGCGGTGACCGGACGAACCGTGCAGGACCACCGATCCGTCGTTGGCCATGTCGCCGACCAGGATCCGGGCCACGCCGAGCGGAATGGCCAGCAGGGCGGCGACCTCGGCGACCGAACGGGGGCGCACGCACAGGCCGGCGATCATCCGGTGCTCCCGGGAACGGTGCCGGGCATCGGGTCCGGCCGGGCCCGGGCTCGTGGTGATCAAGGTTTCCAGCGCGAGGGTTCGGTTCGGCTTGGTGCGGCCCCCGGTCCTGGCGTAGGGGCGGATGAGCACCTCGGACTCCAGCGGCAGACGCTCCGCGGGCGGCAGGGAGCGGCTCGGGGCTACCGGGGCGGGACGCGCAACCGCGGCGGCTTCGGGTTCCGGCGACTCACCGGGGTGGTCCCGCTTGCGGTGGCGTTGGGACAGCGGGCCGAAGCGGGCACCCGTCACCACGGGCTGCGCGGGAGAACCGCTGGGCTGCTCGGTCCGGGGCGTGCCGTGTCTGTCCGCTCCGGCGAACCGGGCCCCGGTCCGACCGACTTCCGTTGAGTTCGCGCCCATATCCGCACAACGCTAGCCGCGAACGGGACCACTTTTGGTGACCGCGACGTTACCGATCTGTTCCGCGCACATCACCCGCGAACGCGGCAGGGCGCCGGCCCCCTTCCGGGGTCGGCGCCCTGCCGGTCGATTACGTTTGTTTCGTCCGTTTTCAGATCAGGTCGGAGGCGCGTTGCGCGCGCCGGGAGGCCCAATCCGAGATCCTTTCCCATCGCCTGACCGCGCTCAGCTGGCGGACCAGACGCGCATGCTGCGCGACCCGTTCCGCCTCACGCCTTCGTTCGCGGGCCAGATCTTCGTAGATCAACATCGCCTTGGTTCCCTTCGGGATCGCGGTAAAGATCAGTTCGTCGATGTGGTCCGGCGCCGCGTGCGGCACCTTGTCCTGCGTCCTCGAATTCATGCGGCTGCCTCCTGGGCCCGCGCGGCACGCTCGGCGGCCTCGCGCGCGACGTCCTCCTTGCGCGGACGGCCTCGCGGCCGCTTGCGCGCGATGACGGCACCACGCTCGAAGATCTCGCCGCCCCAGACGCCCCAGGGCTCCTGCCGGGCCAGCGCGCCTGCGAGGCACTCGACCCGGACCGGGCAGTCCAGGCACATGACCTTCGCCCGCTCGAGGTCGGCCGGAGAGTCGGCGAACCACAGGTCAGGGTTGTCGCTCGACCGGCATGGAAGGTCCAGACCAGCGGACGGCGCGGCGTCCAGCAGGTCGCCAACTCCGGTCCAAGGTGGACCAAGCAGGTCCGGTGGTGCCCCGCCGGGAAGCGAGACGGTGGCGGTAGACATGGCGTCCTTATCCCTCTCTGTCTTGCGAATGCGGTTTGCTCGGATGGTCAAAAAACACGAAGGCCGCGGATCCGATTTCGGAGTCCGCGGCCTTCGTGAGCCTGGTTGCCTGACCTAGGTCAAGCCCTTCGCACGAATGACAATGCGGACAGTCGTCCCGGCACATCAGTGATGACGGTTTGCGTGCGCACAACATCGAGACCGGCTCGCCGGCCCCGCTGCTCGTGGGCAGCATTGGTCCACGCCTCTCCCCCGGCGATGAACGCGGCACAACCCCCGGACATGGGGTAGCCGAGGGTGCGCTTGTCCTGCAAGCTGTTCACGCTGGCCACCTCCTCATGCGGGGGGATCGAAACTGGTCTGGGCTGTTGTGCCCGGCTCCTGCAGGCTATTGCCCTTACTCGGACCCGTGCAACAGGTTTTTCGACAAGTTCTCCCTGAACGTTACGGGCTCCCCGACTGCTCACTACCCGTAGTTTGCCGAGCTACCAGCGCGAGCACCTCGGCGCCGAACCGGTCGAGCTTGGCCGCCCCGATGCCGGAGATCGACACCAGCCCCGCGGCGTCGGCCGGACGCTGCTCGGCGATCGCCGTGAGGGTGGCGTCGGTGAACACCACATAGGCCGGCACCTTCAGCGCGCGGGCGCGCTCGCCGCGCCAGTCCCGCAGCCGGTCGAGCAGTTCCTCGTCGAGATCGGCCGGGCAGTCCGCGCACCGGCCGAGCTTGATCGGCCCGGTCCCGGTGAGCGGCGCCCCGCACACCCGGCAGGCACTGCGCTGGGCCCGGCCCCGGTCGGGCACCCGGGCCGCCGGATGGTCGTCGGGCAGCAGGCCGTAGAGGAACCGGCTGCGGCGCCGGCGGCGTCGTGCGCCCTCGGTCCGGGCCAGCGCCCAGGACAGCGACAGGTGCTCCCGGGCCCGGGTCACCCCGACGTAGAGCAGCCGGCGTTCCTCCTCGATCGCCGCATCGTCGCCGTCGGCGTGCTGGATCGGCAGGGTGCCGTCGACCAGGCCGACGAGGAACACCGCGTCCCACTCGAGGCCCTTCGCCGAGTGCAGGGAGGCCAGCGTGACGCCCTCGACCGTGGGGGGATGCTGTGCCTCGGCGCGCAGTTCCAGCTCGACGACGAACTGGGCGAGGTCGGCGTCGGCGACCGCGCCAGCCAGTTCCTCGGCCAGCTCGACCAGGGCGAGCAGCGACTCCCAGCGCTCCCGGGCCGCGCCGCCGACCGGCGGGTCTGGAGTGAGCCCGATCGGGGCGAGCAGCTCCCGCACGACCTTCGGCAGCTCACCGGTCGGCGCCTCGGCAGCGGCCCGGCGCAGGGCGACCAGTGCGGTGCGCACCTCCTGCCTGGCGAAGAACCGTTCGCCGCCCCGGACCAGGTAGGGGATGTTCCTCGTGGCCAGGGCCTGCTCGTAGACCTCGGACTGGGCGTTGACCCGGTAGAGCACGGCGATCTCGCTCAGCGGCGTGCCGGACGCCACCAGCTCGGTGATCTGTTCGGCGACGGCGACGGCCTCGGCCGGTTCGTCCTCGTGCTCGGCGAACCGGGGCACCGGACCACTCGGGCGCTGACCGACCAGTCGCAGCCGGGAGCCGGCCGGCCGGTCCCGGGCGGCCGCGATGACCCGGTTCGCGGTCGCGACCACCTCCGGCGTCGAGCGGTAGTCGCGCTCGAGTCGCACGATCGTGGCATCCGGAAACCGGCGGGTGAAGTCGAGCAGCGGCCGGGCCGAGGCGCCGGCGAAGGAATAGATGGTCTGGTTGGGGTCGCCGACGACGGTCAGGTCGTCCCGCCGGCCGAGCCAGGCGTCCAGCACCCGCTGCTGGAGCGGGGTCAGGTCCTGGAACTCGTCCACCACGAAGCACCGGTAGCGGTCCCGGAACTCCTCGGCGACCGCCGAGTGCTCCTCCAGCACGGCGGCGGTGTGCAGCAGCAGGTCGTCGAAGTCGAGCGTGCGGGCCTTGGTCTTGAGCGACTCGTAGGCCGTGTAGACCCGGGCGACCTGCTCGGCCGGGGCCGGCGGCTCCCGGTTGGCGCGCTGCGCGGCGGCGACGTAGTCGTCCGGGACGATCAGCGACGCCTTGGCCCATTCGATCTCGGTGGCGAGGTCACGCAGCACGTCGACCTCGGTACCGGCCCCGACCCGGTGCGCGGCCTGGCCCACCAGCCGCAGCTTGGCCTCGATCAGGCGCCACGGCTCACCGCCGACCACCCGGGGCCAGAAGTAGCGCAGCTGGCGCAGCGCGGCGGCGTGGAAGGTGCGGGCCTGCACGGCGGGCACGGCCAGCGCCCGGAGCCGGGTGCGCAGCTCGCCAGCGGCCCGGGCGGTGAAGGTGACCGCGAGGACCTGACCGGGGCTCACCTGGCCGACGTGGATGAGGTGGGCGATGCGGTGCACGATGGTCCGGGTCTTGCCGGTGCCGGCGCCGGCGAGCACGCAGACCGGGCCGCGCGGTGCGCGCACCGCGGCCAGCTGCTCCGGGTCGAGTCCGGCCAGCAGCTCCCGTTCGCCTGTGGACCCCATAGCCGCATCCTGACAGACCCGGCCCCGCGATCCGGGGAACCACACACTGCCGTCCGAACGAATGTGCCATTCATACCGGGCGCACACGCCCCGTATCCTCATGGTCATGGCGAAGAAGCAGGACAGGTCCGCGGCCCGGGCAGCCAAGAAGGGCAAGAAGGAGGCCTCGCGGGCCAAGCGCAAGCAGCTGTTCCAAGCGTTCAACATGCAACGCAAGGAGGACAAGAAGCTCATCCCGCTGATGGGCGCGTCGATCCTGCTGGTCACCGCCGCCGTCTTCGCGATCGGCTGGCTGTTCGCGGCGCAGTGGCTGCTGCTGCCGGTCGGCATCGTGTTCGGCGTGCTCGTCGCCGTGATCATCTTCGGCCGCCGGGTCCAGCGCAACGTCTACACCAAGGCCGACGGCCAGCCCGGGGCCGCGGCCTGGGCGCTGGACAACATGCGCGGGCGCTGGCGCGTCACGCCGTCGGTCGCCGGCACCACCCAGCTCGACGCCGTGCACCGGGTGATCGGGCGGCCGGGCGTCGTGCTGGTCGGTGAAGGCGCCCCGCACCGGGTCAAGGGTCTGCTCGCCCAGGAGAAGAAGCGGGTGTCCCGGGTGGTCGGCGACACTCCCATCTACGACGTCATCGTCGGCAACGACGAGGACCAGGTACCGCTGCGCAGGCTGCAGTCGCACCTCATGAAGCTGCCCAACAACCTCAAGCCGGCGGAGATCGACGCGCTGGAGAAGCGGATGGCGGCACTGGCCGCCCGCGGCACCCAGCTGCCCAAGGGACCGCTGCCGCAGGGCGCCAAGATGCGCAACGTGCAACGCTCCATCCGGCGACGCTGACCAGCGGTTCCCGCCTGTCTGTCGGCACCCCGTGGCAGGGTGCCCGCAGACGTGAGGAGGACCATGATCGCGATGCCCGCACCCAGTCATGAGCCGACCGCGCCTGATCACCTGTTGACCGTCGCGGAGTACGCCGCGCTCGGGGAAACATCGCTGCGCCTGGTACTCGACGTGGATGTCGATCTGGAGCTGGATGATCCAGACAAACCGGGGTTCAGCCGCCGTCCGGACCTGATCATCGTCGAACGGGCGGAAGTCGACCGGGGTGGACCGGGAAGGCGGGCTGTTGCGCGCCTCCGCGGTACGGGTCGTCATCGAGCTCGTCTCGCGGGGATCGGGCCGCATCGACAAGATCCACAAGCGGGCGGAGTATGAGGAAGCCGGGATCCCGTGGTACTGGATCGTCGACCTCGTGGATCCGGTCTCGCTGGTGGTCTGCCGGCTCGGCGAGGAGGGCGGCTACCGGGACGCGGCCCGGGTGACCGGGACACTGACGGCGACCGAGCCGTTTCCGGTGACCGTGGACCTGGAGCGGCTGCGCTGATCCGAAACCGGGGTGCGCCATCGGCGCTGGTCTCCTAGGGTCCGGCCGGTGCACGACGCGAATGTGGTCGCCGCGCGGATCGCCGCGGCGCAGTTGTCCGGGCTTCGCCGCAAGCGGACGGTCGTCTCGGCCCCGCCGTTCATCGGTCTGCTGACGCCCGGCGGCCATCCGTACCTGTCCTACGCGGTCGGGGCGCGGCCGGGCACGGCCATCACCGACCTGGCCGACTCGCTGCCGGTTCTCCGGGACGCCTTCGCCCCGAACCCGATGCGGTTCGAGCTGATCGAGGAGGCCAACCCCGGTGCGGCCGACGTCCTGCGCGCCGCGGGGCTGCGGGAGACCGGCCGGTACCCACTGCTCACCCTGGACGTCGCCGACCTGGTCATGCCGCCGGCTCCGGACGGTGCGAGCGTGCAGGTGCTGACCACGCTGCAGGACGCCGGCGACGCGCAGGCGGTGGCGGCCGCGGCGTTCGACTCACCGATGCAGGACCCGCACCCGCCCGGCGAACCCGCGGACGGCGGCGGGGTGCTGGCCCGGCTGGACGGCCGCCCGGTAGCGGCGGCGTTCTGGACCCCGGTCGCCGACGGCGTGACCGAGATCGCCGGGGTGGCCACGCTGCCGGAGTACCGCACCCGCGGGTTGGGCGCGCTGGTCACGGCCGCCGCGGTGGCTTCGGCCGGCCGGCTCGCCGGTGCCACCCTGGCCTGGCTGACGCCGGGCAGCGACGGCGCGGACCGGATCTACCGGCGGGTGGGCTTCATGCCGACGGCGACCGCGGTGCACCTGACCGGCTGAGCACCGGCAGCACCGCGCGGACCGAGGTGCCGGTGCCGTCGCTGTGGTGGGAGAACTCGCCGGCGATCTCCCGGGCGCGCTGTGCCATGAACCGCATACCCATGCCGGCTCCGGCGGTGTCCGGCTGGACCCCGATCCCGTCGTCGCGGACCTCGACCACCAGGTGGCCCGAGCTCATCTCCAGGCTGATCCGCGCCCGGGTCGCGTTGGCGTGCCGGACCACGTTGGTCAGCGCCTCGGCCACGATCCGGTACGCGGCCACCTCGACGGTCTTGGACAGCTCCGACACGTCACCGGGCAGCACGGTCTCCACCCGCAGGGTCGGCCCGGACAGGAACACCGCCAGTTCGCGCAGCGCGCCGGCCAGGCCGAGCGTGTCGAGCTCGGGCGGGCGCAGGTCGTGCACGACCCGG
>NZ_DASTBH010000026.1:0-22383 GCF_035712165.1 Actinophytocola sp. | reverse complement strand
CGCCCAGGGTGATCCGGGCGCGCCGGGCCAGCCGGGCCACCGCGTCGCGCAGCGGCCGGGCGCCGAGCCGCACCGCCACCTCGTGCGCGCCGCGCAGTTCCTCGGCGGCCCGGTCCCGGTCCTCCACGCCGAGCAGCGCCGCGCCCAGCCGCCACCGGCAGATCGCCTGCTCGTACACCGCGCCGTAGCCGAACCCGTCGACCGCGGCCTGCCACCGGACCGGGTCGCCGGACCCGGTCAGCCGGCTGGCCTCGGCCTCGGCGCGGCGCAGCCAGGCCCGGCCTTCCGGCCCCAGCTCGCCGGTGCGCGGCCGGCCGTGCTCCGCGGTCCCGCGGGCGAGGTCGGCCAGCCGCTCCCCCTGCTCCCGCGCGGTCTGCTGCGCCGCGGTGTCCCGGCGGGTCGCGGCCCGCGCGGCCGCGTCGGCGGCGGCGGACACCCCCACCGCGCCCAGCCGGATCCCGGCCAGCAGCCACATGTCGTGCACCCGGGCGAGCTCCAGGGCCTCGAGCACCGCGGCGACCCCCTGCTCCGGGCGGCCCTGCCAGGCCGCCAGCTCGGCGCCCACCACGCCCATGGTCAGGGCGATCAGGACCTCCCGGGACCACATCGGGCGCAGCTCGGTCACCAGCCGCCCGGCCTCGGCGTGCTGTCCCCGGCCGACCAGCAGCGGCGCGCCGGCGGCGGCCAGCCGGGCCGAGACGGTGCTGGACACCCGGTGCCCCGGCGGTTCGGCCGCGGCCTGCGCGCCGTCCCAGTCACCGGTCACGTAGCGCACGGTGACCTGCATGATCCGCAGCTCGAGGCCGTAACCGCTCCAGGCCAGCCCGGTCTTCGCCGCCCGGGCCACGCCGTCGTCGATCACCGGCACCGCCTCGTCCAGCAGCCCCTGCTCGTAGCGGTTGATGCCCAGGTAGTGCCGGGCGCGCAGCTCCGTGGTCAGCGCGCCGGCGTCGGTGGCCCGGCGCATGGCCTCGATCAGCAGCTCGCGGCTCTGCTCGATCAGTCCGGCCGACTCGTCCAGCGCGGCCAGCGTGGTCAGCGCGTCGGCCTCCGGCCCCGGCGCCCCCACCTCGCGGGCGGTGCGGATGGCGAGGCCGGCCCGCTCCCGGGCGGACTCGCACCGGTCGGCCTGCCGTTCGATCACCGCGTACACCGCCAGCACCCAGGCCTTGACGTAGCTCGACGGGCGGTCCCCGATCAGCGCCCAGGCCCGCTCGATCACCTCGGTGGCCTCGTCCTCCTTGCCGTCCAGCGCGGCCAGCGACTTGGCCAGCCTGCGCAGTGACTCGGCGGCGACCTCCGGCGGGCCGCCCTCGGCCGCCCGCGCCCCCGAGCGGGCGAACGCCACCGAACGCTCCGGGTCGCCCGAGGTGCTCGCCCACCAGGACCCCCGGCGCAGCAGGTCCAGCTCGGTGATGCCCTCGGGGCGCTCCTCGGGCGGCACGGCGTGCCACACGTTGAGCGCGCGTTCCAGGTGCTCCAGCGCCTCGGCGGGCGCGCCGAGCCGGCCGGCCTCCTCGGCCGCGGTCACCGATGCGGCCAGCGCCCGCGGCAGCGCGTGGCTGGCCATGCTGTGGTGGGCCAGTGCGGCGGCGATGCCCCGGCCGGGCGGTTCGGTCGCCAGCAGCCGGGCGTAGGCGGCGTGCAGCCGGACCCGCTCACCCGGCAGCAGGTCGCCGTACACCGCCTCGCGCAGCAGCGCGTGCCGGAACGCGTAGGCGGCGTCGACCTGGCTCGGGCCGCCCTGGGCCGGCACCAGGATGTGGTGCTGCACCACCTCCCGCAGCGCCTCCTCGAGCGCGGCGTCGGACAGGCCCGCGACGGCCCGCAGCCGGGCGTGCGGCACCTGCCGCCCGGCCACCGACGCGACCCGGATCACCTGCTGCGCGTCCGCGGCCAGCTGCTCCACCCTGGCCAGCAGCACGTCCACCAGGGTCGCCGGCAGCCCGCAGCCGGACTCGACGTACATCGCGAGCAGTTCCTCGGCGAAGAACGCGTTGCCCTCGGACCGGGCGGCGACCTCGCGCACCTTCTCCACCGGCAGCCGGTCCTCGGCCAGCGCCGCCACGAAGTCGCGGGCGTCGGCCTCGTTGAACGGGCCCAGGTCGAGGCGCTCGACGGCGGCCAGCCGAACCAGCTCGGCCAGCAGCGGCCGCAGCGGGTGCCGGCGGTGCAGGTCGTCGCCCCGGTAGGTGCCGACCAGCAGCAGCCGCTGGGAGCGCAGCCGCGAGCACAGGAAGGACAGCAGCCGCCTGGTCGAACCGTCCGCCCAGTGCAGGTCCTCCAGGACGAGCACCACCGGGCTCACCGCGGCCAGGTCGCCGAGCAGCCCGTGCACGGCGTCGAACAGCTGGAGCTGGCCGATGTCCTGCTCCGGCCGGCTCGCGCCGCGCGGGTCCCCGCCGCCGAGCGACAGCGGCAGGCCGGTCACCAGGGCGCCGGGCCCCGGCGAGTCGGGCAGGGCCAGTTCCGGGAACAGGGTGGCCAGCCGGGGATGCGCGGCGACCGCGCCCTCCCGGTCCGGGACCAGGGCCAGCGCCTCGGCGAACGGCAGGTAGGCCAGGCCGGTCTCGGTGGCGTCCAGGCAACGCCCGGTCAGCACCAGGGCGTTCTTGTCCGCGGCCAGACCGGCCAGTTCCTCGGTGATCCGGGTCTTGCCGACCCCCGCGTCCCCCGCGATCAGCACCGCCGCCGCGGACCCGCCCGCGGCCTGTTCGAAAGCGGCTCGCAGCCGGTCCAGCTCCCGGCTGCGAGCCACCAGGGGAATCCCGGACCCGAGACGCGGCATGTCCAGCATGCTGTCACATCCTCAAGCCCGCGCCCCTATGCCGCGCTACCCAGGTTCTCCTCGTCCGCCTCGTGCGGGCGCGTCCGCCGCCACCACGGCGTGCGCACGCCTGCGGCCTCGCGTGCCGCGCGGACCAGCGCGCTGTGCCGGGCAACCTCGTGCCGGCGGTCGACCTCGGCCCGGACCACCTCGGGAGTCCACTCCACTTCGATCACCTCAGTTCGTCGGTTTCCTACCGACTCTGAGGTTCGTCCTGAGGTACCGGGCCGGGCATCGGGCGATCACCTACACCTGGGCCTGCCGGACCCCTTACCCGACGGACCGCGACACCCTTAGGTGCCGCGGTCCGTTGGTCGCGCCTGGTCAGTTGTGTCGACGGCGCAGCGTCGTGCGCCGCTCAGCGGCTCCCCGAGTCCTTGACGAGTCCAAGGAACGACTGCCAGCCCGACGTGGCGAAGGCCAGCCGGCCCGCCTCAGGGTTCTTGGAGTCGCGCACCGCTGCGCCGCTTCTGCCCACGACCAGCTCAACACAGTCGTTGCCCGCACCGCTGCGGCTGCTCTTCCGCCACGTGGCGCCTTCGAGGTCAGAAACGGTCACGCCCCGCTCCCTTCAATTCCAATTAGGTCAGCCGTTCGGCCGCTTGCTTGACCATCAGCAGAGTGTCCGCCGGCTTGAGAGCGGTCGCTCGCAAGTGGTCGAACATCAACGTATACCGATGGACGTCGGAGGGCTCCTCCAAATAGGACCCGGCTGTGGTGTTCTCCACATACACCACGTCGGGGTCCGCCTGCTCGGGGAAGCCCAGGATCATAAACGGTCCCTCCATGCCGGCGTGCGCGCCCGCGTCGAACGGCAGCACCTGCAGGGTCACGTGCGGCATCTCGGCCGTCTCGAGTAACCGGAGCAGTTGCCCGCGCATGACTTCCTTGCCACCGACCGTGCGGTTCAGCACCGCCTCGTCCATGATCACCCAGTACTCGGGCGGCTGCGGGTCGGTCAGCAGCTTCTGCCGGCTCTGCCGGGCGGTCACCCGGCGTTCGACGATCTCGTCGCTGTGGTCGGGTGCGATCGCCTTGATCACGGCCCGGGTGTAGTCCTCGGTCTGGAGTAGACCCGGCACCAGCAGTGCCTGGTAGGCGCGCAGCGACGAGGCGTCCGACTCCAGGCCGACGAAGGCTCCGGTGAACACCTCGTTGTAGGCGTGCCACCAACCCTTCTTGCGGGCCTCGCGGGCCAGTTGCACCAGAACCTCGCGCTGGTCCTCGGGCAGCGCGTACAGCTCCAGCATGTCCCGCACGTCACGGGGGGTGACTCCGACGTGGCCGGTCTCGATGCGACTGATCTTGGAAGCCGAGCACTCCAGCTTCTCGCCCACCTCGTCGATAGTCAGCCTGGCGGCCTCGCGCAGCCGGCGCAGCTCGCTGGCGAGCCGTCGCCGCCGGACCGTCGGACTGTTACCTCGCGCCATGGGTGATCACCTCGTTGCTCGACTTGTGCGACACATGGTCGTATCCGCTCCTGAGCTGTGTCTACTCAGGGTGGCTTTCGTCGCGGAGCGAGAAGTCACCATCACCCACCCGGGTACTGCAACTTGCAGAAAGGGTATGCCCTGGAGCAAGCTTCTGTTGACTCAACGGATTTCCTCGGGTCCGGCGATCCCGGACATGCAGGACACCAATGGCCCGGCCACGGGTCCGTCGCAATGACACGCTATGCCACGTTGGGAATGGGAAGTCCGGTGTACAGCTCCATCTTCGGTCACCTGCAGTCATCGCTGCACCACTACCTGGATGGGGTGATCGAACGTTCGCAGCACGCCGAGGGCGACAACGCCCGGGCCCTGGCCCGGCTCGAGCTTCCCCGCATCGTCGAGGCGCTGCGGTCCGCGCTCGCCGAGCATGAGCCGGACGAGCGCGGCCGGTGCCGCAGGTGCCGGACCCGCTTGCTGCGCCGTGCCCCCGCGCCCTGCCGTGCCTACCTGACCGCCCACCTCTGCCTGCTGGTCACCGAGGACGATCCGCGCCCGCCGGACCTGCTCGACGTCGCCGCGGACCTCCGCAACCAGCTTGGCGCGCCCGGATAGGGCGCAGCACCCCCAGCACGAGACGTGGTTCCGCCCCCCAATCCACGTCTCGTGTCGGGCGACCCGTCTCCCCGGAATCCCCCCGAGTCGCCCGACGATCGAGAGGGCCCGGGACCAACTCCCGCCGACACGGTCCCGGGCCCTCCTCTCTGCTCTGTCAGCAGGCCTTGCGCCAGCTGCATTCGCCGTCCGGCTCCGGCCCGGTGTCGGCCCGGACCGCCGCCGCCGCACTACCCGGCGAGGCCAACCGCACCGCGACCGCGTCCTCGATCGGCTTGAGGCTGATGCCCACGGAGTTGTTGGTGACCATCGAGAACACCAGCGCCTGCCCGTCGGCGGCGGTCACGTACCCGGACAAGCTGCTGACCCCGGTGAGTGAACCGGTCTTGGCATGCACGTTGCCCGCCGCGGGCGTATTTCGCATCCGGCTGCGCAACGTGCCGCCGACCATCCGGTCCGGTTCCCCGGCCACCGGCAGCGCGGCGTACCAGACCGGGTACCACGGCCGGCTCCGGGCCGCGATCAGCAACGCGACAAGCTGGTCGGGCGAGATCTGGTCCATCCGGGACAGGCCCGAACCGTCCAGAAGGGACAGCCGGGCCGGGTCGATGCCGAACCCGGGCAGCACCCCGCGGACCGCCGCGATCCCCGCGTTCCAGCTGCCCTCGTTGGACCTGGCCCGGCCCATGGCCTTCATCAGGATCTCCGCGTGCAGGTTGTTGCTCAGCTTCATGAACGGCACCAGCAGCTCCGACAGCGGCATCGACCGCCGCTCGGCCAGCGTGCGCGCGGCCGGCGGGGTCACGCCGCGGGTGGTCCGGCCGAGCACCCGCACCCCGTGCGCGCCGAGCGCCGCGCGCAGCAGCGACGCGGCATAGCCGGTCGGGTCCCAGACGGCCATCCACTCCTGCACCGGGCTCGCGCCGGCCGGCACCGAGCCGCTCACCGTGATGGTGTTGGTGCCGTGCTCACGGTCCACCGAGACCGTCGAGCCGGTGCCGGCCGCCCCGGTCACCGCGCTGCTCACGATCCGCACGTGGTCGGTCGGCGGCACGGTCTCCACCCGGGCCGGCGCGCCGGCCGTGGTCGGGCTGACCCGGACGATGACCGACCCGGCGTCGAAGTCGGTGTCCGGCGCCGCGGTCAGCGCGGACACCTGCGCGTCGTAGTAGAACGGCTCGTCGTCCCAGGCCCAGCCGGTGCCCAGGCGCACGCCGTCGAACCAGGAGTCGTCGGCGACCAGGTTCCCGGTCACCAGCCGGACCCCGGCCGCGGCGACCTGGGCGGCCAGGCTGTCGTAGTCGGCGGCCAGCATGGTCGGGTCGCCGGTGCCGCGCAGGTACAGGTCCCCGTGCAGCACCCGGGCGGCCAGCCGGCCGGTCGCGCCGACCGTGGTGCCGAACCGGTAGTCCGGGCCGAGCACCTCCAGCGCGGCCGCCGAGGTCACCAGTTTCGCGTTGGAGGCCGGCTGCTGGCGGCGGTCGCTGCCGCGCCGGTAGAGCTCCTGGCCGTCCACCGTGCGCACCACCAGCGCCACGTCCGCGCCGGCCAGGCCCGGGTTGGCCAGGATCGCGTCCAGGTCACCGGCCAGCGAGCCCCGGTCCTGGGCGGCGACCGGCGCGCCGGCCACCCCCGTCAGGGCCGTGACCGCGACCAGCATTCCGGCCAGTAATCGCAAGGACTGCCGCATGACCACTCCAGACCGTCGGAGGAACTTCGTCTGGGCGACGATTTTCCTACTTCGATCCGGTTACGACAATTGTTGACTTTCACCGGTTGACGCGGAGCAGACCCTCCTGCACCACGGTGGCGATCAGTTCGCCCTCCCGGGTGAAGAACCGCCCGGTGGCCAGGCCGCGGGCGTTGGACGCGCTGGGCGAGTGGCAGTCGTAGAGGAACCACTCGTCGGCCCGGAACGGCCGGTGGAACCACAGCGCGTGGTCCAGGCTCGCCCCGACCACCTTGTCGGTGCCCCAGTACACGCCGTGCCTGGCCAGCACCGCGTCCAGCATGGTCATGTCCGAGGCGTAGGTCAGGACGCACACGTGCAGCAGCGCGTCGTCGGGCAGTTTGCCGTCGGCGCGCATCCAGACCTGGCTGCGGGCGTCGGCGCGCGGGCCCCGGTCCCGGGACCGCCAGGGCGGCTCGGTCACGTACCGGATGTCGATCGGGCGCGGCATGGTGGCCGCCCGGCCCAGCTTCTCGGCCAGGTCGCCCAGGCTCTCCAGCCGGGTCGGCAGGTCCTCCGGGCCGGGCACGTCCGGCATCGGCTCGGCGTGGTCCAGACCGGGCTCCTCGACCTGGAACGACGCGGACAGCGAGAAGATCGCCTTGCCGTGCTGGATCGCGACCACCCGCCGGGTGGTGAACGAGCGCCCGTCCCGGATCCGGTCCACGTCGTAGACGATCGGCACGCTCGGGTCGCCCGGCCGGATGAAGTAGGCGTGCAGCGAGTGCACCCGGCGCTCGTCCGGCACCGTGCGGCCGGCCGCCACCAGGGCCTGCCCGGCCACCTGCCCGCCGAACACCCGCACGGTCGCGCTGGGCGGGCTCACCCCGCGGAAGATGTTCTCCTCGATGCGCTCCAGGTCGAGCAGGTCGACCAGCCGGTCCAGGACCGGTTGCCCGGCAGTCGGGTCCGCCTCACCCATTCGAACCCTCCCGCTGTGTCTCTCAGGCGCTAGGCGTGGTCCTCCTCGCCGAGCCGGTGCACGCGGATCAGATTAGTCGAGCCGATCGTGCCTGGTGGCGACCCGGCGACGATCACCACAAGATCGCCCGGCTGGTACCGCCCGATGGTGAGCATCGAGGTGTCGACCTGGCGGACCATCTGGTCGGTGGACTCCACGCTGGGCACGATGAACGTCTCCGTGCCCCAGGTCAGCGCGAGTTGGCTGCGCACGCTCTGCTCCGGGGTGAAGGCGAGCAGCGGCAGCGGGGTGTGCAGCCGGGCCAGCCGGCGCACCGTGTCGCCGGACTGGGTGAAGGCGACCAGCGCCTTGGCGTTGAGCCGCTCGCCGATGTCCCGGGCGGCGTAGGAGATCACGCCCCGCTTGGTGCGCGGCACGTGCGACAGCGGCGGGACCACAGTGGACTCCTGCTCCACCGCCTCGATGATCTTGCTCATGGTGCGCACGGTCTCGACCGGGTAGCGGCCGACGCTGGTCTCCCCGGACAGCATCACCGCGTCGGCGCCGTCCAGCACCGCGTTGGCCACGTCCGAGGCCTCGGCCCTGGTCGGCCGGGAGTTGTTGATCATCGACTCGAGCATCTGGGTGGCCACCACGACCGGCTTGGCGTTCTCCCGGGCGATCTGGATGGCCCGCTTCTGCACCAGCGGCACCTGCTCCAGCGGCAGTTCGACGCCGAGGTCGCCCCGGGCCACCATGATCCCGTCGAAGGCCAGCACGATGGCCTCGAGGTTGCTGACCGCCTCCGGCTTCTCCAGCTTGGCGATCACCGGGAGCCGGCCCCGGCCGACCCGGTCCATCACCTGGTGCA
Organism: Actinophytocola sp.; assembly: GCF_035712165.1. Lineage (GTDB taxonomy): Bacteria > Actinomycetota > Actinomycetes > Mycobacteriales > Pseudonocardiaceae > DASYTH01. Next base: position 14,010 of record NZ_DASTBH010000026.1, on the reverse strand, counting down.
CCAGGTCGATGTCGGCCGGCGAGCGGACGAACGACAGCGCGATGAAGTCGACCCCGAGTTGCAGGGCGAACTCCAGGTCCTCGACGTCCTTTTCGGACAGCGCCGGGATGGAGACGTCCATGCCGGGCAGCGAGAGGCCCTTGTTGTTGCTGACCGTGCCGCCCTCGGTCACCTCGGCGACCACGTCCTGGCCCTCGATCCGCTGGACCACCAGGCCCACCTTGCCGTCGTCGACCAGCAGCCGGTCGCCGGGCTTGGCGTCCCGGGCCAGGCCTTTGTAGGTGGTGGACACCCGATCGTGGGTGCCGGCCACCTCCTCGACGGTGATCCGGACGACCTCGCCGGTCTTCCACTCCACCGGGCCGGCGGCGAACGTGCCCAGCCGGATCTTCGGGCCCTGCAGGTCGGCCAGGATGCCGACGGCATGTCCGGTTTCGTCGGACGCGGCCCGGACCAGGCCGTACACCTGCTTGTGGTCCGACCGGCTGCCGTGGCTGAAGTTCATCCTGGCTACGTCCATACCCGCCGCCACGAGCTCGGCCACCTTTTCCGCAGTGGACGTGGCCGGGCCGAGGGTGCAGACGATTTTCGCGCGACGGTTCACGGCTAGGGAGCGTAGTCCGATTTCCTGGAACGATCCCGAAGTACCCGTAAGTAGGTTGGTTTCGTTTCGGTGGACCTTCGGCAAACCGGCTACCGACCGGAATCGGCCACCCCTACGTGGTCGGCCGCCCACTCGTTGAACGGCCGCAACTCGCGGAACGCCTTGCGCACCCGGTCCAGGCAGGCGCGCTCGTGCAGCACGTCGTCCGGATCCCACTGCGAAACCGCATAGACCGACCGGTATCGCAACAGGTCGATGCGCGGATGGTCGGCCGGGTAGTCGCGCGGCCGGCTCTTGAGCCGGTCGCCCTTGATCTCCCAACCGCGCTTGGCGAGCTTGGCCAGGATCGCACCGAGCCGCTCGCCCCGGATCTCGTCGGCGACCGCCACCCGGTAGCGGGCGATCTGGTCGGGCTCGAGGTGGAAGCAACCGCCCCCCACCCGCAGCCCGAGCGAACTGACCTCCACGTAGTAGGCGCCCGCGCCCCGGCCCTGCTCGATCACCCCGCCGCAGTGGGTCTTGTAGGGAGTCTTGTCCTTGGCGAACCGGACGTCCCGGTAGGGACGGAACACCTTGGCCGAGCCGAACTGGCCGGCGAACTCCTTCTCCAGGACCGCGAGCAGCGCCTCCATCGGAGCGCGCACGTCGGCGTCGTAGATCGGTTTGTGGTCCTCCCAGTAAGGCTTGGAGTTGTCCGCTTCCAACCCGTCGAAGAAGTCGATGGCGTGCTCGCCGAACCCGGTGAACGTCACGAACGGGCAGCCTACGACGGCCGGCGGCGGACCCCGCGGCCGCCGCCGGCCATCGGGATCAGGCAGCCTGGGCCGAGTTGTAGAGGTTCTGCGCGTCGGTGCCGAAGTACGGTCCGAACATCCAGGTCGGAATGAAATTGATCTTGTAGCTGTTCACCGAGTTCACCAGTCCGGCCCCGGTGGCCTCGTTGAACTGGCGCAGCCACGGGCCGCCGCTGGCGCCACCGGTCATGTTGCAGGTCAGGCCGATGCCGTTGCTCAGGAACGCGTTGAAGGTGTTGCCGCTGCAGTAGATCATGCGGGTGCCGTCGTAGGGCGCGGCCGCGGGCCAGCCGAAGGCGTACATGGCCTGGGCGCGTGGCTGGTTGAACGAGACGCCCTGCGCGCCGACCACGTCGGTCAGGCTCTGCCCGTTCAGCGTGTTCACCACCGCGGCGCCCACGTCGAAGTTGATGTCCTCACTGGCCACCCACTGCGGCGTGGCCATGGTCGCCCGCGCGGCCCAGGTCCCGAACGGCGCGGTGCCGTTGTTGTAGGCCGGCACGAAGGTCCAGTTGGTGTGGAAGGCGCCCTCCAGCTTCACGCAGTGCCCGGCGGTGATGATCGTGCTCTTGTTCGCACTGGTCACCGCATTGCCGCTGCACGAGGCATTGCGTCCCTGGAAGGTGAAGAACACCCGGCCCGCGGTGTTGACGATGGCCCCGCCGCCCGTCCACGCCGAACCGCCGTTGGGGAATGCCAGCGGGGTGACGTCGGCCGGGGTCGGCGCCACCACCTGCGGCGCGCCCCGCGGCACGTCCACCCGCAACCGCTTGGCGTCCACCGGGTCGAGCAGGCTGTCCAGCGGCACGGCCTGCCGCATCCGCTCGGGAGTCCAGTACGCCGCCACCGCGTCCGCGGCCGCCTGCGTCGTCGCCGCCGGATGCACCGTCGCTGTGGCCGCCCCCGCCGGCGCGACCAATCCCGCCAGCCCGAGTAATGCCGCCGCCAGAACAATCATGGTCCGCTTCATCTCGTTATCTACCTCCAAGAAGGTCCGGTAGTGCGTCGGAAGCTAACAGTGACCAATTGGGCGACATACCGCCCATAGGGGCTGACAATTGCCACTTGGATGTGATCGCCTTCAGGCATGCACGGAAAGACCACCGCGGCGACGCATGAGCAGTACCTCGACGCTCTCCCCGAACCTCGCCGCACGGATCTGCGCGCCCTGCACGAGTTGATCCGGGAGGCGGTGCCCGACCTGGCTCCCACCATGCGGTTCGGCATGCCCGGCTACGGCGCCTACCACTACCGGTACGCCTCCGGCCGCGAAGGCGACTCGGCGATAATCTCCTTCGCCAGCAACAAGAACTACATCTCCCTCTACGTCGCGGCGGTCGTCGCCGACGGCTACCTCGCCGAGACCTACCGGCCCCGCCTCCCCAAAGCCTCCATCGGCAAGAGCTGCATCCGCTTCAAACGCCTCGCCGACCTCGACCGGGACACCCTGGTCAGCCTCTTCAAGGACGCCGCCGCCCACCCACCCGGGGAGCTGGTCGAGTAGGGCCTGCCCTACCCCGGTTACGGGGGTTGGCAGGATGGTTGGCGCCCGGCTGGTCGTCAAGGCTGGCCCGATGCGGAAGATCACGCGGGTAGCGCTGCTGGTGACGATGCTGGTGGGGTCCGGGATGCCGGTCGCGATGGCCGAGTCCGGCGCCGGATGGGGACCGTGTCCGGCTGTGCCCGGCGCTGTGCTGGACGCGCGGCAGGAGTGTGCGACGGTGCGGGTTCCGCTGGACTACCGCGAACCCGATGGCGAGCGGATTTCTCTTGCCGTGTCGCGTATCCGCACCGCGAAGCCCGGGACCCGCCGGGGTGTGCTGCTGCTGATTCCGGGCGGGCCGGGCGGTTCCGGCCTCGCGCGGCCGAGCACGCACGGGGTGCGGCTGCCGCAGCAGGTGCTGGATCGCTACGACATCGTCGGGTTCGACCCGCGCGGCGTCGGCCACAGCACGCCGGTCTCCTGCGGCCTGGCGCCCGCCGACATCGCCCCGGCGGTCTTCCTTCCCTGGCCCGGACCCGGTGGTGACATCTCCGGAAATGTCGAGCACGCCGACCGGGTCGCCCGGGCGTGCGCCGGCAACGGCGGGCCGCTGATGCGGCACATCACCACCCGCAACGAGGCCAGGGACATCGATGCGATCCGGCAGGTGCTGGGCGAGCCGCGACTGTCCTACTGGGGCACCTCGTACGGGACCTACGTCGGCGCGGTGTATGCGACCATGTTCCCCGCCCGTACCGACCGGATCGTGCTGGACAGCAACGACGATCCCGACCCGCGCCGGGTCTCCCGCGCCTGGCAGGCCCACTTCGGCCGCGGCGCCGAGGACCGCTTCCCCGACTTCGCCGCCTGGGCCGTCGCGCAGGGCGCCGGCCTCGGTACCACCCCCGAAGCCGTCCGGGCCACGTACCTGCGCCTGGCCGAGACACTGGACCGCGCCCCCCGGCCCGATCTCACCGGCGCCACCCTGCGCGCCGTGATGTTCAACTCGCTCTACTCCGACGCGGCTTTCCCACAACTGGCCGCCGTCCTGCACGCGGCGCTGACCGGCGGACCGGTGCCGGCCATTCCCGCGCCCCCCGCCGAGTTCTTCCAGAACCTGATCGCGGTGCAGACCGCCACCGCGTGCAACGATGTCGCCTGGCCGGGCCCCGACCACGACTACGCCCGCGACGTCGCCCGCAACCGGATCACCTTCCCCCTGACCGGCGGCATGCCCGTCAACATCCGGCCATGCGCGTTCTGGCCCTACCGCTCCGCCGAGCCGGCCACCCGCCTCGACCCGCACGGCCCGGCCAACATCCTCATGATCCAGAATCGGCGCGACCCCGCCACTCCCCTCGCCGGCGCCCTCCGCCTGCGGATCGCACTCCTGCACCGCGCCCACATCGTCATCGTCAACTCCGGCGGCCACAATGCCTACCTCGCCAACGGCAACCCCTGCGGCGACAACACCGTCACCGACTTCCTCACCACCGGCACCCTCCCCCCGGACACCGTCTGCCGCTGAGGATCCGCTGCCCTTTACACCACTGCCAGCGGGAGGGCCGTGGGGTGGACGGGGGATGGGAGGTCGCTGGCGCCCATGAGGTAGGCGTCCACGGCGTGGGCGACGGAGCGGCCTTCGGCGATGGCCCAGACCACCAGGGATGCGCCGCGGTGGGCGTCGCCGCAGACGAAGACACCGGGAGCGGAGGTCTGCCAGTCGGGGCCGCAGGACAGGGAGCCGCGGCGGTTCAACGACAGCCCGAGGTCGTCCAGCAGCGGCATGTGGTCCACGCCGGCGAAGCCGATCGCGAGCAGCACCAGGTCCGCCGGCAGCACCTCGACGTGGTCGCCGACCGGGACGACCTCACGTTCGCCGGTCACGGGGTCCTTGCGCACCTTGACCTCGCGCAGTTCCACGGCCCGCACGTTGCCGGACTCGTCGCCGACGAACCGCTCGACGGCCATGGCGAAGCGGCGTTCGCCGGCCTCCTCGTGCGCGGGATAGGTGCGCAGGATCCACGGCCACACCGGCCACGGGCTGCGCTCGTCGTCGCGCACGTCCGGCGGGCGGGGGTACTGGTCGAGCTGGGTCACCGACAGCGCCCCCTGGCGGGTGGCGGTGCCGTAGCAGTCCGCGCCGGTGTCGCCGCCGCCGATGATGACGACATGCTTGCCCTGCGCGGAAAGCGGCGTCGGGCCGTCGCCCTCGCACTCCTTGTTGGCCGGCACCAGGTGATCCATGGCCAGGTGCACGCCGGTCAGGGTCCGGCCGGGGATCTCGGGGGCGTCCCGGCCGCGCAGCGCGCCGACGGCGAGCACCACCGCGTCGTAGGACGCGCGCAGCTGCTCCACCGGCAGCGACGGTCCGCCGACCTCGCAGCCGGTCACGAACCGGGTGCCCTCGGCGCGCAGCTGGGCGAGCCGGCGGTCGAGGACCTTCTTCTCCATCTTGAACTCGGGAATCCCGTACCGCAGCAGGCCGCCGAGCCGGTCGTCCCGCTCGTACACGGTCACCTCGTGCCCGGCCCGGGTGAGCTGCTGGGCGGCCGCGAGCCCGGCGGGGCCGGAGCCGACGACGGCCACCCTGCGGCCCGACGACACCGCCGCCGGGCGGGCCCGGACCAGATCACGCTCCCAGGACACGTCCGCGATCGCCTGCTCCACCCGCTTGATCGCCACCGGCCCACCGGCATCCGGGGTGATGGACAGCACGCAGGCCGTCTCGCACGGCGCCGGGCACAGCCGCCCGGTGAACTCCGGGAAGTTGTTCGTGGCGTGCAACCGGTCGCTGGCCCCGGTCCAGTCCGCCCGGCGCGACAGGTCATTCCATTCCGGAATGAGGTTGCCCAGCGGACAGCCGGCGGTGCCGGAGTGGCAGAACGGGATGCCGCAGTCCATGCACCGGCTGGCCTGGACACGCACCTGCTCGTCCCGCTCGGCCGGATCCAGCTCGACATACACCTCGCGCCAGTCCGCCAGCCGGTCCGCCTTGGGCCGCTTGGGCGCGTCCTTGCGTTGGTGCTTCAGGAAACCGTTCGGGTCAGCCACGAGACGCCTCCATCACCGCGGTGTCGACGTCGCGGCCCTCGGCCCGGGCGATCCGCGCGGCCCTCAGCACGCGCTGGTAGTCGCGGGGCATGACCTTCGTGAACGCCCTGGCCCGCCTGGTCCAGTCGCCGAGCAGGGACGCGGCGACGGCCGAACCGGTCAGCTGGTGATGCCGCGCGACGATCTCCCGCAGCCAGCGCAGGTCCTCCGCGCCGGGCCGCTGCAGGTCCACCATGTCCATGTTGACCTGCTCGTGGTTGAGATCGAGCACGTAGGCGATGCCGCCGGACATGCCGGCCGCCAGGTTGCGCCCGGTCGTCCCGAGCACCACCGCGCGCCCACCGGTCATGTACTCGAAGGCGTGGTCCCCGACGCCCTCGGCCACCGCCACCGCGCCGGAGTTGCGCACGCAGAACCGTTCGCCGACCCGGCCGCGCAGGAACAGCTCACCGCCGGTGGCGCCGTAGCCGATCACGTTGCCCGCGATCACCTGCTGCTCGGCGGCGAACGGCGCCTCGGGCGATGGCCGCACCACGATCCGCCCGCCGGACAGGCCCTTGCCGACGTAGTCGTTGGCGTCGCCGACCAGGTCCAGCGTGATGCCGGAAGGAAGGAACGCGCCGAGCGACTGACCGGCCGAACCGGTCAGCGTGATGTGGATGGTGTCCTCGGGCAGCCCGGTCGCGTTGTAGCGGCGGGTCACCTCGGAGCCCAGCAGCGTGCCGACGGTCCGGTTCACGTTGCGCACCGGCAGTTCCAGCCGCACCGGCAGGGCGTCCTCGAGCGCGGCCTCGGCAAGCTGGATCAGCGTCCGGTCCAGCGCGTGCGCCAGCCCGTGGTCCTGCGCGCGAACCCGCCGCCGGGCCGCGCCGTACCGGGTCTGCGGCACCTCGAACACCGGCCGCAGGTCCATGCCGCCCGCCTTCCAGTGCTCGACCGCCTCGTCCACGTCGAGCACCTCGGCGTGTCCGATCGCCTCGTCGAGAGTGCGGAAACCCAGCTCCGCCAACAGCTCCCGCACCTCCTGGGCGACGAACCGGAAGTAGTTGACCACATGCTCGACCTGGCCGGTGTACCGCTTGCGCAGCTCGGGGTTCTGTGTGGCCACGCCCACCGGGCAGGTGTCCAGGTGGCAGACCCGCATCATCACGCAGCCGGCGACGATCAGCGGCGCGGTGGCGAACCCGTACTCCTCGGCGCCGAGCAGCGCGGCCACCACGACGTCGCGGCCGGTCTTCATGGCGCCGTCGACCTGGACCGTGATCCGGTCGCGCAACCCGTTGAGCATCAACGTCTGCTGGGTCTCGGCCAGCCCGATCTCCCACGGGGTGCCGGCATGCTTGAGCGAGTTCAGCGGCGAGGCGCCAGTTCCGCCGTCGTGCCCGGAGATCAGCACCACGTCGGCGTGCGCCTTGGACACCCCGGCGGCCACCGTGCCGACCCCGACCTCGCTGACCAGCTTGACGTGGATCCGGGCGTTCTCGTTGGCGTTCTTCAGGTCGTGGATGAGCTGGGCCAGGTCCTCGATCGAGTAGATGTCGTGGTGCGGCGGCGGGGAGATCAGGCCGACGCCCGCGGTGGAGTGCCGGGTGCGGGCGATCCACGGGTAGACCTTGTTCGGCGGCAGCTGCCCGCCCTCGCCGGGCTTGGCGCCCTGCGCCATCTTGATCTGGATGTCGTCGGCGTTGACCAGGTACTCGCTGGTCACCCCGAACCGTCCACTCGCGACCTGCTTGATGGCCGAGCGGCGCCTGGGGTCGTAGAGCCGGGCGGCGTCCTCGCCGCCCTCCCCGGTGTTGGACCGCCCGCCGATCTGGTTCATCGCGATGGCAAGGGTTTCGTGCGCCTCGGCGCTGATCGAGCCGTAGGACATGGCGCCGGTGTTGAACCGGGTCAGGATCGACTCGATCGGCTCGACCTCGTCGATCGGGAGCGGGGTGCGGCTTTCGGTGCGGAACCGGAACATCCCGCGCAGCGCACCGCCCTCCCGGTTGAGCCGCTCGACCTCGGCGGTGTACCGGCGATACACCTCCTCCTTGCGGGTCTTGGTGGCGTGCTGCAACAGGAAGACCGTCTCCGGGGTGAACAGGTGCAGTTCGCCCTCGCGCCGGTAGGCGTACTCGCCGCCGACCTCGAGGCCGCGGTGCTCCCGGCCGGCCGGGTTGTCCGGGTGCGCCCGGCGGTGCCGCGCGGAGACCTCGGCGGCGATCACGTCCAGCCCGACGCCGCCGAGCTTGGAGATGGTGCCGGTGAAGTACTCGTCGAGCACGTCGCCCGCCAGCCCGAGCGCCTCGAAGACCTGGGCCGCGGTGTAGGCGCCGACGGTGGAGATGCCCATCTTGGACATGATCTTGAGAACGCCCTTGACCAGCGCCGTGACGTAGTTGCGGATCGCGGTGCGGGCCTCGATCCCGGTGATCGCGCCGTGCCCGATCAGGTCCTCGATGGTCTCGAAGGCCAGGTACGGGTTGACCGCGGCGGCGCCGTAGCCGAGCAGCAGCGCGACGTGGTGCACCTCGCGGGCGTCGCCGGTCTCCACCACGAGCGCGACCCGCAGCCGTTCCTTGGTGCGCACCAGATGGTGGTGCACGGCCGAGACCAGCAGCAGCGACGGGATCGGCGCCATCCGGTGGTCGGAGTCCCGGTCGGAGAGCACCAGGATGCGTGCGCCGGCCGCGATCGCCTCCGACGCCTCCCGGCGCACCCGCTCGATGGCCGACGCCAGCGCCGGCCCACCACCGTCCACTTCGTACAGACCAGGCAGCACCGTGCAGCTGAAGCCGGGCAGGTCACCGTCGTCGTTGACGTGGATCAGCTTGGCCAGCTCGTCGTTGTCGATCACCGGGTAGGGCAGCTGGATGTGCCGGCAGGAAGCCGGTCCCGGCTCGAGCAGGTTCTGCTCGGGACCCATGATGCGCTGCACCGAGGTGACGATCTCCTCGCGGATGGCGTCCAGCGGCGGGTTGGTCACCTGCGCGAAGTTCTGCTTGAAGTAGTCGTAGAGCAGCCGGGCCCGCTGGGACAGCGCGGCCGGCGGGGTGTCGGTGCCCATCGACCCGATCGGCTCGGCGCCGGCCAGTGCCATCGGCGTGAGCAGGATCTTCAGCTCCTCCTCGGTGTAGCCGAAGGTGAGCTGGCGGCGCATCACCGACTCGTGGGTCTGCACGACGTGGTCGCGGTCCGGCAGGTCGGCGATCTTGAGCAGGCCGGCGTGCACCCATTCCTCGTAGGGCAGTGCGGCGGCCAACTCGGCCTTGATCTCGTCGTCGTCGACGATCTTGCCGGCCGCGGTGTCCACCAGGAACATCCGGCCTGGCTGCAGCCGGCCCTTGGCCACCACCTGGTCCGGCGGCACGTCGAGCACGCCGGTCTCGCTGGCCAGCACCACCCGGTCGTCGGCCAGCCGCCACCAGCGCGCCGGACGCAGGCCGTTGCGGTCCAGCACCGCGCCGACGAGCGAGCCGTCGCTGAAGGTCACGCTGGCCGGACCGTCCCACGGCTCCATCAGGCTGGAGTGGAACTGGTAGAAGGCGCGGCGCAGCGGGTCCATGCTGCGGTGGTTCTCCCATGCCTCCGGGATCATCATCAGCACCGCGTGCGGCAGGCTGCGGCCGCCGAGATGGAGCAGTTCGAGCACCTCGTCGAACGAGGCGGAGTCGGAGCCGTCCGGGTCGCAGATCGGGTAGAGCCGGGTCAGGTCGCCGGGGATCAGGTCCGAAGCGAGCAGCGCCTCCCGGGCGCGCATGCGGTTCCGGTTGCCCCGGATCGTGTTGATCTCGCCGTTGTGCGCGACGAACCGGAACGGGTGCGCGAGCGGCCAGGACGGGAACGTGGTGGTGGAGAACCGGCTGTGCACCAGGGCGATGGCGCTGGCCAGCCGCTCGTCGGTCAGGTCGGGGAAGAACACCGGCAGCTGCGCGGTGGTCAGCATTCCCTTGTAGACCAGCGTGCGCGAGGACAGCGACGGGAAGTAGACGCCGCAGCCGGCCGCGACGCTCTCCCGCTCGGCCCGCTTGCGCAGGCCCAGCACGATCCGGTCGAGCTCGATCCCACCCGGACAGCGGCCGTCCTGGTCGGGTTGCCCGGCCACGAACGGCATGGCGAAGTGCGGCATCACCGACAGCGCCGTCGGGCCGACCTCGGCGAGGGCGGGCGCGACCGGGACCTCCCGCCAGCCGAGCAGGACCAGGCCTTCCTCCTTGGCGATCCGCTCGATCAGCTCGACGGCCGCGGCCCGGGGCTGGTGGTCGGCCGGCAGCATCGCGATGCCGGTGGCGTAGGTGTGCGCACCGTCCGAAGTGGGCTCTGGGAGCGCGAAGTCCACCTCGGCCCGGAGCAGTTCGTCGGGAAGCTGCAACAGAATGCCGGCGCCGTCGCCGCTCGTCGGCTCGGCTCCGGCCGCGCCGCGGTGCTCGAGGTTGGCCAGTGCGGTGAGCCCGTCGGAGACGATGCCGTGTGACCGGCGTCCCCGTATGTCGGCCACCATCGCCACGCCACAGGAGTCCCGTTCAAGGGCAGGATCGTAGAGCCCCTGGGGGGTGGGGAAGGCGGAGTAGATCACGCGTCGACCTCCCTCAGTCGTCCTCGCGCTCAGTTCGGCGTTACCGGTTCTGGGCGCGGGACTTCGGTGGCCCGCGTGTTGACGAGAGCTTAACAGTCCCGAAACGTGTAGGCACCCATCGAGCGACTGAATTGTTGTCATCGACGTAACGCCGACCATGCTTCAGGCGATATAGCGCCGAACGTCCACGTACGGGCGAGCTCACGTAAACCTCAGGATAACTCGCCGTTGCCCGATCCGGGTGTGCGGCGCTGGTCACTGTCCGGTCTGCCTGGGGGTTCACCGGGGGCTCGGGTGCCGCACGGGTCGGATCCGGCGGCGCCGGGCAGGCGTCGCCCGCGGGCACCCGCCGGATGGAGCAGTCCCCCGCCAGCGGCCGGCGGCGGGTTCTGAAAGATCGTATTCGTCCTCCTGGGGGATGCCGCTGCGTGCCCGGGCATTGACAACGCGTGGTGAGAGCGCTTTCATGGACCCAGTTTGTTGTTGCGAGCAACAAACACAGGACAGGCATCCCCTCGGTTGACAAGGAGGTCAACCATGCCCGGCCCATCCCTGCACTCCCCGGCGGCCATCCGGCGGTCCGGTCGCGGGTGGCGGTTCGTCCTCGGAGCCGCCGCCGCCTCCCTTCTGGTGACGATCCCGCTGACGATGTCGGCCCGGGCCGCGGTCCCCCCGCCGGACGCCGGGTTCACGCTGGTCTTCTCCGACGACTTCAACGGCGCGGCCAACACGCTGCCCTCGGGCGCCAACTGGATCTTCGACCTCGGCCACAGCTATCCCGGCGGCCCGCCCAACTGGGGCACCGGCGAGATCCAGAGCTACACCAACAGCACGCAGAACGTTTCCCTTGACGGCGCGGGAAACCTGCGGATCACCCCGCGCCGGGACGGCGCCGGCAACTGGACCTCGGCCCGGATCGAGACCCAGCGGGCGAACTTCAAACCGCCGTCGGGCGGGCTGCTGCGCATCGAGGGCCGCATCCAGATGCCGAACGTGACCGGCAACGCCGCACTTGGCTACTGGCCGGCATTCTGGGCGCTCGGCGGGCCGTACCGGGGCTCGTTCAACTGGCCCGCGGTCGGCGAGTTCGACATCATGGAGAACGTCAACGGGATCAACTCCGTGTGGGGCGTGCTCCACTGTGGAGTCGCACCCGGTGGGCCGTGCAACGAGTTCACCGGAATCGGCGCCAACCGGCCCTGCCCCGGCTCGTCCTGCCAGTCGGCCTTCCACACCTACCGGTTCGAGTGGGACGCCGGCGTCTCGCCGCAGCAACTGCGCTGGTACGTCGACGGAACCCAGTACCACCAGGTGAACCAGAACCAGTTCGACGCCGGCACGTGGAACAACATGACCAGCCACGCGGGGTACTTCATCCTGCTCAACGTCGCCATGGGCGGCAGCTTCCCCAACGGTGTGGCCGGAACCGGCACCCCGACCGCGGCCACCGCGAACGGCGTGCCGATGGTGGTCGACTACGTGGCGGTGTGGACCAGGGGCGGTGGCGGCCAGCCGCCCACCACGACCACCACGACGAACCCGCCCGGTGGCGGCGGCGGCAACGCCTACACCACGCTGCAGGCCGAGAACTTCCAGCAGCAGAACGGTGTCATCGTCGAGGCGACCACGGACTCCGGCGGCGGCCAGAACATCGGCGCGATCAACAACGGCAACTGGACCCGGTACAACGGGATCGACTTCGGGTCGAGTCCGGCCCGGCAGTTCGTGGCCCGGGCGGCGTCCGGCGCCGGCGGCGGGGCCAGCGGCCTGGTCGAGGTGCGGCTGGACAGCGTGACCAACGCTCCGGTCGGCAGCTTCGCCATCGCCAACACCGGCGGCTGGCAGAGTTGGCGCACGGTGCCGGCGAACATCAGTCCGGTCACCGGTGTCCACGACGTCTACCTGACGTTCACAAGTGGACAGCCGGCGGACTTCGTGAACCTCAACTGGTTCACGTTCGGCCACTGAGTGCGTCGACCGGGGGCGCCGGCCGGCTCCGTTCCCTGCGGACCTCCAGCGGAGCCGGCCGGCCGTCCCGCCCACCTCCACCGGTGAGAGCGCTCCCATCGCTAGGCTGGAGGCATGAGCGTCCAGCGACAGCCCCCCACGCTGGACACCGTGGCCGCGGCGGCCGGGGTGTCCCGGGCCACGGTGTCCCGGGTGATCAACGGTTCGCCGCGGGTCTCCCCCGAGGCGAAGGACCTGGTCGACCGGACCGTCGCGGAGTTGGGTTACGTGCCGAACCGGGCGGCCCGCAGCCTGGTCAAGCGGCGCACCGACTCCATCGCCATGGTGCTGCGCGAGGCCGACGCCACCGTGCTGGCCGACCCGTACCTGGCCAGCATGATCATCGCCACCAGCCAGGCCCTGTCCGGCACCGGGATGCAACTGGTGCTGGTCAACGGTCAGAACGACGCCGAGCACGAGCGGCTGGCCGAGTACGTGCGCGGCGGCCACGTGGACGGCGTGCTGCTCGCGTCCATGCATGCCGAGGACCCGCTGCCGCACCTGTTGATCCGGTCCGGGGTGCCCACGGTGGTCGGCGGCCGGCCGGACCGGCCGGTGCCCGGACTGACCTATGTGGACAGTGACAATGTGGGTGGCGGGCAGCTGGCCACCGAACGGTTGATCGCCGCCGGGCGTACCGGCATCGCCACCATCGCCGGGCCGCCGGACATGACCGCCGCCACCGACCGGTTGACCGGCTACCACCGGGCGCTGGCCCGGGCGGGTCAGCCGGGTGGCCAGGTCGCCTACGGCCGGTTCACCCGGATCTCCGGCGAGCGGGCGATGGCGGAGCTGCTGGACCGGGCGCCGGGCCTGGACGCGGTCTTCGCCGCCAACGACATGATGGCGGTCGGGGCGCTGCGCACCCTGCGCTCCGCCGGGCGTCGGGTGCCCGACGACGTGGCCGTGGTCGGCTACGACGATATTGAGCTGGCCCAGCACACCGAGCCGGCACTCACCACGGTCCGCCAGCCCATCGCCGAGCAGGCCCGCACCATGACCGAGCTGCTGCTCGCCCAGATCAACGGCGGCCCCGTGAGCGACCCGGTGGTGCTCCGCACCGAGCTCATCCCCCGCGACTCCGCCTGACCCACCCGGCTCCGTCGCCATCCAGCCCAGCCGGCACCCGGAGAACTCGCCGGGCACGAAATGGGAACTCGCCGGGCTGGAACGGGGGACTCGCGGGGCTGGAAGGTGGGACTCGCCGGGCAGCGTTCCGGGCGATCGGCGAGTCGCCCGCCCCAGCACGCGAGTCCCCACCTCGGCAACCGATTCACCGCCTCCACCGAAGAGCCGGGCGCCTGCGGCGCCCGGCGCCGCAGGCGCCGGGCGGCGCCGCTGACGTGGAACTCGCGGGCGCGAAGTGGGAACTCGCCGGGCTGGAAATGGGGACTCGCCGGGCAGCGGTCCCGGGTAATCGGCGAGTCGCCCGCCCCAGCACGCGAGTTCCCAACTCGGCAACCGAATCCCCAACTCCACCGAAGAGCCGGGCGCCGGCGGCGCCCCG
>NZ_DASTBH010000025.1:0-10128 GCF_035712165.1 Actinophytocola sp. | reverse complement strand
GCTTGCCACCATGTTCATGGTGCAGTACGAGCCGGACGGGGTGGCCGGCCCGCACGACCATCCGTTCGAGGAGACCTACTACTTCCTCGAAGGCGACGGCGAGGGCACGTTCGACGGCGAGACCTACCGGCTCGGACCGGGCGACGTCGCCTTCGCCGGGGTCGGGTGCGTGCACGGCTTCCGCAACCTCGGCGACGGTCCGCTGCGCTGGCTGGAAACCCAGGCGCCGCAGCCACCCGGGCGGTACTCCTACCGGTTCGTGCGGGACTGGGACTACCTGAAGGTGGCGCTGGAAGGGAGCTGACATGGGTGCGGTGGTCGTGATCGGTGCGACGGCCGGCATCGGCCTCGAACTCGCCCGGCACTACGCCGAGGCGGGCCGCGAGGTCGTGCTCACCGGCCGGGACGCCGGCCGGGCGCGGGCCGCCGCCAAGGAGGTGGGCGGGGCGGCCACCGGGCTCGGCTTCGACCTGTCCCGCCCGGAGGAGATCGGCGCCGCGCTGGCCGAGGTGGGTCCGGTCGACGCGCTGGTGCTCTCCGCCGTCGACCGCGACCAGAACACCGTCGCCGAGTTCGACATCGCCGCCGCCCGGCACCTGGTCACCCTCAAACTGGTCGGCTACGCCGAGGTCGTGCATGCGCTGCGCGAGCGGTTGTCGGCCGAGTCCGGCGTGCTGCTGTTCGGCGGGCAGGCGAAGGTGCGGCCCTATCCGGGATCCACCACGGTGTCCACGGTGAACGCCGGAGTCGAGGGCCTGGTCCGCACGCTCGCGGTCGAGCTCGCGCCGGTCCGGGTCAACTCGATTCATCCCGGGATCGTCGGCGACAGCCCGTACTGGCGGGACAAGCCGGCGGCGGTGCTGGACGGGGTGCGGGCCGGAACGCTGACCGGCCGGCTGGCGAGCATGGCGGATGTCGTGGCGGCCAGCGTGTTCCTGCTGGAGAATCCCGCGATCAACAACGTGAGCCTGACCGTCGACGGAGGCTGGCGGTAGTGGCCGCCGACCCGGTCGCGGTGGTCGGCGCCGGCACCATGGGCGCGGCCATGGCCGCAACGCTGTGCCGAGCCGGCCGGAAGGTGCTGCTGTACAACCGGACCCGGGAGCGGGCCGAGCGCGTCGCCGAGCGGACCGGGGCGAGCGTGGCCGGTTCGGCGCGCGAAGCGGCGGCCGCCGGGCTCGTGCTCGTGTCACTGGCCGACGACGACGCGGCCCGGTCTGTCTACAGTGGACCGAACGGGCTGGTCGCCGGGCTGCGGGCCGGGTCCGTCGTGCTGGAGACCAGCACCGTCGCGCCGGACACCGTGCGGGAGCTTGCGGCACTGGCCGCCGAGCGGGGTGCGGTGCTGCTCGACGCGCCGGTGTCGGGCAGCGTCGCGCTGGTCGAGCGGGGCGAGCTGACGTTCATGGTCGGCGGTGACCCGGCGGCACTGGAGCGGGCCGCACCGGTGCTCGACATCCTTGGCAGGCGGACCTTTCATCTGGGTGGCCAGGGCAGCGGGTCGGTCATGAAGCTGGCGGTGAACTCCGCCCTGCACGGGCTGAACCAGGCGCTGGCCGAGGCGCTGGTGCTGGCCGAGTCGGCCGGGCTGGACCGGTCGGCGGCCTACGAGGTGTTCGCGTCGAGCGCGCTGGCGGCACCGTTCGTGCTGTACAAGCGGGCCGCCTACGAGCACCCGGAGACCACCCCGCCGGCGTTCACCCTTGGCCTGGTGGCGAAGGATCTTGCGCTGGTCGCCGGGCTGGCCGACGAGGTCGGGGTTGCGATGACACAGCTGGCCGCGAACCGCCAGGTGGTGGGCGCCGCGCTCGACGCGGGTCTCGGGGCGGCGGACATGAGCGCCCTGGCGACATTCCTGCGGGACGCCCGATAATTTTCGGAACCGATTCTTCAGCCGGTAA
Organism: Actinophytocola sp.; assembly: GCF_035712165.1. Taxonomy (GTDB): domain Bacteria; phylum Actinomycetota; class Actinomycetes; order Mycobacteriales; family Pseudonocardiaceae; genus DASYTH01. The sequence goes on along the minus strand of NZ_DASTBH010000025.1, from coordinate 8,227 downwards.
CGGGGTGATCTCGACGAGATGCCGCCGTGACCGGCCCGCAACAGGTCTTGATACGTAACTCAGCGCGGATGTAGTGTGACCAGCGCCACCGAAAACTACCGGACACGTTCCGGAAACTTGCGGTCGAAAGGGATAGCAATGACTGCTTGGACCCCGATGCCCCGCCGAACCTTCCTCGGCGCGCTCGGCGCCGGCGCCGCCGTGCTCGGAATCGGCGGCTGCAGCAGCGGCGACAGCGGCGGGAACAGTGCGGACCCCAACGCACAGCAGACGATCGACTGGTGGCACATCGCGAACACTCCGCCGATGCTGCCGGTGTGGGACGAACTGGCCAAGGCATACATGGCCCAGCACTCCAACGTGAAAATCAACATCACGCCGATCGAGAACGAGGCCTTCAAGGCCAAGATGACCACCGAGACCCAGTCCGGGCACGCCCCCAGCCTGTTCCACACCTGGGGCGGCGGCGTGCTCAAACAGCAGGTCGACGCCGGTCTGGTCAAGGAGATCACCAACGACGCCAGCGGCACGATCAGCAACATCTCCAAGACTGCCATGGAGGCCTACCAGATCGACGGCAAGGCCTACGCCCTGCCGAACGACATCGGCATGGTCGGCTTCTGGTACAACAAGGCGCTGTTCAGCAAGGCCGGAATCAGCACACCGCCGGCCACCTGGGCCGAGATGCTGGACAGCGTGGGCAAGCTCAAGGGCGCCGGAGTCACCCCGATCGCCATCGCCGGCCAGGCCAAATGGCCGGAGATGTACTGGTGGACCTATCTGGCGATCCGGATCGCCGGGGTGGACGGGCTGCGCAAGGCCGCCGCGGACAAGAAGTTCGACGGCGAGGAGTTCGTCAAGGCAGGTCAGGAGCTCAAGAAGCTCGTTGACATGCAACCGTTCCAGAACGGGTTCCTGGCCGCGCCGTACGACCAGCCCACCGGCCAGGCGGCCACCATGGGCAACGGTCTCGCGGCCATGGAGCTGATGGGCCAGTGGGGTCCCTCGGTGCAGAAGGAGCAGTCCGGCAAGGGCATCGGCGACGACCTCGACTTCTTCGCGTTCCCGGCGGTGGACGGCGGCAAGGGCAAGGTCACCGACATCATGGGCGGCGGCGGCGGGTTCGCCGTCGGCAAGGACGCCCCGCCGGCCACGGTCGACTTCCTGCAGTTCCTGCTCAAGCCGGAGAACATCCGCAAGGGCATCTCGACCGGATCGATCCTGCCGGTGGTCAAGGGCACCGAGGACGCGGTCAGCGACGCCAACGCCAAGAAGGTGGTCGCCCAGGTGAGCAAGACGACCGAGTTCCAGCTCTACCCCGACCAGGCCTACCCGCCGTCGGTCGGCGCGGCCATCAACGACAGCGTCTCGCAGCTGGTCGCCGGCGCGATGACCCCGGAGGCGGTCGCCAAGGCGATCACCGAAGCCGCCCAGAATGCCTAGATGACGCGCTCCACAGTCGATACCGAGGAGCGGGCGGCGCCGAGACCGCCCGACGCGAGGCCGGCGGCCCGACCAGGGGGCGGGCGCCGGCGCCGCGTCAACATCGTCGCGATCGGGCTGTTCCTGTTGCCGGCGCTGGTGTTGTTCACCCTGCTGGTGCTGGTGCCGATCATGGTCGCCGCCTACACCAGCCTGTTCAAGTGGAACGGCTTCGGCGGGGTGCCGACGAACTTCATCGGGCTGGACAACTTCACCCGGATGCTGAAGGACAAGGTCTTCCTCGGCGACCTGCGGCACGGCGTCATCCTGATCCTGCTGTCCGTGGCGATCCAGCTTCCGCTGGCGCTGGGCATCGCCCTGCTGCTCAACCAGAAGCTGCGCGGCCGGGCGGTGTTCCGGCTGCTGTTCTTCGCGCCCTACGTGCTGTCCGAGGTCATCGCGGGCGTGCTGTTCAACATGCTGTTCAACGGCGACCGCGGGCTGGCCAACGAGGTCTTCCGGTTCTTCGGGGTGGACTCGCCGCCCGGGTTCACCGACAACCCGGACATCGTGCTGTACACGCTGTTCTTCGTGATCACCTGGAAGTACTTCGGCTTCCACATGATCCTGTATCTGGCCGGGCGGCAGAACATCCCGGACGAGCTGATCGAGTCGGCGATGATCGACGGCGCCACCCCGTGGCAGACCTTCCGGCACGTGACCCTGCCGCTGCTCGGGCCGACCATCAGGATCTCGGTGTTCCTGGCCATCATCGGCACGATCCAGCTGTTCGACATGGTGTGGGTGTTCACCAAGGGCGGGCCGATCCACGCCTCGGAAACCATGGCGTACACCATGTGGGAGTACGGTTTCCGCCGTTCCGAGGTCGGTTACGCGTCGGCGATCAGCGTGGCCATGTTCATCATCAGCTTCGTCTTCGCGATGTTCTACCAGCGGTTCGTGATGCGCCGGGACATCGAGGGCGCGGTCACCGGGATGCAGGAGGCGCGATGACCACCGTGGTGCGCCGCGCGCCGGCCGGACCGGTCAAGCCGGCCGGTGCGGCCGGGGTGCTGCGGAAAGTGGTGCTCTACGCGATCGCCATCGTGATGAGCCTGTTCATCCTGGTGCCGGTGCTGTACGGCGCGCTGGGCGGGTTCAAGGACAACGGGCAGCTGTCCAACAACCCGATCGGCCTGCCGAAGCCGTGGATCTTCGGCAACTACACCGGGATCCTCGCTTCGGTGGACTTCTGGCGTCCGCTGTGGAACACCGTGTTCATCGCGGTGCTCACCGCGCTGCTGGTGGTCGGGATCTCGGCGATGGCGGCGTTCGTGTTCGCCCGGTTCTCCTTCCGGGGCCGGGAAATGCTGTTCATGCTGTTCACGGTCGGCCTGATGTTCCCGTTCGCGGTGGCCATCCTGCCGTTGTTCGTGATCCTGCGGCAGTTCGAACTGCTGAACAACCCGCTCGGAGTGATCCTCCCCCAGGTCGCCTACGGCCTCCCGGTGACGATCATCATCCTGCGCGCGTTCTTCCGGGCGATTCCGGGCGAGGTCGAGGAGGCGGCCACCCTGGACGGCTGCAGCCCGTTCGGCTTCTTCTGGCGGATCCTGCTCCCCATGGCCCGCCCGGCCCTCGCCACCGTGTCCGTCCTGGCCATCGTCGCAAGCTGGAACAACTTCATGCTCCCCCTCGTCGTGTTCGGCGACCCGGACCTCTGGACGATTCCGGTCGCGGTGAGCCAGTTCAGCTCCGAACACAGCACCGACACCGCCAAGATCCTCGCCTACGTTGTCCTCGCCATGGTCCCCGCCCTGGCCCTCTACGCCGTGGCCGAACGCCAGTTGATCGGCGGCCTGGCATCCGGGGCGACCAAGGGCTGACAAGCCGCCAGCGCGACAACAGAACACCCGCCCCGCCGCGCCTGCGGGGCGGCGCCGCAGGCGCCGCCCCGCGCTGAATGTTGTTCCTGAGTTCGCAACTCACCAGCCTGGGTTGGACGACTCGCCGGGCCCGAACTGGGGACTCGCCGAAGGGTCCTGGTGGAGTCCGGTGGGCGCGGAGGTCGGGGCATCCGCGCCCACCGGGGCTGGGGCCGGGCCGAGGGTGGAGGGGTCCTCCTCGACCCGGCTTGACGCCGGCAGGTCACTGTCCGGCGCCGGCCGGGCCGCACGCGAGCGCGGAACGGCGGCCCGGCGATCGGGATGTCGGCATCCACGGCACTGCCCACAGGTGCCGTACCAACAACTCTCCAAGTGACGCAGGCGGCGGATGAGCAGGCGGGCGTCAAGAACGGTGAGGATCACGGCCAGTGTGACCGCCACGCCCAGCGCGATGCCAGTCTCAAGTGGACCGAGTCCGAACATGATCACCACCGGCTCACGTTGTGGTTGAGGTGGACCAGCGGCCCCGAGAACCTGAGCAGGAGCCGGGGCCGTGGCCGCCGGCCGGAGCCGGCTGGATCGCTGCCGTTGGGCGCATCACGTCCCGGAGGCGAGGTGCCGGAAGCGACCTAATTGGCACCGTACAACTAGACATGTCCAATTAGCCATTACCCGTATGAGGGAATGCATGCGCTCGGGCCGACCGGCAGGATGTAGCTCCGACAGACAGATGGATGGATGGACAGGAGTGTCGTGGCCACCCAGAATCCGCAGCGCGTGGAGCTCGGCGACATGCTGCGCCGCGCCCGCGAGTCCGCCGGACTGACGCCGGCCGCCATCGAGGGCGATCTTGGCTGGTACACGGGGAAGGTCAGCCGGGTGGAGCGTGGCTCGCGGGTGCCGGTGCCGGCCGAGATCGACCGGCTTGCCGACCTGTACCAGGTCGCCGGCGAGGAGCGGACCACGCTGCGCATGCTCGCCGACGCAGCCCGCAAGCGGGAGGCGCCGGCCCGGGTGGCGGACTTCGCGCAGACCTACGTCGCACTCGAGCGGGCCGCCGCCGAGATCCGCTACTACGACGCCGAGCTGGTGCCCGGCCTGCTGCAGTCCGAGGGGTACGCCCGCGCGCTGCTGGCCCACCTGCACTCCCAGCAGCAGTCGGACGAGGTGCTCGCCGCCCGGGTCGCGCGGCAGGCGATCCTGCGCGGCGACAACCCGCCCGACGTCCGGGTGGTGCTCGGTGAGGCCGCGCTGCACCGCCTCGTCGGCGGCGAGGAGGTGCTACAAGACCAGATCCGTCACCTGCTGCACGTCGCCGCGTTGCCGAATGTCGCGATCCGGATCATGCCGTTCACCTCGGGCGCCCACCGTGCGATCGGCGTCGGGTTCACGTGGCTACGACTCGGCGCTCCACCGATCGCCCGGGTCTACATCGAGGGCCTCACCGACGCCACCTACCTCCAAGACCCCGACGAGACCGCGGTCTACGCAGCGGACTTCGAGGAGGTATGGGCGGCAGCGCTCAGTCAGCGCGACTCTGCGACGATCCTCCGTGGGCGTATCACGGCAAGCTAAACCGGAGGACACGATGGAGGCACGGTGGAAGAAGTCCAGTCGGACCCAGGGCGCGAACAACTGCGTCGAAGTGTCTAGCGCGGGCGCGGTGCGGGACAGCAAGAACCCGGCCGGACCGGTATTGCGGGTCAACCTGTGCGACCTGCTGGACGCAATCAAGGAAGGCCGGATCTAGCGGCGCCTGAGATTGCGGCAGCCTGCGCCGCGCCTGCGGCGCGGCGCCGCAGGCGCCGTGCTTTCGGAACGCCGGGCCCAGCCCTGCCAAGGCGACCGACCCGAGCGTTCCGACGGAGCCGGGGACGGCACCCAGGCCCACCCACGGAAAGCCCGAGCCCGGCGCCTCAGCTACCCCGACGGGCAGTTCGCCTACGCAGACGCGCGTTTCAGCTACGCAGACGGGCGGCTTGGCTACCCGGATGGGCGGCTCGGCTGTGGGGGTGGCTTAGCAGGGTGGGGCGTAGCGGCAGGTGACGGGGGTGGGGCGTTCGACGGGGTGGCCGGCGGTGATCGACCAGGCCAGCCGGACGTACTGGGCGTGGGTCCAGGCCAGGGGTGTGGCCGAGGTGGTGGGGGTGCCCGGGCGGACGGTGGGGGCGGGCGGGCGGGTGTCCCAGACCTGTTCGGGGAGCATGAGGCCGCTGTTGGCGGTGGCGGCGATGGAGCGCAGCCGGGTCGCGGCGGACCGGGTGTCGCCGGCGAGCAGGTCGTACTCGCCGCGTTCGCCCGCGAAGATCGGCCACAGGCGGCCGTAGGTGCGGGTGGGCTCGGGGAAGTTGACGTTCCAGGGTGCGCCGTCGGCCTGTTCGCCGTAGCCGTCGCTGGTGAAGCGGTGCCAGAACTGGCCGGCCGGAGTCACGGTGGCGAGTTGCCGGTCGACCACGGCGATCGTGTTGCGGATGACCGGGTCGTCGGCGCGGCGGACGCCCAGGCGGACCAGTTCGAGGAAGCTGGGGTCGACGACGGCGCGCTGGTCGACGGTTCCCGGGTTGTTGTCGCCGAGGTTGTAGCTGGTGCCCTGGTCGGGCTGGCCGTCCTTGGTGAGGCGCAGGTAGTAGGGGGCGGTGGAGTAGGGGCCGGTGCGGGTGACGGTCCAGCCTTCCACCCGGGCCGCCCAGGAGTCGGCGACCGCCTGGTAGCGGGCGGCGGCGGGGCCGTTGCCGGCGCGGGTGAGCAGGTCGGCAAGGCAGGTCAGGCCGGCGACCGCCGAGGCGATCGTGGCGGGCGAGTAGCCGCTCTGGTTCTCCCAGCGCTCCTGCTCGCTCCACGGGGCGGTGTTGCCGTCCTTGGTGTAGGAGATGAGGAAGTCGGCCGCGCGGGCCAGACCGTCCAACGTGGACTGATCGCGGCGGTCGAGGAGCCAGGCCAGCAGCATCGGGGCCGCGGTCTCGTCGAGTTGGATGCTGGTCCAGTACGGGCTGCCGTCCACCCGGGTGTTCTGGGGTAGATGGCCGTCGGGTCGCTGCTGGACGCGCAGCATGTAGTCGAGCGCACGGCCGGCGGCCGGACGGTCGCCGGCGGCGAGCTGCGCGGTGGCCACGTGGTACAGGTCGCGTGGCCAGACCAGCGCGTAGGGGCCGAACTCGGGCACGACCGTCCGGTCGAAGCCGAACGCCCAGGGCAGGGCCGGCGCGGCGATGAACGCGCCGGGGTGGCGTTTGTCCTCGGTGGCCGCGAGGACCTGCAGCGAACTGGTGTAGACGGCTCGCTCCCGCTCGGTGCGCAGGCTGGCGGGCGGGCGATGCAGACCGGCGACGTAGGACCGCCAGCCGGCCCGGTAGCCGGCCGAGGCGGCGGGGAAACCGGCGGACAGCGAGGCATGCGCGGCGCCGAGCGCGGCGCGGCGGTCCGGGCCGAAGCCGAGCACCAGCGTGTCGTGCCGGGAGCCGGCGCCGTCCACCCGCAGCCGGGCGGTCTGCACGACGTTGCCGGGACCGGCGGCGGCGTAGCGGGAGTCGAGCCGGCGATCGGCGGCCAGGTCGGTCCAGCCGTCGCTGGTGCCGAGGAAACCGTTGGTGGTGGCGGTGAACCCGCGGCGAGCGAGCAGGGCGCTGGCCGCGCCCGCGTCGGTGGCGACCAGCGCGTCGCCTGCGGTCAGCGCGCGATCGTCGCCGCCTTCCCGGGACAGCGCCGGGTCGTACACCACGAATGTCTGAAGTGGACGGCCGGAACGCGAGCGCAGGTCGACGTCGACCAGCACGCTGGCCCGGGCCGGGTCGGTGACGTAGCGCAGTTCGGCGGTCCAGCCGGTGCCGCTGAGGTGTTGGCGGAAGGTCAGGTCGCCGGTGGGCTCGGTGCGCGCCCGGACGTCCTGGGCGCGCTCGACGAAGCTGGTTCCGTCGGTCACCACCAGTTGCAGGTCGCGGACCGCCGGCGTGCTCAGGTCCGGGTAGAACACCTCGGTCATCCGGCCGCCGCCGAGGGTGAACCAGACCGGGCTGGCGGTGCCGCGCGCGGTGCCGAACCCCTGTTTGTCCGCCGGGGTGAACACCGCGGGCGCGCCGGGTCCGCCGGGCGCCTCGCCCACCGCGGCGGCGGGCACCGGCAGGAGCAGGGGGATCAGGGCCGCGAGCAACACCGCTGTGCGCATGTCTCAGCGTTCCCCGTGGTGGGCCCGGCAAACCGGGATCCGGCCGGACGACACGTGCCCAGCGGCACCTACCGCGCCGAGGGCGTCGCGGCCTACCGTCGGCGGTGTGCTGTTGCTCTGGCCGGGCCAACGCCGCGGCGTCGTCGAGTGGCGAGCGCGCGTCGCCGGGTTCATGCCGCGACCGACCCCTCGGGTGACCAACCTGGCACTGCTTGCGGTGCTGGTGCTGGCGTTCGCCACCGGAGTCGGCTCGGTGGCCGCCGGTGCGCCGGGCGGGCGCTGGGTGGTGGTCGCGCACGGGATCGTGGCGATGGCCGTCATCCTGTTGACGCCGTGGAAGAGCACGGTGGTCCGGCGCGGGCTGCGCCGAACCCGCCGGACCCGTTGGCTGTCGCTGGTGCTGGCGGGCCTCGCGGTGACCACGTTGCTGTCCGGCCTGGCCTACACCACCGGGTTGGTGCGCTCGGTGGGCGGCGTGCTGGTGATGTGGCTGCATGTGGCCGCCGCGCTGGCGCTGACCGGGCCGGCGGTGTGGCACGTGCTGGCCCGCCGGGCCCGGCCGCGCCGGACCGACCTGTCCCGGCGGAGTCTGGTCCGGGGCGGGGTGTTCGCGGCGGCGGCGGGCGGGCTCTATCTCGGTCAGGCCGGCCTGGAGCGGCTGGCCGGACTGCCCGGGGCCGGCCGGCGGTTCACCGGCTCGTACGACGCGGGGTCGTTCGACCCGGCGGCGATGCCGTCGTACTCCTGGCTGGACGAC